>CAZOIK010000313.1:0-27207 GCA_964579765.1 uncultured Bifidobacteriaceae bacterium
CGATCGGGATCGAGCGACGCGGTGGGTTCGTCGAGCAGCAGGACGCGGGGATCGACCGCGAGCGCGCGCGCGATGGCCACCCGCTGCGCCTCGCCGCCCGACAGCTCGCGCGGCAGCGCCGTGGCGCGGTGCGCGATGCCGAACGCGGCGAGCAGCTCGTGCCCGCGCTGAAGCGCGGCGTCGCGGCTCACGCCATGCGCGTGGACGGGCGCGAGACAGATGTTCTCGATCGCGGTGAGGTGCTCGAACAGGCTGTGAAACTGGAAGACCATGCCCGCGCGGCCGCCTTCAATCGCGATGTCGCCCGCGTCCTGACGCTCGAGCCCGGCAATCACGCGCAGGATGGTCGTCTTGCCCGAACCGGACGGGCCCATGACGACGACGATGTCGCAGCGGTCGGCGTGGAAGGTCACGCCGCGCAGAATCTCGCGCGCGCCACGGCGGAGGTGCAGATCGCGTACCTCGAGGACGGCGGTCACGGCGTCGCCTGCCTCCATCGGCGCTCGAGCCGCGAGGCGACGGCGGCGAGCGGCAGCGACATCGCCAGGTACAGCGCGGCGCAGAGCACGCCGGGAATCACCCAGCTGCCGAGATTGGTCGCGAAAATCTGCGTCTGCTTGGTGAGCTCCATCACCGTCAGCACGGAGACGAGCGACGAGTCCTTGAGCAGCGCGACGAAGTCGTTCGTCATCGGTGCGAGCGCGAGCCGGAACGCCTGCGGACCGCGGATGAGCGTGAGCACCTGCATGTCGCTCAGGCCGAGGGTCCGGCCCGCTTCGAGCTGTCCCGCCGGGATGGCCTGCAGCGCGGATCGATAGATCTCGCTTTCGTACGCCGCGTAGTTGAGCGCCAGCCCAAGGAGCGCGGCGGCGAATGCCGGCAGCCGGATGGCCGCCGCGATCCCGTAGTAGAGGACGAAGAGCTGCAGCAGGATGGGCGTCCCGCGCATGAGCTCGACATAGCCGGTCAGCCCCGCGCGGATCGCCCGGCCGCCGTATACGCGGCCGGTCGCGATGAGCACGCCGATCGCGACCGCGAGCGCCATCGAGAGGCACGACAGGACGATCGTGACGACCGACGCGCGCAGGAGCGACGGCAGATACCGCGCGGTCGCGTCGAGCGCCGAGAGCGCCGCCGTCGTCGTGGCGTCGAAGCCGGTGACGGGCGCGACCGGCTCGCCGGCCAGCAGGCGCGCATAGAGCCGTGGCTGATCGCCGTTCCAGACGTTCCATCGGCGGAAGATCCGTTCGAGCTCGCCGTCGCGCATGGCGCCGCGCAGAATCTCGTTGCACGCGTCGCGCAGCGGCGCGTTGGCCGCCGACAGCACGCCGACGTAGTGGCCGACGGCGACCGTGTCCGGCTGAATCGTGAAGCCCGGGATGAAGCGCGTCCGCCGCTCGGCGAGGACGTTGTCCAGCAGCACCGCGTCCACGCGTCCGAGCACGAGATCGCTGTACGGGTGGACGTCGTCTTCGTACGGCAGCGCGTCGATGCCGTAGTCATGGGCCGCCTTGAGCAGGATGTCGTAGGCGATCGTGCCGCTCAGCGTGCCGACCCTGCGGCCGCGCAGATCCGCAAGCGTGTGGACGCGCGCGGCGTCGGCGTTCCGCACGCTGAGGACTTCGCGGAACTCGTAGTAGGGGACGGTCGTCGAGAGCACCGCTCGGCGGGCGGGCGTGTCTTCGATCCCGCTCAGGGCGACGTCGGCGTCGCCGCGCGCGATCGACTGGTCGAGCGAGGTGAACGTAATCTGGACGAAGCGCGGCGTCCGGTGCAGGCCGCGCGCGAGGAGCGACGCGACGTCCACGTCGAAGCCGGAGACGACGTCGGGGCGGGCGGGATCGGCCTCGACAAACGGCGCTCCGCCTTCGGCGTCGCCCGCCCAGCGGAGCTCAGGGGGCTGTCCGAGGGCGGCCGGCGCGGCGGCCATCACGAGCAGGCCCGCTGCCGCCGATACCAGGAAAGGCCGGATCGCCGCGCTCAAAACTTGTATGACGCGCTTCGCAAAGTGAGACACGCCTGGATGTTAAAGTGTGCATCGCCGATTAATATCAATCGGCATTACAATTGCGCATAGCTTAGAGCAATTCAGCGATGACAGCCGAGGCCCCGCGTCTTCTGATCGTGGACGACGACGTGTCAACGACGGAGACGTTTGCACAGATCCTCACGCTCGAAGGCTACGACGTCCGGACGGCGGCGACCGCCGAGTCGGGCCTGCGCGAGATCGAAGCCGCCCATCCCGACGCCATCATCCTCGACCTGCGGATGCCGTTCATCAACGGCCTCGGCATGCTGTACCGGCTGCGCGCCGGCGAGCCTCACCGCCACACGCCGGTCGTCATCGTCACCGGCGATCAGTGCCTGGAAGACTCGGTGATCGACGAGCTCCGCGATCTCGGCGCGGAGATCCGGTTCAAGCCGCTCTGGCTCGAGGATCTCGTGGACGTCGCGCGGTCGCTCGTGCAGGCGCGCCGCCAGCAGCTCAACTAAATCGCCGATCGCGGCCCTTTCAGGGGCCGCCGCGGTAGAATATCCGCCGAGGTTTTCCAGCCATGAAACGTCTCAGCCCGTTCATCGCTTCGTTGAGTGTCCTGTCGATGCTGGTGGTTGCCGCGCTCTGGAACGTCTCGGCGTCGGCGACGGCGGCGGTTGACGTCAAGCCCCTCGGTCCGCACAAGCAGGCCAGCCTGCCGCCGCTGCCGTTCGGCCCGCGCGATCCGCTGCCGCGGCCCACGCAGGTCGTCGTGCAGGTGTTCCAGTTCGCGGCCGAGCATCCGGAAGTCCTGACCTACATGCCGTGCTTCTGTGGCTGCGACCACCTCGGTCACCAGGGCAACGAGGACTGCTTCGTGCGCCAGCGCAACTCGAACGGCGACGTCGTCGCCTGGGAGCCGCACGGCAGCGAGTGCCAGGTGTGCATCGACGTCGGCCAGCAGGCCATGCAGATGTTCAACTCGGGCGCGTCGCTCAAGCAGATCCGCGATTCGATCGAGAAGAAATACGCGGGGACGTACCAGAACCACACGCCCACGCCGCAGCCGCCGGCGCCGAAGAAGTAAGAAGTTAGAGCGGCGACGTCCGAACTACGCCGACGCGGGTACCAGCGAGATGAACGAGCGCTGGGCCTGCGGCGGCGTCTGCGTCGGCATGTTGTCGGGCAGATCGCCGCAGTCGGCGCGCAGGAACTGCCACTGGTGCGGCTTGATCGTGGCGAGGAGCTCCTTCCGCGTCTTCACGTTCAGCGGCTTCCCGACGTAGATCTTGCCCATCTTGCCCATCAGCCACTCGGGCAGGGCGCTCGCGAACATGAACATCGGCCAGGTGAACCCGGGGCCGTTCAGCTTGCGGAGCTTCCACGCCCACAGCCCGATCGCGCCGACGCGCCACGCCGTGGGCGCCCACCAGCTGATCTGACCGGGCCGCAGGTTCATCTTCCAGCACTTCATCATCAGCTGCCACTGCAGCGGCGTCAGCTCGCGCGTCTGCGACACGCCTTTCTTGTCTTCCATCCGCGTGTCGTGGAGCGGCGTGAAGATGGACGGGATGAAGAAGGCGAACAGCCCACGCCGCTCGACCTCGTAGATCAGATCGAGCGTCGCCTTCACGTCGTCGTCGGTCTCGCCTGGGTTGCCGACGATGAGCGTGGCGGCGGGGAACCAGTTGTTCTTGTTCATCACCTCGAGGCCGCGGATGAACACGCTCTGCCACTCCTCGATCGGGAACGGCACGCCCTTGCTCGGCATGATCTGTTTCGCCATGCGGACCGAGCCGGTCTCGAGGCCGACGAGCGGGACGAGCGCCTTCTTCTTCGGGTGCGTGCTGAGCAGCGGCAGGTGAATCGGGCTCTTGTCGATGCAGACCTCGGTGATCTGCTGAATCATGATCGGATCGACCACGGCCGGCGCGATCGTCGAGTGGCTGAGCACGTGCTGCTCGACGCCCGGCGTGTCGCACACCGACTTGTAGAGATCGACGAGCGCTTCACGATTGGGGAAGTAGAACGGAACGCTCGTGTGCACCTGGCCCCAGATGAACATGTCCTCGGTAGCCAGCGAGATCTGCTTGTTGCCGTCGCGCACGTTCGCGCGCACGGCGTCCATCATCTTGTCCTTCGGCATGTCGATCTGCGGGTTCAGATCGGGCACGCAGAACTGGCAGCGGCGCCCGCAGCCGGTCGTCATCTCGACGACGCCGAACGTCGTGCGCTTGTCGGGGAAGACGAACTCGTTGCGGTCCTTCGGGTGCGCGACGTCGATCTGCTTGGGCAGGTCGTCGCCGGCGAGCGCCTTGTCGAAGAGCGTCTTCACGTCGGCCGACTCGGCGCGGCCCTCGACCACGCAGTCCACGCTGAGGCGCTCCCACGAATTCGTCTGCGTGATCTGCCAGCCGCCCGACCCGCCGACGAGCACCTTGAAGTTGCCGCGGTACGGGTTGTTCTTGATGGCGTCGAACAGCTCCATCGCGTAGTGCGAGTTGATGGGCTGCTTCGACGATCCGAAGATGGACGTGTACACCCCGGCGGCGAACGTCACGCCGAGCGGGTTGTGCGTCGAGACGGCGACGACTCTGGTGTCGGGGCCGACGAACTTCTCGAGGTCGGTCGGATAGCAGCACGCGACGTCTTCGGCCGGATAGTGCCGCAGCAGCGTGGCCTCGAGCACGCGCGTGCCCGCGGGCATGTAGCGGGCCGATCCGTCGGCGTTGTACTCGACGTTGCGCCACGTCGGATATTTCTTGTTGAGAATCCCCTCGAGCCACATCGGCAGCGAGGCCATGCTCATCTGAATGAAGTAGCCGGCGTGGTCGATGATCTCGGTCAACGGCGCCGTCAACACGATGCGCGCCCCGCGCGCGGTGGCGCGCGGAACCGCGGGGGAGTAGCTGGAAGTCGCAGTGTCCATTGGAGCGAATACCGTAATTCAGGCCCGACAGGAGGTCAATAAACAGGGAGCGAATGGGACAAAACGTGGACCGAACGGACGAACGACAAGGTTCCAAGGTTCCAGAGGCTGGAACCTCTGGAACCTTGAAACGACCCCGGTCGCGTTAGTTGACCGCGAAGCAGTAGAGCAGCCCGGCGCCGCCGGTGCTGACCAGATTCTCCTGGCTGCAGCCGCGGCTCGGATGCGCCGAGTTCCACGAGCTGTTGCCGCCGCCCTGCTTGTCGGAGTGGCCCAGTTGCGCGGTGCCCATGCTGTTGCTCGTCCAGTTGTTGCAGGTGTGATCCATGCCGTCGGTGTACGCGCGGCCGTCGGCCATCGACCCGGTCAGGATGTCGTGCGTGTTCGGCATGTCGCCCACGCCGTTGACGATGCCGCCTTTCTCGGTCAGCGAGATCTGCTTGCCGAGGCGGTTGCCGAGACGCGCCTGCTCGAGCGTGTCGCCGTGCAGCTCGGCCAGGTTCTGCGCGACCAGCTGGCCCTTCTGGTTGAACCACGGGCCGTTGCCGATGCGGTCGCGCGCGTTGACGGCGTTCGGTCCCTGGGTGCTCATGTACGCGTGCCACGTCGCGCCGCCGCGGCCGGCCGCGGTCGCCATCTGCTGGCAGTACGCGTCGGCGCCCGCGAGGCCGCCGTAGTTGGCGCCGTCGCCCTTGCCGACGCTCGTGATGAAGAACGACATCGGCCCCTGGGGGCCGCCGCGCCCTCCGCGGCCGGGCGGCTGCTGCGCGAACACGAGGTACGAGCCTCCGGCGAGCGCCAGCGCCAGAGCGATCACGTGCGGAATCACTCGCTTCATGAGTTGTCTCCTCGGCCGCGCATCTTATCACCGTAAAGACCGCAGAAACGTGGTGAAGGGGAGACGCCAATGTTAGAGTCATGCCCCGCATGTCACGTTCGCGTTCCGATCGGCTCGTCGCGCCGGCGCTCGGCCTGCTGACGTTTGCCGTCGCGGCCTACTGTGCGCCTCGTGGTTTTCACTTCGGTTTCACCGACATGGGGCACGACGGGTATCAGCTACGCCAGGTGCTGGATATCAGCCGCGGAGGAGTCATCTTCCGTGACACGTTCGACCAATACGGCGCGCTCAATGGCTACCTGAACGCGCTGGCGTTCGTCGCGCTTGGCCACCGACTCCTCTCCATCAAGTGGCTGCTGTGCGGGTGGTACGGCGCCAGTGCGGCTCTCCTGTATTTCCTCGGCCGCCGCTGGCTCGGTCCCGTTGGCGCCGCGTTCGGCGTGACCATCTGGCTCGGCCTCGCCCCGTTCTACCAGCACGGTGTCATGATTTCGCCGCATGCCTCTATTCTGATGCTGCAGTTGGTCGCGGTTCTGCTGCTCACGCGTGTCGATTTCGGTTGGCACTCAGGGCGGCGGCTGCTGCTCGTCGGCGTGCTGTCAGGAATCATGTGGGCGATGAAGCAGTCCTACGGCGTGCTGTTTCTGGTTGCCCTCGTCGCCTTCGTCGGGCTGCTTGTCTCGTGCGGGAGGGTCGCGTGGCGTGTCGCAGGACGCGGAATGGCCCTTATCGTCTGCGGCTTTTCGGCTGTGGTGACAGCGACGCTCGCTGCCTTGTGGTGGGCGGGTGCGCTGCACGACTGGTATCTGCAGACCATCTCCTTTCCTCAAGGGATGTATCTCGCGGGAGGGAGCGCTGGCGGGATACTCGCGACGCTTTCGACCTTCGTGACGCTGCAGCGTAGCGCCGCGACTTACTGGTTCGTCATTCGCGGCGTCGTGATCGGCGCCGGCATCGTGGCGCTGTTCCGGCGCGCGATTCCCGAGGCGGCGCTGCTGTTTGCGACGTTGACGCTGATGCTGTGGCTGGGCGCCTATCCGTCCGCGAACTTCATGCACCAGTGGTGGACCACCAGCCTGTCGATCGTGCCGTTTGTCGTCATCCTCTGGTCCGGCACGCAGCCGCTGCGCCTGCGCGCCGCGCGCGCTGCGGCCGTCGTGGCCGTCGTGCTCGCGGTTGTGGGTTTCGGGGTGACAGAGCGTCTGTTCGCGCTTCGCGAGCAATCGAAGAGGCTCGACGCCGTGATCGAGGCTCCGCCGGTCGTACGAGGTGTGCGGACGCCGGCGGCCACGAAGCGCATCTTTGCGGCCGTCTACGCCGAGATGCGCGCGTATCGAACGAAGCACCCGGGGGCCGGCGTCGTGTCCATCGAGGCGGCATCGGAGCCGGCGAGCCTGCCGTTCGTGTCGTTCTTCCCGGACAGCCCGCACATCGGCCCCGTCTATTGGAACGAGCCCGTTCTGGCTACATCGACCTATCCCCACCACGTGGAGCAGGTGAACGCACAAATCGCAGCCAGCCAGCCCCTGCTGGTCGACCACACACTCATGGAATTCGCACCGAAGAAGATCGACGGCTACATGCTGCGGCTTGCCGCCCCAAGCGACTACGGCTACTGGTACGTCTACGAGCCCATTGAGGTCGGGCTCGAAACGGTGTTCCTGAATTCGAGTGGATCGCCGACGGTACTGCCGGCCTCCCCCGCGGCGCGACAGGCAACGATCGAGCAGCCCAACGACTGGAACGTGTACGGCGGTCGAACCGGGCAATCGCTCGGTGGTGCCACGCTGTACACGTTTCCCGGCACGTTGGCGGAGCGTGCTATCCCTGACCTCGATCGGGTCGTCCCGATCGCCGATGCCCCGACGATGCGAATTGGGGCCGTGACCGAACTCGCTCCCGGGGCCTGGACCATCGACGGCCACATCAGCGATCGATACGCGTATGCGCTGAAGTTTCCGGTTGTTCGGCGCGAGAAGGGCGCTCTGTTCGTCGCGCGCGGGGAGGTTCAAGACGGCGGGATTACCATCGGCGTCACGCAGCATGATCAGTGGTACGCCGTGATCAACATCTCCCGGCAAGGTCCGTTTCTCGTCGTGCTGCAGATGCCCGACGCAGGCGCGTACGAACTCACGGTGGCAAACTGTGTCGAGTCCAGACTGCAGAATGCCCTCGGGCTCCTCACCAAGCGATTTCTTCAGAATCACGTCCGCGTGCTGCATGCCGGCTGGATTCCGGTGCAGCCCTGAAGACGCTCCACGCGGGGTTCGAACGTGGTAGTGATGGGCTGGTGCGGAAGCGGGGATTTGAACCCCGACTGGATTGCTCCAACTAGCTCCTGAGGCTAGCGCGTCTGCCGTTCCGCCACTTCCGCAGTGGAGAGAAATCCCGCGTGGGGACGAACCCACAGTATAGCTCACCATGCGAGAATTGAGAGCGGACCCGAAGGAGTCCTCATCATGGCTCGCGGCCGATTCACCGTCATTTTCACCGTGCTGGGCCTTGCCGTCTTCATCTCGATCGCGGGCTTCGCCGTGCTGTATCTCCTCGTCGGCCGCGAGCCGTCCGTGCCGTCGAACGCGACCCTGGTGCTGAAAGTCGGCGGCGATCTCTCGGAAGTCGCGCCCACGACCGTCGTCACCTACGTCCGCGGCGCCAACGCCCCCGTGCTGCGCACGATCGTGGACGACCTCCGCAAGGCGAAAGTGGACGCGCGCATCTCGTCCGTGCTGCTCGTCCCGACGGGGTTCGACTCGCCGTACTGGGCCAAGGTGCAGGAGATTCGCGATGCGGTCGTGGACTTCAAGAAGTCGGGCAAGCCGGTCTACGCGTATCTCGAGTACGGCGGCGACCGCGAGTACTACCTCGCGTCGGCGGCCGACCGCGTCTTCCTGCCGCCGTCGAGTCCGCTCGATCTGAGCGGCATCGCGACCTACGAGGTCTTTCTCCGCGGCACGCTGGACAAGATCGGCGCGTATCCCGACATGCACCACATCGGCGACTACAAGACCGCCGTGAATCAGCTCACCGAAAAGGGGTACACGCGGGCGCACAAGGAGATGGACGAGTCGCTCGACCGCGACCTGTACGACCAGCTCGTGCGCGGCGTCGCTGCGAGCCGCAAGAAGAGCGAGGCCGACGTCCGCGCGCTGATCGATCAGGGGCCGTTTCTGCCGGAAGACGCCGTGCGCGCCGGCCTCGTGGACGACGTCGCCTATCAGGATCAGGTCGAGGATCGGCTGCGCGAGGCCCGGGCCGGGGCGGCAGGCGGAGGCCGCCGTCTGCAGAAAATCGACGGCGACGACTACGCGCGCGTGAGCCTCGGCAGCCTGGGGCTGAACCGCGGGCCGCGCATCGGCGTGATCTACGCGACGGGCACCATCACGAGCGGCAAGAGCGGCTTCGATCCGCTCAACGGCTCGACGCTCGGCTCGGACACGCTCATCGAGGCGATCCGGCAGGCGCGGCGCGACAGCTCGCTGCGGGCCATCGTCCTGCGCATCGACAGCCCGGGCGGTTCCGCGATCGCGTCCGACGCGATCTGGCGCGAGCTGATGATCGCCAGGAACGAGCGCGCCGATCGGCCGCTCGTCGCGTCGATGTCAGACCTGGCGGCGTCGGGCGGCTACTACATCGCGATGCCCGCGCAGGCCATCGTCGCGCAGCCGTCCACGCTGACCGGGTCGATTGGCATCTTCGGCGGCAAGATCGTCACCGGCGGCGTGTACGAAAAGCTCGGCGCGCACATCGACAGCACCAGCATCGGACGCAACGCCGAAATGGAGTCGCCGGCGCGTCCCTACAACGCCGAGGAGCTGAAGAAGGTGCAGGAGCAGCTGCAGGCCTTCTACGACCAGTTCGTCGAGAAGGCGGCGCAGTCGCGCCACACGACGCCGGAGAAGATCGACGCCGTCGCGCAGGGCCGCGTGTGGACGGGAGCGCAGGCGCGCGGCAACGGCCTAGTGGACGCGCTCGGCGGCCTCGACGCCGCCGTCGCCATCGCGAAGCAACGGGCCAAGATCGCCGCCGATGCCGAGGTGGAGCTGGTGGTGTATCCGCCGCGCAAAAGCTTCTACGAGCTGCTGACCGACGAGTTCAGCGGAAGCGCGAGCGAGCAGGCCGCCATGGGCACGTGGCTCGCGGCGAACCTGTCGAAAGCCGAACTCGACACGCTCAGAATGATGCGCGGCCCGCTGACGCTGTTCCGCCGCGGCGAACCGCTGGCGTTGATGCCGGTCACCTTTCTCCGATGACCAAATCGACACGTCGTGTCCGCCTTCAGGCGGACCGCCGCTACGAGCTGACCGCCTTTTCGAGCGACTCGCGGTTGACTTCGATCTTCATCCGCTGCTTCGCCTTCACCATGTAGGCGCCGAAGAACCGGTTGCGGCGATCGGTCAGCATGTCTTCGCGGAATTTGTCTTTCGCGAGCGCGAAGTCGGCCGGGCTCGTCTCCTGTTTGTCCACCAGCTTGACGATGGCCGCGCCGTTGTCGGTGACGATCGGGTCGCTGACCGATCCGACGGCCATCGCGAACGCCGCGTCGTCCACGGCCGACGAGACGCCGATGTCGGTGATGGGCGCGTCGCGCGCGATGAGCTCGGTGGTTTTCACGTCGAGGCCCGCGGCCTTGGCCGCCTTTTCGAAATCAGGCGCGGTCTTGAGCCTGGCGTCGAGCTCCGCGGCCTTCTGTTTCGCCAGATCGCGCGACTTGATCCTGATGACTTCGTCGCGTACGCGGTCCTTGACCTCGTCGAACTTCGGCACGTAGGCGTCCTGCTTCGCGACCGGCGTGACGAACACGATGCCGCGCGAGGCGCGCAGGCCCTGCGAGACCTCGCCGATCTTCAGGTCGAAAGCGCGCGCCGCGGCGTCCGGCGACGGGCCGAGGCCCAGGATCGGTTCGTCGCGGGCGAAGAAGCCCGACTCCTGCACCGTGAGGCCCTGCGCTTTGGCGACCTTGTCGAGATCGGACGGCTTGCTGATCTGCTTCTCGAGCGCCGCGGCCAGATCGCCGGCCTGCGCCTGCGCGCGTTCCGCCGCCAGCTGGTCGGTCAGCTGCTGGCGCATCTCCGCGAGCGTGCGCGTCGTGCCCGGCTTCTTGTCCGTCATCTTGACGATCTGGTAGCCGAACTGCGTCTTCACGAGATCGCTGATCTGCCCGGGCTGCAGCGAGAACGCGACGGCGTCGAACTCGGGCACCATCTTGCCGCGCGTGAAGTAGTCGAGGTCGCCGCCGTTCTTCGCGGTGGCCTCGTCCTCGGAGTACTTCTTCGCGAGCTCGCCGAAGTCGGCGCCGGCCTTCGCCTGCTTCAGGATGTCCTCCGCCTTCGCCTTCACCGCCGCGTCGTCCTTCCCGTCGGTCTTCAGCAGAATGTGGCTCGCGCGAATCTGCTCGGGCGTCGAGTACTGCTCGGCGTTGTCGTTGTAGGCGCGCTCGACGTCGGCCGGCGGCACGACGACCTTCGCGCGCAGCGCGTCGATGTCGATGAGCAGGTAGCGGATCTTGCGCTTCTCGGGAATCTTGAAGTCCGTCTTGTGCGCGTCGAAGTACGCCGACACCTCCTGATCGCTCGGCTTCACGTCGCCGCGGAACTTGTCGGCCGAGACGCTGACGACGGCGAGCTTCACTTTGTCGTTGCGCCGGCGGTACTCCTGTTCGAGCTCCTTGTCGGGAATCGAGAGCCAGTCGGTCAGCGAGGCGCGCAGCTTCTCGACGACGAGCGTCTTGCGGATGCCGTCTTCGAAATCCGTCGGCGTGAGCGGAGGACGCTGCGCCCGCAGCAGCTGCTCGTAGCGCGCGTCGCCGATGAACCGCCCGTTGTCCTGGAACGCCGGGATCGCGAAGATGCGCTGGCGGACCTCCTCGTCGCTCACCTGAATCCCGAGGCGATCGGCCTCGGTGAGCGCCGCCTGTTCGTCCACCATCTGCTGCAGGATCTGCTGCTCGATGCCCAGCTGTTTCAGCAGCTGCTCGCTCATCTGGCCGCCGTACGCCGAGCGGTACGCCTCGAGCTGCGCCTGATAGGTCCGCTTGAACTCTCCCGACGTGATCGCATGGCCTTCGACGCTGGCGATCGTGTCGCCGGAGCTCGCGTCCGTGGACCCGCGGAGGAAGTCCGGGATGTAGAAAATGATGAACGCCAGCACGACAAGGACGAGACTCCACTGGAGCCACGCCTTGTGGCGGCGCATACGGTCGAGCATGGTCATTGAGACACCTTCAGAAACTTCGATGGTACGTCAGGATCTTCGCAAACGGCAAGCGAATGCTGTGTATCCATATGTTATATTTGCCGTGGTTAGAACAACTTACCTTGAGCCGAGCCACGAGCGCCTCCATGTCACGCCGCACGCTGTACCACGCGCCCGGCATGCGCAAGCGCGCGTCCAAGCTCCGGCGCACCGGCGAGCTCACGCTCCGATCCCCGCAGACCGATCTGGCCGGCCGGCTGCACGCCGCCGAGCGGGGGCTGCGCAGCCGCATCGACCGTCGCGACACGTTCGTCGAGATCGTCCGCGCCGTGCACGGGACGCTCGACCCGGCCGAGCTCGCCGATCTCATCGTCGAGCGCGCCGCCGCGTGGCTTCCGGCGCCGTGCTGGGCCCTCGTCTCGGCTGATTCCTCTGGCGAGCTGACCGTACTCTCGCGCCGCGGCACCTCCGCCGACGACGATGCGGCCGTTCGTGCCGTGGCGAAGTGGGTGGTGAATCGCGGTGAGCTCTTCGCCACCGACGACTTGCGCGGCGACGCGCGCGGCGCCCGATCGGGCGGCGTGGGCGCCGTGTTCGCGCTGCCGCTGAGCGGCCGTGACGGCCGCGTCGGCGCGCTCGTGGGCTTCGATCGCGCGCCCGCCGCGCAGCGGCCCAAGCTGTCGGGGCGCCTGCTGCAGTCGCTGCACGCGCTGCTCGAGCCGGCGGCGATGGCGCTCGACAGCGCGCTGCTGCTGAAGCGCGCCGAGGCGCTGTCGGTCACCGACGACCTCACGCAGCTGTACAACTCGCGCTATCTGAACTCGGTGCTGCGCCGCGAGACCAAGCGCGCGTCCCGAAGCGGACGGCCGCTGTCGCTGCTCTTCATCGACCTCGACGGCTTCAAAGCCGTGAACGACAGCCACGGCCACTTGTATGGCAGCCGGGCGCTCGTGGAGGCGGCCGGGCTCATCCGCGGCAGCGCGCGTGAAACGGACGTCTGCGCGCGTTTCGGCGGCGACGAGTTCGCCATCGTCCTGCCGGACACGGGCGGGGAGGGCGCATACGCCGTGGGCGAGCGCGTGCGCGAGCGCGTGGCCGCGCACATGTTCCTCGCCGGCGACGGGCTGAACATCCACCTGACGGCCTCGGTCGGCGTCGCGACGCTGCCCGATGTGGCCGCGTCGGCCGACGAGCTCGTGGCCGCCGCCGACAAGGCGATGTATCAAGTCAAGGATTCCGGCAAAAACGGTATTCAGGCTGCGTCCGCTCCCGCCGATAACTGACACGGCACCTGAGCGGTCGGTACCCGGAATTGCACGCAATCACAGGAGTTTTCCCTTGAGTCTTCGCTCGATGCTCTCGTTGTTCAGCAGTGACCTGGCGATCGATCTCGGCACGGCCAACACGTGCGTCTACGCACGCGGCAAAGGCATCGTCGTCAACGAGCCGTCGATCGTGGCCATCAACAAGGTCAACGGCCGCGTCGAGGCCGTCGGGAAGGACGCCAAGGACATGCTCGGTCGAACCCCCGGCAACATCGTCGCCATCAAGCCGATGAAGGACGGCGTCATCGCCGACTTCGAGGTCACCGAGAAGATGCTGACCTACTTCATCAAGAAGGCGCACAACCGCAACGTCTGGGTGCGCCCGCGCATCGTCATCGGCGTGCCCTCCGAAATCACGCAGGTCGAGAAGCGCGCCGTCAAAGACAGCGCGTACCGCGCGAAGGCCAGCGAAGTGCACCTGGTCGAGGAAGCGATGGCCGCCGCCATCGGCGCCGGCATGCCGATCACCGAGCCGTCCGGCAACATGATCGTGGACATCGGCGGCGGCACGACCGACATCGCCGTCATTTCGCTCGCCGACATCGTCTACAGCAAGGCGGTGCGCGTCGCCGGCAACGAAATGGACGAGGCGATCATCCAGTACATCAAGAAGACGTACAACCTGCTCATCGGCGAGCGCACGGCCGAGCAGATCAAGATCGAAATCGGCTCCGCGTTCCCGCTCGAAGAGCGGATGACGATGGAGATCAAGGGGCGGCACCTGATCGAGGGTGTGCCCAAGACCATCACGATCAGCGACGAGGAGATCCGCGAGGCGCTCGCCGAAACGGTCAACGTCATCGTGGACGCCGTGCGCGTCGCGCTCGAGCGCACGCCGCCGGAGCTCTCCGCCGACATCGTCGATCGCGGCATCGTGCTGACGGGCGGCGGATCGATGCTGAAGAACCTCGACAAGCGCCTCCGCGAGGAGACCGGCCTGCCGCTCGCGATGGCGGAGGATCCGCTGTCGTCGGTCGTGCTCGGCGCGGGGAAGATGCTGTCGGATTTCAACCTGCTGCGGAAGATCTCGATTGATTAACTCTCCACCGCTGAGGACCCCGCGGACGCTGAGCCATCGGTGTTTCCTCCGCGTCCTCTGTGGTGGCGAGCTTTTTTAGATGGCTCTTCTCGACATCCGCCGGCGCTCCGGGTACCTCTTCCTCGCCGTCGTGCTCGGCCACGTCATTCTCATTTCGGCGCAAGTGAACTCGCGCAGCGGCGTGCCGGTCCTCGAGTCCGTCACCTTCGGCGTCTTCGCCGAGGCGCAGCGCGGCGTGGCGAAGGCCGTGGCGGGCATGCGCCGCGGCTGGAGCCGGTACGTGTGGCTGCGCGGCGTCGAGGCGGAGAACGCGGATTTGCGGCGGCAGCTCGAGGCCATGCAGGTGCAATATCAGGAGCGCCGGGCGCTCGCCGATCGCGCCCGGACGCTCGAGGACGTGCTGGCGCTGCGCGATCGGTCGAATCTCGAAACCGCGGCGGCCGAGATCATCGCGTCGAGCGCCTCGCCCGATTTCCGGACGCTGACGATCGACAAGGGCACGCGCCAGGGTCTGAAACCCGACATGGCCGTCATCGCGGCCGCGGGCGTCGTCGGCCGCGTCGTCATTCCCAGCCTCGACGCGGCCAAGGTGCAACTGCTCGTCGATCGCAACGCCGCGGCAGGCGCGCTGATCGAGCGGTCGCACGCGCAGGGGGTTGCGCTCGGCGGCGGCGACGCGCGGCTGCGCCTCGAGTACGTGGCTGAGTCGGCGGACGTGATGGTCGGCGATCTGGTCGTCACGTCTGGAATCGACGGGATCTACCCGAAAGGCTTCACGATCGGCCAGGTGGACGCCGTCGAGAAGACCGGGCCCGCCTACAAGCGCATCACGATCAGGCCGGCGGTGGACTTTTCGTCGCTCGAGACGGTGCTCGTCGTCCTGACGCCGACGCCGATCAAGCAGGCCGAGGAGAGCCGCGAGTGAAGGCTGCCGGGATCCTGCTCGCGATCGTGCTCGCGCTGGCGCTGCAGACCACCATCGCGCGGTTCGTCGTGACGGGCCCGATTGCCGTGGACCTCGTGCTCGTCGTCGTCGTGTACGTCGCGCTGTCGTCCGGATCCGTGCCGGGACTCGTCACCGGCACCGTGGCGGGCCTCGTCCAGGACTCGCTGTCCACAGGTGTCATCGGCATCGGAGGCCTGGCGAAGACCATTGTCGGGTTCGTGACCGGGATAATCGGCACGCAGCTCAACATTGCCGAGCCGATCCCGCGGTTTGTGGTGTTCTTTTGCGCGACGGTCGTCCACCAGGCCATTACTATTGGCCTCAGCGCCGTGCTCGGGCTTCGCCCTTTCGGAACGCCCTATGCGAGCGTGGCGGGCGAGGCGCTCGGCAATGCGGTCGTCGGAGTGGCGGCCTTTCAGGTGACTGAGCTGTTGCCCGGGGCGGTCGAGCGGCGGCGCATGGGCCGCACGCGCCTCCGGCGCTAGAATCAACGAAGAGATATATGGTCGAAGATCGCCGCAGGGCGGGAATCCGGCTGAGTGCACTCCAGGTCATCATCGCGGCCGTCTTTTCGGTCCTGGCGGTGAGTTTCTGGGTGCTGCAGGTGCTCCAGCACCAGCAGTACGACGAAATGGCCGAGAACAACCACCAGCGCACGCTCGCGCTGCGGGCGCCGCGCGGCCTCGTCTTCGATCGCGACGGCCGGGTCATGGTCGAGAACCGGCACTCCTACAGCATCTCGATCGTCCGGGAGCACACCAAGGATCTCCCGCGCACGATTCACATCCTGGCCGACGTCCTGGGCCTCGACGAAGCGGGGCTGCGCACGATTGTCGAGCGGCACCGGCGCGAGCCGACGTACCGGCCGATCACGATCATTCAGGACGCCTCGCTCGCGCAGGTGGCCGCGGTCGTCGCGCGCCGCCTCGACTCGGAGTTGCCCGACGTCGTCGTCGAACAGGTGCCGACGCGGCGATATCCGGACACGATGGCGGCCCATCTCTTCGGGTATGTCGGCGAGGTCAGCGACTCGCAGGTGGCCGAAGACGACTCGCTCAGGAGCGGCGACATCACGGGGCAGTCCGGCATCGAGAAGGTCTACAACACCTACCTCATGGGATCGGACGGCGCGCGGCGCGTCGTCGTCAACAGCGTGGGACGTGAAATCCGGACGCTCGAGGAGGATCCGCCGACCGAAGGCAAGCGCCTGCAGCTGACGGTGGACTACGACATCCAGAAGGCGATCGAGGACGCCTTCAAGGCGGCCGAAGACGGCGGCATCGCGACGGCCGGCGCGGCGGTCGTGCTCGATCCGCGCAACGGCGAGGTGCTCGGCTTCACGAGCCGGCCGGAGTTCGACCCGAACGCGTTCGCCGGCGGCATCGACCGCTCGACGTTGGCGTCGCTCAACACTGATGAGGAACGGCCGCTGCAGGACCGCGCCATTCAGGGCCGGTACTCGCCGGGCTCGACGTTCAAGATGGCGGTGGCCCTGGCGGGTCTCGAGGAAGGCATCATCACGCCGGACTTCAAGGTGTACTGCCCCGGCCACGCGAATTTCTACGGCCGCGAGTTCCACTGCTGGATGGATCGCAAGGGCGGCCACGGCTCGATCGACTTGCGGCGCGCGATCGCCGAGTCGTGCGACGTGTACTTCTACACGGTCGCGAACATGGTCGGCATCGACAAGATCAACAAGTGGGCGACGGCGCTCGGCCTGGGCGTCCTGAGCGGCATCGATCTGCCGAACGAAGTCCAGGGGCTCGTGCCCTCCACGGAGTGGAAGCGCGAGAAGATGCACGAGAAGTGGTACGCCGGCGAGACGATCTCGGTCGGCATCGGGCAGGGCCAGGTGTCGGTCACGCCCGTGTCGATGGCGGTGTACATGTCCACGCTCGCCAACGGCGGCACGCGCGTCACGCCGCACGTGCTCAAAGCCGTGGACGACGGGACCGGCTGGAAGCCGGTGCCGCCGCCGGCGCCGCAGTCGAAAGTGGACATCGATCCGGACAAGCTCGACGCGATTCGTGACGGCATGTGGCAGGTCGTCAACACGCCGCGCGGCACGGGGATCACCGCGCAGATCGCCGGCCACGACGTCGTCGGCAAGACCGGGTCGTCGCAGCTCATCTCGGCGCAGGGCCGCGCCCGGGCCGCCGACAAGACGGCGCGCAACCTGCGCGACAACGGCTGGTTCGTGTTCTTCGCGCCGAAGGAGAACCCGCGGATTGCCGGCGTCGTGTTCCTCGAGCACGGCATCCACGGCGGCAACGCCGCCAGGGTCGCGCACCACATTCTCGAGACGTTCTTCGCCAAGGAAGACGGCAAGCCGCTGCCGCCGGCCCCGACCCCAGAGCAGATGCACTGGGACTTCAAGGACGCCGACCGCTAGATGTTCGAGCGCCGCCTCTACCACCACATCGACTGGGCACTCGTCGCCGCCATCTTCACGCTCGTCACGATCGGCGTCGTCATGATCTACAGCACGACGTCGGACCCGACGCGCGCCGCGTCGCATCTCTGGCTGACGCAGCTCTACGCCATCGCCATCGGCGTCGTCGCGCTGCTCGTGACGCTGTCGATCGACTATCGGGCGTTCACGGACAAGTCGCACCTCCTCTACATCGCGCTGCTCGCCGTGCTCGTGTACGTGATGTTCTTCGGCAAGGTGCAGATGGGCGCGCGCCGCTGGATTCCGCTCAGAGTGTTCAACCTCCAGCCGTCGGAGTTTGCGAAGCTCGGCGTCGCGCTGGTGCTCGCGAAGTTCTACGGCGAGAACCGCGGCACGCCGCAGTGGACCGATCTCGCCGTCGGCGGCGCGCTCACGCTCGTGCCGCTGGCGCTCATCGCCAAGGAGCCGGACCTCGGCACGGCCGTCGTGCTGCTGCCGGTCTTCCTCGCCATCGCCTATCTCGCCGGCATGCGCCTGCGGGTGCTCGGCATCGTCTTCCTCGCGTTCGTCCTCGCGGCGCCGGTCGCGTGGATGTTCGTGCTCAGGCCGTATCAGAAATCCCGTATCACGACCTTCCTCGATCCGTCGCAGGATGCGAAGGGCGCCGGCTACCAGCAGCTCCAGGCGCGCATCACCGTCGGCTCGGGCGGGCTCACTGGAAAGGGCTTCCGGAAGGGGACGCAGGGTCAGCTGCGGTTTCTCCCCGTGGCCCACAACGACTTCATTTTCTCGGTGCTGGCCGAAGAACAGGGTTTCGCCGGCGTCCTGGTGACGCTCGGCCTCTATTTGTTCGTGATCCTGCGTTCGCTCGAGGCGGCCCGTCTGGCCAAAGATCGCCTCGGCGCGTACCTCGTCCTCGGCGTGCTCGCGAGCTTCACCTTCCAGGTGATCTACAACGTCACCATGTCGGCTGGACTCGCGCCCGTCAAAGGACTCACGCTGCCGCTCATGAGTTACGGCGGGTCGTCGATGATTGCGACGCTCGCGGGCTTCGGCCTGGTGCTCAACGTGCGCATGCGCAGGTTCACGAACTAGCGGAGTTCGTGATGACCAAGGAGATGATCATCTCCTCCAACGGCCACGAGACCATCGTGGCCATCCTCGAAGACGATCTCGCGGCCGAAATTTTCGTCGAGCGCGAAAGCAAGCGGGGCGTCGTCGGCAACGTCTACAAGGGCCGCGTGTCGAAGGTGCTGCCCGGGATGCAGTGCGCCTTCATCGACCTCGGGCTCGAACGCGACGGGTTCCTCTACGTCGCGGACGTCGTGGACGCCATGGAGGAGTTCGACAAGCTCGACTCCGGCGACGACGACGAGAGCGCGAAAGCCGACGGCAAGGACGCCGCGAAAGAGGCGGCGCCGAAGGAGAAGGGCCCCCGTCCGCAGCCGAAGATCGAAGATCTGCTGACCGCCGGCCAGGAAATCCTCGTCGAGGTCGTGAAAGAACCGCTCGGCACGAAGGGGGCGCGGCTGACGTCGCACGTCACGATGGCCGGCCGCTTCCTCGTCTTCATGCCGACGGTCGATCACATCGGCATCTCGCGCAAGATCGAGTCGCGCGAAGAGCGTTCTCGCCTGCGCGGCATCGTCCGCGAGTTCCGCGAGCAGCACGGCTTCACCGGCGGCGTGATCATCCGCACCGCCGCGGCCGGGCGCAGCAAGGACGACATCGTCGCGGACCTGCAGGCGTTTCACACGACGTGGCTCGAGATCCGGAAGAAGATGGACTCGCGCCGCGCGCCCGCCGTCGTCTACCAGGAGCAGAGCCTCGTCGGCAAGCTGCTGCGCGATCTGCTCACCGACGAGTTCCAGGCGATTCGCATCGACAACGACACCGAGTACCGGCGCGTGCTCGAGCTCATCGAGCGCATCATGCCGAACCTCGCGCCGCGCGTGAAGCTGTACACCAAGCCGTATCCGATCTTCGAGGAATACGGGGTGCAGCAGGAAATCGACAACGCGCTCAAGAGCAAGGTCTGGCTCAAGTCGGGCGGGTCGATCGTCATCAACCAGACCGAGGCGCTCGTCGCCATCGACGTCAACACCGGGCGCTACGTCGGCAAGAAGTCGAGCGGGCGGCTCGAAGACACGATCGTCAAGACGAACCTCGAGGCCGCGAAGGAAATCGTCAGGCAGCTGCGTCTGCGCGATCTCGGCGGGATCGTCGTCTGCGATTTCATCGACATGGAGGAGAAGAAGAACCGCCAGAAGGTCTTCCAGGCGGTCGAGCAGGAGCTCCGGAAGGACCGGTCGCCGTCGAAGGCGCTGCAGGTGTCCGACTTCGGCCTCGTGATCATCACCCGGAAGCGCGTGAAGCAGAGCCTCGAGCGTGTGATGACCGAGCCGTGCCCCTACTGCTCTGGGACGGGCGTCATCAAGTCAACGTCCACGATCTGCTACGAGATCTTCAACGAGGTGCGCAAGATCGGCGCGGAGCTCAACGGCCATCGCGTCCTGCTGCGCGTGAACCCCGAGATCGCCCGCGCGTTCCGCGAGGAGGAGAGCTCGGTGCTGCGCGATCTGCGCCAGTCGATCGGCCGCGACGTCACGATCAAGCCCGACATGCAGCTGCACCACGAGCAGTTCGACGTCATGGCCGTCTGAAGACGCCGCCTGACTTCGAAGGCGCCCATCGGAATCGTTGAAACGGGCGCACGCGCATTCCGACCACGTTCACGCCCTCGGCGACGAGCAGCGCGCGCTTGAGCGCTTCGCGGCCGCCGTACCCGCCCAGACGCCCGCCGGCCGCGACGACGCGGTGGTAGGGGACATCGGGCCGCTTCGACGTCCGCATGATGTTGCCGACGGCGCGCGCCGCGCCCGGATGTCCCGCCCACTTCGCGATGTCGCCGTACGTCGCGACACGGCCGGGAGGGATGCGCCGAACGAGGTTGAGGACCCGCTCCTTCACTTCAGCGCGTCGCGGAGCACGTGGCCTTCGGCGTGCGGCATCACGACGCCCATGAGCGACGCGAGGGTCGGCGCCACGTCCGCAGGCGTCGCGGGCTGGCGATACTCGCCGTGCTTCACCCCGGGGCCCATCAGCAAGATCGGCACGCGCTGATCGTCGGGATTGGCCGTGCCGTGCGTCGCGCCGGCCGCGATGAACTCCCACCCCGGCTTCGGCGCGAGGATCAGATCGCCGCTTCGGCCCGCCACGAAGCTGAGCGCGGCCGCCCGCTGCAGGGGATCGCGCGCGGCCGCAGAATCATGCAGTTCGTCCGCCGTGAACACTCGTTCGACGCCAGGCAGCGCCGACGTGGCCGCGACGACGGCGGCGAGGGCGCCGGGTGTGCCGCGCAGCCGCGCGTCAACGCCGGGAGCCAGGTACACGTCGTTGCCGTTTTCACGCGCCACGTATTTTCCCTCGCCTAACGTGGCGGCGATGGCGTGGTCGATCGCCGCGCCGATGCCGCGCATATCCAGGTGGCCGCCGTCGCGTCCCTGCTCGAGCAGTTGTTCGGCAATCGGCGTGACGCCGTGGTCCGCGGTGAGCGCGACCACGTATCGGCCCTTGCCGACGACGGCGTCGAGATGGTCGAACAGCGCGCCCAGCGTGCGATCGAGGTGCGCATAGACGTCCTGGATCTCCTGGCTGCGCGGCCCGAACGCGTGGCCGACGAGGTCGGGCGTCGAAAAGCTGATCGCCAGCAGATCCGTCGTCTCGTGGCGGCCGAGCTCGAGGCCGTCAACCGTTGCGGCCGCCAGTGCTCCCACAAAAGCGTCGGCGAACGGACTGCGCTCCCAGAGCGAGTGGTACTGCGCGTCGGGGCGACCGCTCGTGCTCGCGAGCGTATGCGGGAACACCGGCGTCCACCCGCGCGGTGGATTCTCGCCGACGCCGTCGTCGGGGTGCAGATAACGCGAGTTGGGCAGCATCCGCGTCCAGGTCCTGCCGTAGTCGGCGTCAATCGAGTGCGCCGCCAGAAATGCCGCGACGGCCGGCGACGACGAGAACGCGGTTGACGTTTCCCATCCGTCGAGCGCGTTGCTCAGCCAGACGACGCTGTCGCCGCCGTGTCCGGCCAGCATGATGGCGCTGCGGTCCTTGATCGACACGCTCGCGACATGGCCGCCCTGCTGTCCGCGCAGTTCATCGCCGAGCGTCGGCGATAAAAGCGCCGCCGCGCTGTCGCCGCCGCGCTCTGTCGTGGTGAAGCCGACGTCTCGAGCCTCGGCATCTGCCGTGCACGTGCGCATCGCCGCACGGTCGCGATCCCACCAGGCGTTCTGAAAAATCCCGTGGCGATGCGGGAAGGCGCCGGTCGCGACCGTCGCGTGTCCGGCGCAGGTGACCGTGGTCAGATATGGATACGCTGCCTGCCGGAACCACGCGCCGTCGTCCACGAGGCGCTTGAGCCCGCCCGTCCAGTCGTGCCTGAAGTCGTCCACGTAGTCGGCGCGCATCTGATCGACGACGATGACGACGGCGAGCTTCGGTGCGGCGGGCGCGGCGGCGCGGAGCCCGGCCGCGCACCCTGCCGCGAGGACGGCCAGGACGGCGAGACGACGCATCGGCATGATCTTAGTGCGGCGCGTCAGACGAGCGTCAGCGGGTCGATGTCGTAGTCGTTCGGATCGATCGGGGCGACGACCGACGAGGGCACGCCGTCTTCGGCCTGCGCCTCCCACAGGTTCAGGTCGATCGGCGTCTCGAGCCGCGCGCCGGTCTTGTCGAACACCACGCGCACCTGGGGCCGGTACGGATCCGGCGCGTGCACCTGGCGGACGACGGCGATCTCGCCCGTGTTGAGTTTGACGAGGTTGCCGACGGGGTAGATGCCGAGCAGTTGCACGAAGCGCCGCACGAGGTTCTGGTCGAACTGCGAGCCGTCGTTGCGCTTGAGCACCTGCAGGATGCGCTCGGTCGGGAACGACTGCTGATAGGCGCGCTGCGAGCGCATCGCGTCGTACACGTCGGCGATGCCGCAGAGCATCGTGCCGAGGTTCAGCGTCGGCCGGTTCACGCCGTTCGGATAGCCGGTGCCGTCAACGCGCAGGTGGTGCTCGAACGCGACGATCGGCGCGAGCGCGGGGATGTCGGGCGTGCCGCGCAGGATCTCCGCGCCGTCCACGACGTGGCGCTTCATGATCGCGAACTCCTCGTCGGTCAGCTTCTCGGGCTTGTTCAGCACCTCGAGCGGCGTGCGGACCTTGCCGATGTCGTGCATCAGCGCGGCGAGGCCGAACTCGCGGAGCAGCGGCCCGTCGATGCCGAGTGCCCGCGCCTGGCCCATCATCAGGATCGACACGTTCACCATGTGCGTGAACGTGTAGTTGTCGTAGTTCTTGAGCGTCGTCAACGCGAGGAGCGCGCGGCGGTTCTGCGCGACGGCTTGCGCGAGGCCGTCGATCATCGTCCTCGCGAGCGTGGCGTCCGGCTGTCCCTCGGTCTGGGCGCTCTCCCACACGGTGGTCGCGACCGACACGGCCTCCGCGTACATCCGCCGGATCGTGCCCATGTCGCCGGCGTCCTGCTCGACGCGCTGTTCGAGGACGACGCGGCCGACGCGGACGTGCTTGAAGTCCGCGAACGCCGCCATCGGGTCGTCGCCCTCGGCGGCCTCAGCATGGCGCTCGAGCGCCGACACCGCTTCGGCAAAGCCCGTCAGCTCGTCGATGGTGACGCCGCGTTCGATCGTGATGCGCTCGATGCCCGCGTCGCGCAGCCGCGTGACGAGCGTGCCGAGCGCGTCGGCCTTCGAGATCGGCGTGTCGTCGATGATGACTTCGTTGCCGACCATCCCGATGACGATCGTGGGCTGCATGGCGTGCAGCAGCTGGATCGACGTGGACAGCGCGCTGATGTTGCGCGTGATGATCGGGTGTCCCTTCGAGTACAGCTGCATCGACCGCATCGTCGCCGAAAAGGCGCGGAGCAGCTCTTCGGCCAGTTGCAGACGCGGCGCCGCCATCTAGGCAGCCCCCTGGGCGGGACGGCGGTTGCGGAGGTGCGGCCGCGCGGCGTTCCGCAGGCCGCGCGGTCCGTTCGTCACGGCCTCTTCGAGCACCGCGAACGCCTCGGCCGTGCCCACGCGCGCAAGGGCGGCGGCGGCGGCGGCGCGGAGGCTCGACGTGCGGCGCGGCGCCCACCACTCGCCGGGCCGCCGGAATGCCTCGCTCAGCGGCTGCACGGCTTCCGGATCGCGCAGGGCGCCGAGCTGCTCGATCGCGCGCAGGTAGACGGAGGTCAGCCGCCGGTGATCCACGTTGCGGAGAATGTACGCCACGAGCGGCGTGGCGCGCTCGTCGCGCACCGACCCGATCGACTGCATGATCGCGTTGCGCGACTGCTCGCTGCCGCTCGCGAGCGCGGCCTGCAGCACCTGGAACGCCTTGTCGGTGCCGATGTTGAGGATGGCGCGCACGGCCTCGCGCTGCACCTGCGGCTCGGTGTCGTCGAGGAGCTCCGTGAGCTCGGGCAGCGCGTCGCTGCCGCCGAACTGCCGCATCAGCTGGATGGCGGTCCGGCGGACGGCGGCGTTGGCGGAGTTCTTCAGACGCTCGATCGTCCGCCGCGCGACGGCGCCGAACGCGAGGAGGATGGCGGTCAGCCGCTCGCGCGGACGCGCGCGCTGCTCCGCGGCCAGGGCCTCGGCCAGCGGCCGCACGAGCACCTCGCCGAACGAGAGGCACATCGACTTCACGCGCTCGAACTGCGAGTCGTCCACCGACGCGAGGTGGATGACGATGTGCTGCAGCATCGGCCCCGAGACGATCGTGTCGATGGCAATCATCGCGTGCTGCCGCCGCGCCGTCGTCCCCGCGCCGGACGCCGACTTCGCGACGACGTCGATCAGGCTCAGCGCCGCGTCGAAGTCGCCGACCAGGAGCAGGTCCTCGAGCGTCCGGACCACGGGTGCCATCAGGTCGCCCCAGCGCGCGTCGTTCTGCTCGAGGCTCAGTAGATCCAGGAGCAGCGAGATGTCGAGCGTGCGGACGGACGTCGTCGAGACGGTGGTGAGCCACGCGCTGACGCGTTCGGGCGGGTCGTCGCTCACGCGCTCGACGGCCACCGCCTGCGTGCGCGCGCTCGAGAGCTCGCGGGCGTAGGCGTCCGAGATGTAGGGACGGTCTGAGTACGAGGTCAGCAGCTTCTGCGCGACCTGATCCCACATGCCGTCGAAGCCTTCGGTGCTGCCGAGCGGCGACGCCGCGACGTCGTCGCGCGCGATGGTCAGGAGGCGCTCGCGCGAATCGCCGTCGGGCACGAGGGCCTGGAACGCGTGCGCCAGCCGGTCCGTGGCGGTGCCCTCGGCGATGACGTTGCGCGACACGAAGGTCGCGACGTCGCGGTCGGGCATGTGGCTGAGCACGCCGTCCATGACCCGGTGCTCGGCGTCGGGCGTCCCGGCGTCCTCGGCAAGGAGCGCCATCACCATCTCGGGCGTGAGGCGGCCGACGGCGGACGCGATCGTCCGCAGCGTCGTGTCGAGCATCTGCGGCGCGTTCTTCGAGACGGCCTCGATGAACCCCCGGATCATCTTCATGAGCGCCGCGCTCTTCGCGCCGACGCCGCCCTGCGCGCGGCTCTCGAGCGTGCTCATCATCTCGACGACGCGATCGACGTCGCCCGCCACGGCGAGCAGCTCGTTCATGGCGGCTTCGTCGAGATCGAGCGAGGTCATGCCCTCGAGGCAGTTGGAGATGATCTTCTCCCACGCCTGCGAATGCCCGGCGCCGCGCTCGCGCAGCACTTCGCCGTAGTCGATTTCGCGCAGCTCGACGTGGCGGCCCGCCATCGTCGTCCAGACGCGCGCGATGCCGCCTTCCGCGCGGACAGACTCGGGCGACCGGCCGAGCAGCTGCAGAAAGGCGAGCCACGCGTCGCGATCGCCGCCCGGCTGAATGACGATTTCGCCGACGAGGTGGTCGTGCAGCAGGACGGCGAGGTCGCTGACGGCCTGGTCGTCCCGCGCGGGCTTGCGGCCGTCCACGCGCAGCTCGCGCGGGAGGACGGTGATCTTCACCGGCGCGGCCAGCGCGTCGCTTGACGTCGTCTGGACGATGCGTCCCACGGTGGCGGCGATGGCCGGGTGCGACGGCGGGTAAAGCAGCACCGCGCGCGCCGCGGCCTTGCACGCGCGCGACAGCTCGAGGATGCGCGCCGTCTCTTCCGGTCCGAGCAGTTCGACCTCGTCGCTCATAGGTACTTCAGTGGGTCGATGCCCGCCTCCTCGGGGTCAACGGCCTCGACGACGGCGCGCGGGAAGTCGCCGCGGCTGTCGCGCTCGAACGTGTTCGTCAGCAGGGGTTCGTCGAGCGCGTTGCCCTTGCTGTCCACGATGATCTTCACCTGCGGCCGGAAGGGATCGCTCGGGTGCTCGGCCGTGACGATCGCGAGCTCCTCCGTGTTGAGACGTACGAGGTTGCCGACGGGGAACAGCCCCATGAGATTGACGAAACGCTTGAGCAGCACCTGGTTGAACGCGGGGTTGTCCTGCTCGCCCATGATGTTGCGGATCCGATCGGTCGCCAGGCCCTTGCGGTAGGGGCGCGTGCTGCGCAGCGCGTCGAAGACGTCGGCGATGCTCACGATCATCGTGCACAGGTTCAACTTCCGGCTGCCGATCTTCTCGGGGTAGCCGCTCAGATCCTGCTTCAGGTGGTGCTCGAAGGCGACGATTGGCGCCAGCGCCGGCATCTCCGGTGTGCGGCGGAGAATGTGCGCGCCGTCAACGACGTGCCGCTTCATGATCTCGAATTCGTCCCGGGTCAACTTGTCTGGCTTGTTCAGGACTTCGAGCGGCGTGTTGACCTTGCCGATGTCGTGCATCAGCGCGGCGAAGCCGAACTCGCGGAGCAGCGTGCCGTCAACGTTGAGCGCGCGCGCCTGGGCCATGGCGAGCGCGGCGACGTTCACCATGTGCGTGAACGTGTAGTTGTCGTACTTCTTGAGGGCCGTCAGCGCCATCAGCGACGTCCGGTCGTTGGTGACCAGCTTCGCCAGCCCGTCGATGATCTTCTTCGCGGCGCCCGGGTCCGGCTTGTCGCCCGCCTTCGCCGCCTGCCAGAGCGTCTCGGCCGTGTCCACCGCCGTCGAGTAGACCCGCCGCGCCGCCGCGATGCCGGCCTCCTGGTCGTTCGTGTCGTCCACGACGACGCGGCCGAGCGTGACGTGGCGGACGCCCTTCGAGAGCAGCAGGTCGATGATCGGGATGGGAGACCTCCGGTCGCTGAAGACCGCGACGAGCGCACGCACCTCTTCCTTGGTCAGGCCGCGCGTGAACGTGATCTTCTCGATGTCGCGCTCGCGCAGGTCGCGCGCGAAGCCGACGAGCGTCGCGCTGCCCTTGGGCAGCCGCGCCGCGTCCACGACCCCCACGTCGCCGAGGAACGCGATGACTATGGTCGGCGCCGCCTGCAGGCCGTCGAGCGCGGCGGCGCTCAGCGCGTCGATGCCGCGCAGCACGAGCGGGTGGGTGGGCGCGTACAGCTCGGTGCCGCGGACCGCCGCCGCCAATCGCCGCACGAGCTCCTCGGCCTTTCGCTGCTCCATCAGTCGTCTT
>CAZOIK010000314.1:0-5206 GCA_964579765.1 uncultured Bifidobacteriaceae bacterium
GCGTTGGTGCGGATGTCGAGCACGCCGACCTGCACGCCCTGGTTGGCCGGCAGCTTGGCGAGGAAGTCGATGCCCGCCATGTCGCGGTTGGCGTAGTCGAGGACGAACTCGTCGATGCCCGTGGTGCCGAAGAAGTAGGGCAGCACGGTCTGGTAGCCCTCAGGGTAGTTGGCGCTGAGGATGTCGTTGCCCCACGCGTTGCCGAAGCAGAAGTGCCAGCCGATCTTGGCGTTCACGCCGTCGCAGCACTGCTCGATGCACTCACGAATCCACTTGTAGTCGTCCTTGTTGTTCGTGAAGAGCGGAATCCACGCGCCGAGGTCCTCGATCTGCAGATACGTCGCGCCCGCCTCGACCAGCTCTTTCATCTCGGCGTTGAAGATCGGCGCGAGCGCCATGCTGAGGTCCTTCGCGTTCTTGTAGTGCTTGAAGTAGACGTGCCACGCGAGGTTGATCGGCCCCGCGCCGACCGAGACCTTCACCGGGGCCTTCGCGTGCCGCTTGGCGATCTTGTACAGATCCGCGAGGCGGATCGGGCCGCGCGACACGGGGCCGCTGTTGACGACGCCGCCCCAGTCGGAGAGCAGCTCGACCAGCTTGTTGCGGTCCGCGTCCTTGACGCCGACGACGGAGGGGTGTTCCTCCTTCGCCGGGTCGAAACCCGGGATGCGTTCGTACATGTACCAGCAGAACGCGCCGATGACGCCGACGTAGTCGTCGTACCACATGTTGCCGTCGGTGACGATGTCGAGGCCGGCGCCTTCCTGGTCGCGGATGATGGTCGCGACCGCATCGTCATAGGCTTCTTCGTGCTTCACTTCCTTGAAGGCGACGCGGATGTCACGTCCGAGCAGCTGCTGCGTGAACCACTGCGGGCGCGGGTACGACCCGACCATCGTCGTGGGAAGGATGGTATCGACAATCTTCGTTGGCATTCGATCTCCTGAATAAAAGAGTGGCGGGCGGGTTCGGATGCTATCCGAGCACGAACTGGACGTCAAGCGTCACGAAAGGTAATAATCCGCAGATGCCAACTGCACCGAGCAAGCCTGCCGATCTGTCGATTGGGACGGATCGTTTGCTCCACATGTACAGGCAGATGGTCGCCATCCGCCTGTTCGAAGAGCGTGTCAACGATCTCTATACCCGTGCGCTGATGCCCGGCCTCGCACATCTATATATAGGTGAGGAAGCGATTGCGTGCGGCATCTGCGAGGCCCTCCGGAGGGACGACTTCATCACCAGCACGCATCGCGGCCACGGGCACTGCCTCGCCAAGGGCGCGTCGCCCGACCGGATGTTCGCCGAGCTCCTGGGCAAGGAAGCCGGCTACTGCAAGGGCAAGGGCGGCTCGATGCACATCGCCGATCCGGATACCGGAAATCTGGGAGCCAACGCGATCGTCGGCGGCAGCGCCGGCATCGCCACCGGCGCGGCGTACGCGGCGAAATACCTCAAGACCGGCCAGGTCGCGGTCTGCTTCTTCGGCGAAGGCGCCCTCGGCCAGGGGCTGTTGTACGAGGAGCTGAACCTCGCGCAGCTCTGGAAACTGCCGGTCATCTTCTGCTGCGAGAACAACGGCTACAACGAATACACACACTTCTCGGAGTCAACCGCCGGCGACGTCTCGAAGCGGCCCGAGGCGTTCGGCATGCTGACGAAGACCATCGACGGTCAGAACGTCCGCGAGGTGTACACGACGGCGAAGGCGCTGATCGATCGCGCGCGCGCCGGCGAGGGCCCGGCGTTCCTGCAGTGCATCACGTACCGCTATCACGGCCACCACGTCGGCGACATCGCACGCAGCTACTACCGTCCGAAAGCCGAAGAGCAGGAGTGGGTGAGCGAGCGCGACCCGGTGACGCTGCACGGCGAGTGGATGATGGCCAACAAGGTCGCGACGCGCGAGCAGCTGGACAAGATCCAGGCGGATTTGATCAAGGAGATGGACGACGCGATGAACTGGGCGATTAACGCGTCCTACCCCGACCCGAGCAAGGTGACGGAGGACATCTATGCTTGATACCGCCACCTCCGTCAGGGAGCTCACCTTCGGCGACGCGATCAAGGAAGCGATCGCGCAGGAGATGCGCCGCGATCCGCGCGTCGTGCTGATGGGCGAAGACGTCGCCGAAGCCGGCACCACGTTCAAGGTGCTCACGGGCCTCGTCGACGAGTTCGGCAAGGACCGCATCATCGACACGCCGATTTCCGAAGCCGGCTTCTCCGGCATCGGCGTCGGCGCCGCGATGGCCGGCATGCGGCCGATCGTGGACATCATGTTCGGCGACTTCGCGACGATCATCATGGACCAGATGGTCAACCAGGCCGCGAAGATCCACTACATGTCGGGCGGCAAGTGGAAGGTGCCGATGGTCTTCCGGCTGACGATGGGCGCGACGCGCCGTTCGGCCGCGCAGCACTCGCAGTCGCTGCACGCCTGGCCGAGCCACATCCCCGGCCTCAAGGTCATCGTCCCCTCGACGCCGTACGACGCGAAGGGCCTCTTCAAGGCCGCCGTGCGCGACGACAACCCGTGCGTGATCTTCGAGCACAAGATCAGCTATCGCAAGGTGAAGGGCCCGGTGCCGGAAGACGACTACGTGCTGCCGCTCGGCGTCGCCGACGTGAAGCGCGAAGGCAAAGACCTGACGATCGTCGCCACCAGCAGCATGGTGCAGGTGGCGCTCGCCGGCGCGAAGCTGTGCGAGGAGGTCGGCATCGACGTCGAAGTCGTCGATCCGCGGACGATGTGGCCGCTCGACGAGAAGACGCTCATCGAATCGGTGAAGAAGACCTCGCGCTGCATTGTCATGGACGAAGGCTACGGGCGATACGGCGTGTCGGCGGAGCTCGGTCAGGTCGTGTCGGAGGGCGCGTTCTACTATCTCGACGCGCCGGTGACGCGCCTGTGCGCGATGCACGTGCCGATTCCGTTCAGCCCGTCGCTCGAGGATTCGACCGTGCCGACGGAGAAAGACGTGGTACGGGTCGCGAAACAGCTCTGTAACCGGTGAATTGCAGAATGGCAGAATTGCAGGATTGCGGGATTGATTGCAGGATTGCGCGGGCGGCCGCCAATCCTGCCATTCTGCCATTCTGCAATCCTGCAATTCATGGAGGCACGTTGTGGCTTTGAAGACTTACGGCACGATGGCGGTCGATTGGGAAGAACGCATCAATTTCGAGCGCCTTCGCACGGAGCGCCTGCAGCGCGCGAAGGACGCGCTCGAGAAGTCGGAGCTCGGCGCGCTCCTGTGCTTCGACATGAACAACGTCCGCTATCTCACGGCCACGCACATCGGCACGTGGGCGCAGGACAAGATCAGCCGGTTCACGCTGCTTTCGCGCGGCGCCGAGCCGATTCTCTGGGACTTCGGGTCGGCCGCCCGTCATCATCAGCTCAACTGCTCGTGGCTCGGCGACCGCAGCCGCGCCGGCATCCCGCTGATGCGCGGCGCGATGTCGCCCGAGATGGGCCGCGCCGAGGACACGGCGAAGAAGATCAAGGTCGAGCTCGAGAAGCTGAATCTCCACAAGTCGCCGGTCGGCGTGGATGTCGTCGAGCCCGCCGTGCTGTTCGCGCTGCAGAAGGAAGGCCTGACGATCGTGGACGGCCAGGAGCTGATGAGCAACGTCCGCGTCATCAAGACGCAGGACGAGATCTCGCTCCTCAACCACTCGGCCGCGATGGTCGATGCCGCCTATCACGATCTGTACAAGGCGATGAAGCCCGGCATGCGCGAGAACGAAGCCGTCGGGCTCGTGGCCAAGCGGCTCTACGATCTCGGATCGGAATACGTCGAAGGCGTGAACGCGATCTCGGGCGAGCGCTGCAGCCCGCACCCGCACGTGTTCTCCGACCGCATGCTGCGCCCGGGCGATCCGGTCTACTACGACATCCTGCACTCCTACATGGGCTATCGCACGTGCTACTACCGCACGTTCGCCATCAGCTCGGCGTCCAAGGCGCTCAACGACGCCTACAAGCGCTGCCGCGACTATCTGGACGCGGCGATCGAGCTCGTGCGCCCGGGCCGGACGACGGCGGAGATCGCGTCGGTGTGGCCGAAGGCGCAGGAGTTCGGGTTCCCGAACGAGGAAGCGGCGTTCGCGCTGCAGATGGGCCACGGCATCGGCCTCGCCATCTGGGAGAAGCCGATGATCAGCCGGCTCGTCTCGCTCGAGCACTCGTACGAGATCAAGCCGGGCATGGTGTTCGCGCTCGAGACCTTCTGGCCGAGCAAGGACGGCTGGAGCGCGGCGCGCATCGAGGAAGAAGTCGTCGTCACGCCGACCGGCCACGAAGTGATCACGCGCTTCCCGGCCGAGAAGCTGCTCGTGTGCGGCGCGCCGTACGTCACGGTGAGCGGTCCGCTCGAGACCACGCGCGAGCCGGAGCCCGAGGCGAACCAGGACGTCGTCAACATGATCGCGGCCTCCGCGAGGTCCGAGGTTGGCGCCCGGTAGTCTCGTCGCGATTCAGATTGGCCGGCAGGCCGAGGGGCGGCTCGAGTCCGTCCCCTCGGTCCGCGCGGTTCCGGGCAAGGGCCTCGAAGGCGACAGGTACTTCCGCGGCGAAGGCAGCTTTTCCAACAATCCAGGCGGCGGCCGCCAGGTGACGCTGGTCGCCTCCGAGATGATCGACGCGCTCGCGCGCGACCACGGCATTGCGTTGAGCGCGGCGGAGACACGCCGCAATCTCGTCACGCAGGGCGTTTCGTTGAATGAGCTTGTCGGCAAGATCTTCCACGTCGGATCGGTACGCATGAAGGGCGTGCGCCTCGCCGAGCCGTGCTCGCACCTGGAGCGGCTGACCAAGCCGGGCGTGATCAAAGGCCTTGCGCACCGCGCCGGCCTGCGCGCCGATATCCTCGACGAGGGAACGCTGCGCGTCGGCGATGCGATCTCGGCCGACCCCGACCTCCGACCTCCGACCTCTGACCTCTAGTGGATCACTGACTATGGCTATCAGCGTTGTGATGCCTGCGCTCGAAATGGCGCAGGAGACCGGCAAGCTCGTGTCGTGGAAGAAGAAGGAAGGCGAGGCCGTCAAGAAGGGCGAGATCCTGCTCGAGGTCGAAACCGACAAGGCCGTCGTCGAGATCGAGGCGGGCGGCGACGGCGTCCTCGGCGGCGTCGTCGCGCAGGCGGGCGCCGTCGTGCCGGTCGGCCAGACGATCGCGTGGCTGCTCAAGCCGGGCGA
>CAZOIK010000315.1:0-15437 GCA_964579765.1 uncultured Bifidobacteriaceae bacterium
AAGCTGAGTCAGAATCAGTACGCGGAAGCGCTGCTGAAGACGATCGGCATGGGGACGGCCGCCGGCGGGCGCATGGCTGTACAGCAGACGCTGCAGCAATGGAACATCGATCCTGCCGGCCTGCTGCAGGCGGACGGGTCGGGCCTGTCGCGCTACAACTACATCACGCCAGGCACGATGACGGCCGTGCTCGCGCACATCGCGCACGACGCGCGCCTAGGAGCGCCCTACGAGGCGACGCTGCCGGTCGCCGGCCGCGACGGCACGCTCGAGTTCCGCATGCGGCGGACCACCGCCGCCGGCAAGGCGCAGGTCAAGACCGGATCGATGACCGGCGTGCGCGCCGTGGCGGGATATGTGCGCTCCGCCGATGGGGAGATGACGGCGGTGACCGTATTCGCGAACGACTTCGACAGCTCGTCGGACACAGTCATCACCACGGCGATCGACGACGTCCTCGCGCGTCTCGCCGCCTATCGCTCACAATGACGCCATGAACGCCGAACTCGAAAGCTACAGCGATCAGCTGCTCTCGATCCGACAGGACGCCGGAGGGCTGATGTCGGGTCTGTCCGATGCGCAGTTCAACTGGCAGCCACAACCCGGACGCTGGTCGATGGCCGGCTGCTTCGATCACCTCAACAAAGCCGCCGCGCAGCTGTTCATCCCGTCGATCGACGCGGCCATTGCGAACGCGCGCGCGGGTGGCCTGACCGGCGACGGGCCGTTCACGTATTCGGCGTTCGAGCGCTGGTGCGTCCGGACGAACGACGCGCCGGCCCGGATGCGGTTCAAGGCGCCAAAGCAGGTGCAGCCGTCGCCGTCGATGTCGCTCGACGAGGTCCGGACAGCATTCATGCGGTGGCAGGACGAGCTTGGCGGCAGGCTCCGCGCGGCCGACGGACTGGACCTGCGGCGCGCCAGGCACACATCGCCGCTTCCGCTCGTGAAGTGGAGCCTCGGCACGTTCATTCAGCTGATGCTGGCGCACGAGCGCCGGCATATCCATCAGGCCCGCCAGGTGCGAGCCGACGCGCGGTTCCCGGCCTGACGTATCCTGACGCCATGCGGACCGCCGCTGCCGCCCTCGAACACGATCGCACGATCCGTTGGTCGCTCCCGTGGCCTCGCGCTGCGGTGTGGGCATGGCTGATCTCGTACCCGTTCACGCCGTGGCTGCTCGCCGCGAGCTGGCGGCACGGGATGGCGACGACGCTGTCGGCGATCGCATGGTCCGTCGCCGGCCCGATCGCCGCCTGGTTCCTGATCCGGCAGGCGGGCGAGAGCCGCTCCGCGCGATCCGCCATCGTGCTCGAGGCGATTGCGGCCGCTGTGACGCCGCCGTTCTTCGCCATCTTCACCGTCGTGCTGGCGCTCTCCGGCTGGAGCGCCTTCCGCGCGTACATCTGGTTTGGCGTGCTTGCGCTGCTGGCCCTGGCGGGCCGGCGCGCGCCTGCGGCCGCCGTCCGCCAGAACGCGACGATCCGCCGCGTCCACTACGCGTCGGCAGTGCCGCTCGTGGTGTTTTTGTTCGCGCATGTCGCCAACCACCTCATGGCCGTTGACGGGTTCGACGCCCACGTGCGCATGCAGAACGCGCTTCGGCTCGTCTATCGCAATTCCTTCGTCGAGCCGCTGCTCGTCGTCGCCGTCGTCGTGCAGGTGCTGACGGGCGCGGTCCTCGTGTGGAACGCGCGGGGCTTTCACTTCACGCGCGCCAGGGCGCTGCAGTTCGTGTCAGGGGCGTACCTGAGCATGTTCTTCTTCTCGCACATGAACGCCGTCTTCGTGATCGGACGTGGACTGCAGCACGCCGACACCACGTTCCAGTGGGCCGCCGGCGGCCAGCCTGGCCTGCTGGCGTCGGCAGGCACGGCGGTGCTGCTGCCCTACTACCTGCTGTCGGTGCTCGCGTTCTTCATGCACGTCGCGTGCGCGAGCCGAAGGGCGGTGGCGCCGCTCGCCGGCGAGCGCGTTGCCGTGCGCGCCGCCTGGGCCGTGGGCGTCGCCGGACTGCTCGTGACGCTCGTCCTCGTCGCGCCGTTGACCGGATTCCGTCTCCACTGAAGGGAGGCCCATGAGACGCGTGCTGGGTTTGCTCGTCGCCGTCTTGCTGACTGGATCGCTCGCGGGGTACGCGCAGACGATCGGCAACGCCAGCGGCAAGGCGAATACGTTCCAGGCGGTGGACAGCGGCGTGTACGACGCCACCGCGACCGGCGCGATGGCCACCGGCAGCAACAACGTCGTCGTCATCGGCGACCGCGCGGTGCTCGTCGTTGACACGGGGACCTCGCCGGCCGCTGCGCGCGCGTTCCTCGAAGACCTGAAGCTCGTCACCACGAAGCCGGTCCGCTACGTCGTCAACACGCATTTCCACTACGACCACACCGACGGCAATCAGGTGTATGCCGGCAAGGCCGACATCATCGCGCACGAGTACGTGAAGTACGCGATTCAGAATCTCGACGTGCTGCATCGCGAGCCGTACAAGACCTCACAGCTGACAAACGTGCCCGCACGGATCGACGCGTTGACGAAGCGGATCGCGGGCGAGACCGATCCCGAGCGCAAGGCCGCGCTCGAGCGGCAGCTCGCCGTCGCGCAGCAGGGGTGGGAGGACTTGAAAGAGATCCGGCCGACGCCTCCGAACGTCACGTACTCGAAGCAGAAGAGGATCAATCTTGGCGGACGCGAGGTGCGGCTGCTCTTTCTCGGCCGCGGGCACACCAACGGCGACACCGTCGTCTATCTGCCGAAAGAAAAAATCGTGTGCACCGGTGATCTCATGGAATCGACGGTCGCGTACATGGGCGACGCGCAATTCGACGAATGGGTAACCACGCTCGACGCGCTGAAAAAACTCGACTTCGACGTAGACCTGCCCGGCCACGGCACGCCGTTCCGCGACAAGGAGCGCATTACGGCGTTTCAGGGTTATCTGAAGGACCTGGTCACGCAGGGGCGGGCGCTGAAGCAACAGGGCCGCACCGCAGAGGAAGCGGCGCGGCTCGTTGACCTCACGAAGTACCGCGATACTTTCCCGCAGATTCAGGGACCCGGCGCCGACATCCGCGGCGTGCGCAGGCTATACGAGTGGCTGGACGGCACGCGATAGCGTGACTACGTCGAGCCCGCTATCGACGATCGCGCGGCGTCGAGGATCGCTGCCAGGTCGCCCTCGAGGCCGCCGGCCTGCGCGAGATCAGGCTTGCCCCCGCCGCGTCCGCCGAACTTCGCGGTCAGGGATGCAAGCAGCTGATTGGCCGCGATCGACACGTCCTGTGAGCGTGCGACGACGACGAGCGCCGGCGACGAGGTCGAGACCAGCACCGCGACGAAGCCCGGCTTCGACGTAATTGCCAAGGAGAGCGCCTTCAGGACCTGCGCGTCCGCGTCCACTGCCCGCGCGACCAGCCGTCCTACCGGCGTCTGTTCCGCGGCTGCGGCGAATTCTTGAGCTCTGTGGCGCGCCAGCTCGACCTGCACGGCCGCGAACGCCTTCTGCCGCTCGCGCGCCTCGGACTGGAGCCGTTCGATCGACGCGGGCAGCTCTTCCGGCATCACTGACAGCACTCGAATCGAGCCCGCAATCACGTCGCGCATCGCGCCGAACTTCTTCAAGGCGCGGCCACCGCAGAAGAACTCGAGGCGCTGGCCGCCCTTGAAGCGCTCGATCGCGCCGGTTGCGATGATGCCAATGCCACCGGCGCGCGCGACATGGGTGCCGCCGCACGCGGACAGGTCGAAGCCGCCTACGTCGATCAGTCGGAGCGTGCCCTGGCGTACCGGCTCCTTGCGGAGCGGCAGCGTCGCCGCGTCCTCCGCGCTGACGAAACGCACGGTTATTTCCAGGTTGTCCCAGACGACGCGGTTGGCGTCGAGCTCCGCCGCGGCGAGTTCGTCGCGCGTGAGCTCGCGCGCGAGATCGATCGTGGACGACTCGGCGCCGAGATGGAAGCTGACCGTGCGGACGCCAAAGCGGCGGTCGATCGCGGCCGACAAAACATGCTGACCGGTGTGCTGCTGCATGTGGTCGAAGCGCCGGGTCCAGTCGATCGAAGCGTGGACCGTCTGTCCGACCGCGAAGGCATCCGCGGGCGCATCGACGACGTGCGCGATGTCGCCGTCTTCCTGATCGACGACCTCGAGCACGCGCAGGCCGTTCAGGTCGCCGACGTCAAAGGGCTGCCCGCCCGAGGCGGGATAGAAGGCCGTGCGATCGAGACGGACGATTGAAAGGCCGTTCCCGCTGCTGACGTTCGAGACCGACGCGTCAAACTCGCGAAGGTACGCGTCCGTGTAGTACAGCCGCTCGGTCATCGGCGATGCGCTCTCCCTCTGCGATCGGAAGCTCGACGAAGAAGGTCGCGCCGCCCCACGCGTTGTTGACGTACCCCGTCGCGCCGCCGTAGGCCTCAACGATGCCGTAGCTGACCGAGAGGCCGAGGCCTGTCCCCTGTCCGACGGGCTTCGTCGTGAAGAACGGCTGAAACAGCTTCTGCTCGTTGTCCTGCGGCACGCCCGGCCCGTCGTCCCACACTTCGAGGCGGACGCGCTTGCCGGCATCGGTCAGTCTGATCAGAATCCGCCCCTGCGTCTTCCCCGTGCCCTGAATCGCCTGCTGCGCGTTGACGACGAAGTTCAGGACCACCTGTTCGAGCTCGGCGAAGCTGACGAGCACCTTGCGGACTGAGGACGTCTCGACGTCGAGCGCGATGGAGGCGCTGTCGAGCTCGCGCTTGCGAAGCTGCACGACGCTCGCGATGACGTCGCGGAGATCGACAGGCGAAGGCGGCCCCGGCTTCTGCTTGCTGAAGCGAGACAGGTTGCGGATGATGTCTCGGGCGCGGTGGCTCTGCGTTTTGACGAAACCGATTTCCTCGAGCACGGAGTACGGCACGTCGGGCTGGCGTTCGAGGAGCTCGATGGAACCGAGAATTGCCTGCAGGGGGTTGTTCAGCTCGTGGGCGACGCCGGAGACAAGCAGACCGACCGCGGCAAGCCGCTCCTGCCGGACGACCTGGCGCTGCAGCGTCTGAACCGCCTCGAGCATCTTCCGCTCCTGCGCGAGCTGGCGTTCGACCGTGTCGCGGGCTTCACGGAGCCGAGCGGCCATCGTCACGAACGAGGACTGCAGCTCCGCCGTCTCGAGGTTGAAGACGGGACGCTGCTCGGGCTCGGAGAAATCTCCGGACGCGATCTTCTTGGCGGCCAGCTGGAGCCGCGTGAGGTCGGACGCCGTCTGCCACGAGATCCAGAACGCCAGGCCGAAGATCAGCACGAGGACCGCGGTGATGACGCTCAGGTTGCGTTCCCACAGCGCGGTCAGCCGGCGAAGCACCTCGATGCGCGGAATGGCGACGCTCAGCACCCACGGCCCGCGCTCGATCGTCGCGTTGCCGTGAAAGCGCTGGACGCCGTCGGGATCGAGCTGCGACGTCGTCGCCGCCGCCGCATCGCGCGGCACATCGACGCTCGAGCCGATGTATTTCTCGCTGTCGATGCTGCGCGAGATGACCACGTCGTTGCGGTCGGCCAGGACGATCACCGACCCCTGCGGCAGCGGCAGCCGGGCGAACAGCGTCTCGAGCTGCGTGAGCGCGAGGCTGAATCCGAGCACACCGGTGACCCGACCGCGATCGTCCTTCACTGGATACCCGAGCTGGACGGTTCGGCGCCGCAGAATGGGACCGATGACGAGTTGGCTCGCGGCCGGCCGACCCGTGCGCAGCGCCTCCAACAACACCGCCGGCGCGGCCGGCGACGGCGTCGCAGGCATGACGGCGCTCGCCACGAGTGCCCCGTCGGGCCCGCGCAGCGAGATGTTGCCGAGCAGCGGCTGCTCCGCGAGGATCGACTGGAACAGCCGCGTGCTGGAAGACCCGTCGAGGGAGCGCACCGCCGAGTCGCGGACCAGCGCCGACGCCATCGCGTCGAGGCTCGCGAAGTACTGATCGAACACCGTGGCGGCGGTGGTCGCGATCGTGCCGGCCTCGGTCTGCACTTCGACGGCCCGCTCGGTCCGCGTCCTGAGCCCCGACCACGCGGCCGCGATGAACAGCACGATCAGCAGCACGCCCGTCGTGACCAGCAGCTGCCGGAGAATGGGTTGGCGGCGAAGAAGGTTCAAGGATTCGCCCGGATTTTATCGCAGAAGCGGGTCCGTCACTCCCGCCTGTGCAAATCCGCGCGACCGCAGGACACAACTGTCGCATCGTCCGCACGGCCGTCCCGACGGCAGCGGGTCGTAACAGCTGTGCGTCAGGCCGTAGTCGAGCCCGAGCTCGACGCCGCGCCCGATGATCTCCGCCTTGCTCAGCGCAATGAGGGGCGTGTGGACGCGGAACCGCGCGCCTTCGACTCCTGCGCGCGTCGCCAGATTCGCGAGCGATTCGAACGCGTGCACGAACTCGGGCCGGCAATCGGGATAGCCGGAATAGTCGAGCGCGTTCACGCCGATGACGATGTCACAGACGCCGAGGACTTCGGCCCAGCCCAGCGCGAGCGAGAGGAAGATGGTGTTGCGCGCGGGCACATACGTGGACGGGATGTCGTTCGCGTCGAGATCGCGATCGCGCGGGACGGCGATGTCCGCGGTGAGCGACGACCCGCCAATCGGCCGGAGATCGATCGTGAGCTCCTGATGGCGGACGACGCCGAGCGCCCGCGCCACCGCGCGGGCCGATTCCACTTCGCGCGCATGGCGCTGGCCATAGTGGATGGTCAGCGCGTAGAGGCCGAAGCCGCCAGACTTGGCGATCGCGGCGGCCGTGTACGAATCGAGGCCGCCGCTCAGCAGGACAACGGCTGCCTTCACACGCCTCGAGTCGCCGGATGCCAGATGAACTTGTGGATCTGCAGCTGCACGCGGACGGGCAGACGGTCGGCGAGCACCCACTCCGACAGCGTCCTCGGGTCGAGCCCGCCGTGCACTGGCGAAAACAGGATCGCCCGGGATCGCGACGTGAGGCGCCGGCAGACGACGTCGCGCGCGAACTCGTAATCGACGCGATCAGCGATGACGAACTTCACCTCGTCGTGCGGCGCCAGCCGATCGAGATTCGCCCAGTCGTTCTTCTCGGACTCGCCGCTTCCGGGACACTTGACGTCCACGACCTTGACGACTTCGCCCGGCACACGGTCGATCGGACGATGCCCGCCGGTCTCGATCATCACCGTGTGGCCGCCGTCGATCAACCGCTGCATCAGCGGATACACGTCCTCCTGCAGCAGCGGCTCACCGCCTGTGATCTCGACGAGCGGACAGCCGTACCCCTCGACAATGCGGACGACGTCGTCGATCGACATCTTGCGGCCTTCGTGAAACGCGTACGGCGTGTCGCACCACGTGCAGCGCAGGTCGCAGGCCGTCAGACGCACGAAGACGCACGGCGATCCGGCGCGCGTCGATTCACCCTGAATCGAGTGAAAGATTTCGTTGACGGTGAGCATTGCTCTCTCACTATTCTATGCCGATGGGCATGGGGGACCTCCGCATCGGCACGAGCGGCTGGAACTATCCCGGCGGACGCGGCACCTGGAACGGCGTCTTTTATCCGCCGTCGCGCGGCCGTGCGAAGAGCTTCGACGAGCTTTCCTTCTACGCCGAGCACTTCAACACGGTCGAGGTCAACTCGACGTTCTACGGTCAGCCGCGCGCGGACGTCTGCCGCTCGTGGGCCGAACGTACGCCGCCGGGCTTCGAGTTTTCGGTCAAGCTGTATCAGAAGTTCACGCACCCGAAGATGTACACGGCGCAGTTCACAAAAGGCGCATCCGCGTCTGCCGGCGACAGCGCGCTCGTGGAGGCGCTCGTCCGGCCCAACGTGTCCGACCTCGACGACTTCAAAGGCGGGATCGAGCCGATCGCCTCTTCGGGCAAGCTGGGTGCACTACTCGCGCAGTTTCCTCCGAGCTTCAAGAGCGATCCGGCGTCGCTCGAGTACCTGCAGTGGCTGCTCGGCGCGTTCGCCGGGTACCGCATCGCGGTGGAGCTGCGGCATAAGAGCTGGAGCGACACGATCGGCGACACGCTTACGCTCCTGAACGCGCACGGGGCCGCCCTCGTACAGATCGACGAGCCGAAGTTCCGCCTCTCGATCTCCCAGAACCAGCTGCCAAACATCCGGACGTTCTACTACATGCGGCTGCACGGGCGGAACGCCAGACAGTGGTGGTCGCATGACAAGGCGGAAGATCGCTACAACTACCTGTACTCCGGCGAAGAAATTGGGGAGTTCGTCGAGACCATCGAGGCCGCGCGCACGATCGTGAAGAAGACCTACGTGTACACGAACAACCACTTCTCGGCGAAGTCGGTCGCCAACGCGGCGATGATCAAGAAGCAGCTCGGCGAGCCGATCGAAGGCGAGTATTCCGAGGAGTTTCGCGCTCGCTACCCCGACGCCGCCTTGCCGGCAGCGCCGCGCGCGGCGGGCGTCCGTCGAACCTAGAAGAAAAAGATCACTCCGGCGCCGCTGCGCGTACCGAGCGTGTGCAAATGCGCGTCCGATCGCACGGTGAAGGAGGACGGAACCGATGCTGCCGCGGCGAGCGGCACGACCGTGATGGTTTCCACCGTCAACTGCCTCGAGGTCGTCGCGGTATAACTCACGCCCAGTTCGCCGAAGATCCCGAAATGGCGGCCGAAGGAGTACTGCGCGCCGAACGAGCCAGACGTCGTGTACGACCACACGTCTGACGTCGTTGACGTGGCGGTGCCGGTCAGCGCCGCCGACGTGCTCGACTGCAGGTACGCGAACCTTGGGCTGACGTACGTTCGAAGCCCGTCATGGCTCGAAAGGTAGAAGAGTGCGCTGACACCAACGCCAGCCTGCCAGTTGTCACTGGGCACGCCGTTGTCCCTCTGCCCGAACGGCGTGGACGACGACGAGTCGCCTGAGCCTTTCGACCACGTCGCTTCCGGCCTCAACGCCATCCGGCTCGTCGCATTCCACAGTACGCCAACGGCAGCCGGATACCCCATCGCCAAGCCCACTCGCGGCTCGGTCTGGGCGCGCACAACCGCAGGCACCGCGGCGAGCACCAGCGTCAGGACCGCGATCGTCGATGCCCTCTTCATCGTGCGAGTCCCTTCCTACTCGCGCACGTACATGCGTGTGATCAGATCACCGCGCTGAATCCGCGCCGGCACGTCGGCGCCGGCGATGACCTGGCCGAAGACCGTGTAGCGCCCGTCGAGGTCGGGTCGATCGGCGAGCGTGACGTAGATCTGGCTGTCGCCCTTTGCCGGATCACCCGGGTGCGCCAGCGCGACGGCGCCCTTGGTGTGCCGATGCTTCTTGCTGATTTCAGGGACGCCCACCGGTGAACCACTCGACGCGGCGGGGCCGCGGCCCCACTCCGGCTCCAGACGCAAATCGCTCGACCGCGGATCGCCCCACTGGATTACGAACCCAGGCAGCGCGCGATGAAAACGCTGCCCGTCGTAGAAGCCGTCGCGCACCAGCTCAAGGATGTGCTCGACCGTGACCGGCGCTTCGTTTGGATAGGTCTCGAACGCGAAGGCGCCCTTCGTCGTCTCGACGACGATGACCGGGCCCGTCTGCGCGCGCGCCGCCGCCGCGGAGAGCAGAACGGCGATGACGGCGAACGCCTTGACGAGCACGTTCATACGCGGGCCGTCCTGCCGACGCCAACCCGGGGACACCATCTCGCGATCGCGCACGTGCCGCACTGAGGATAAACCGGACGACAGACGTTCTGTCCCCAGGTGACCAGATACAGGTTGACGATCGGCCACCAGCGGGCCTTGATCGCCCCGTAGAGGGCCTGCTCCGTCTCGTCAGGGGTCCGGGTCTGCACCCACCCGAGACGGTTGGAAATCCGATGCACGTGCGTGTCCACGCAGATGTTCTGCTCGCTCTTGAACGCGAGGATCAGCACGAGATTGGCCGTCTTGCGGCCCACGCCGGGCAGTGTCAGCAACTCCTCCATCGTACGGGGCACGCGCCCACCAAAGCTCTCGACGAGGATGCGACATGTCTCCTTGACGTGCTTCGCCTTCTGCCGGTAGAAGCTGACCGGGTAGATCAGCCTCTCAATCTGCTTCACCGTCAGTGCCGCCATCGTCGCCGGCGTGCGGGCTTTGGCGAACAGCCGGGCGGACGCGGCGGCCGTGGTCGCGTCCTGCGTGCGCGCCGAAAGCAGCGTGCCGATCAATACCTGAAACGGATCTTCCTGGCTCGCTTCGGAGATCTTCTCGACGGCGGGGAGCTCGAGGCCGTCAATCTGCCGTGCGAGCTCGCGCATGACGGGAACGACATGCGCCGCGCGTCTGACGCGCCTGCCGGATCGCACGGACGGGGGCACGGCTAGTGACCGTACGACTGACAGTAGCCGCAGTGATTGCAGCGCACGGCGGGCTCAATCACACACTGCCCGTCCGGCGACGGCGCCAGCGAGAACCGTCCGAAGCTGGCGTGCGCCGCGAAGAACGTCACAGGCGCGACGGGCGCCCGCGGAGCCGACTGTCCGGTATGTCGCGCAATGGCGTCGCGCACCAGCGCCCGAAGTTCCTGCTCAGAGATCTGCATGGAAATCGACGTGGTCGATGATGCCGACAATCGCGGCGTCCACGGGGGCGGCTTTCCTGCCGAGCGCCTCGCCCGCCGCGCGTCCCTCGAGTACCACCAGCACCTTCTCGTGCACGCCAGCGCCGACACCGTCCACGGCGAGCAGCGCCGTCCCGCGCGGCGTGTCGTCGGGGTTGAGCGGCTGCACGAGGAGCAGCTTTGCGCCCTCGAATTTGCGATGCTTCTGCGTCGACACGACGGTGCCGACGACGCGTGCGATTTGCATCAGCGTCCCATGTAGGGCGACCCTTTCAGGGTCGCCGTGCAGCGGGCCTGAAAGGCCGGCCCTACACCATATCCCAACGATCGACGATGCCGACGATACCCGCATCGACTGGCGCTTCGACCGGATAGAACGGAAAGCTCGCTTCCTTGCCGCGGACGAAGAACACCTCCTCGCCCACTCCTGCGCCGACAGCGTCCACCGCCACGAGCGTGCGTCCGGCCGGGGCACGATCGGGCGTCAGCGGCTGCAGAATCAGCAGCTTCAGCCCGGCGAGATTCTGGTCTTTGCGGGTCGCGACGACGTCGCCGACCACGCGCGCGAGGTGCATCAGGAGTCCTGCAGCTCGACGGTGTCGACGATGCCGACGATGGCAGCGTCAACGGGGCAGTCTTTCATGCCCGACGCCATGCGCGCCGAACTGCCGGAGACGATGAGAACCGTTTCGCCGACACCCGCATCGACGGTATCCACCGCCACGAGATAGCTGCCTTCGGCCTTCCCGCGCGGATCCATTGGGCGCGCGATGAGCAGCTTGTTGCTGACCAGCCGCGGATCCTTGCGGGTTGCGACGACGGTCCCGACAACTTTGGCCAGGAGCAAACCGGCGTCCTATGCCTTTGTCGCTTTGCCGATGGGGAGCGCGTCTTCGAGGTTCGCGTGCGGACGCGGAATGACGTGTACGGAGACGAGCTCGCCCACGCGGCGCGCGGCGGCTGCGCCGGCGTCCGTGGCCGCCTTGACCGCGGCGACGTCGCCTCGCACAATGGCCGTGACGTAGCCGGCGCCGATCTTCTCCCAGCCGACGAGCGTCACCTTCGCGGCCTTCACCATCGCGTCGGCGGCCTCGATCATCGCGACCAAGCCTTTCGTTTCGACCATCCCTAGCGCCTCGCCCATACTGCTCCTTCGAAGGGCACGCCGCAGTGCCCTATTTCAAACTCTTGATAGCATCCTCGATGAGTGCGGAAAGCTCGCGGTATGTTAACCGAATTTCCGCGTCGTCTGACGGCGGAACGCGGCTGGCGCCGCTCGTAATCACGTTGGGAATCAGCCGCTGGCCGTCGCCCTGCGGCGCCTGGACGGTCTGACAGGTCGGATCGTCGGCTGGATCGGCGCAAATCGGCGCGGGCGCCTTGATGCCGTACGTCCCGCGCAGTTCCTGCAGCCGCATGACCTCTTCGCGCGAGATCAGATTTTCGCGTCCAAGCATGCGCGCCACGAGGCTGATGTGCGCGAAATGCTCGATCGTCTCCATCTTGTAATACGCGGAGAAGAGATCGCCCCCGACGGTGAGGGCACCATGGTTCGCGAGCAGCATGCCGTCATGGGCCTTGATGTACTTGCGGACGGCGTCCGGCAGTTCCGCGGTCGACGGCGTCGCGTACTCGGCGAGCGGAATGCTGCCGAGCGTGGTCAGCACTTCCGCGAGGACGGCGCGATCGAGCGGAATGCCCGCGACGGCGAAGCCGGTGGCGGTCGGCGGATGCGCATGCACCACCGCGTTGACGTCGGGCCGCTGCCGGTACACCTCGAGGTGCATCAGCATCTCGGACGACGGATCGCGGTCGCCGCTGATCTTGGTGCCGCTGAGATCCGTGACGCACATCATGTCGGGCGTCATGAATCCCTTGCACACGCTCTTCGGCGTCATCAGCAGCCGATCGGCGCCAATGCGCACGCTGATGTTGCCGTCGTTGCTGGCCGTGTAGCCGCGCGCGTACATCCGCCGTCCGATCTCGACGATGTCGGCGCGGAGCGCTTCGACGTTCATGCGGTTCTGGCCCGCCCTTCAGAAGCCTCAGGACGCCCCGAGCCCGTCGAGGGGCGGTACTTGTCGCGGCACGCCGTCGAACAGAAGTACACGTGGTGCCGGCCGACACTCATCGACACGGCGCGGTCGGGGATCACGAACGTGCCGCAGACCGGATCGCGCTCCATGTGGACGCTTGGCGCGGGTCCCGTGTTCGCCTCAGGCGGCGGCGGTGCAGCAGGCCGCGCCGAAAACCCGGCGCTCACACCCCGCAACAGCTTCCAGACCGCTCGAATGGCCAGCAGCGTGAAGAACGCGTCGAGGAGAAACTCCAGCACGGATCACGCTCCGGGCCTGGGCTCGCCGAGTTGTCCGTGCGCCGATCGCAGCGTGTCCAGCGCGCGTTTGGCCGCCTGTCCTTCGGGGCCGTTCGGATCGATGGCGATGACCTGCTCCCATGCCTGCGTCGCGCCCGCGAGATCCTGCTTGCCGAACGCCTTGACGATGCCAAGGTTGAGAAGCGTCTTGACGTGTTTGGGGTCGATCTTGAGCGAGGCGTCAAACCGCGCGAGCGCCTTGTCGGGCTGGTTGGTGTAGTAGTAGCAGACGCCCAGATCCGTGCTGAGGTTGGCGTCGTTCGGCTTGAGCTTGACCGCCTGCTCGTACCACTTGATCGCGTCGTCGTATCGCTCGGCGTCGAAGTAGAGATTGCCGAGCTCGACGCGCGGCTCGGCATTGTTCGGCTCGCGCTCGGCAACCGAGGTCAGGGCGTTCACCTTCGCATCGTCAACAATCTGTGCGCGGGTGTTCGAGGAAGAGGGCGATGCGGGAGCCGAGGCCGTCTGCGGCGCGGGGGAAGGCGCCGGCTTGGCCTGCTCGGTGCCGATAATCCACCCCGCGATGAGGCCGAAGGCAATCCCGGCGACGCCGAAGGCTACGGAATCCGTTTTCACAGCAGAAACTTGATCATATCAGGCGTCCGCCAGTACCGCGAGGTACTCGCGGACGACGGCCTCGAGGCCAACAAACACAGCCCGCGAGACGATGGCGTGGCCGATCGACACCTCATCGAGATGCGGGAGCTGCTTGAAGAGCGTGAGGTTGTCGAGATCGAGATCGTGGCCGGCATTGACGCCGAGGCCGAGTGAATGAGCCAGACGTGCGGCGTCCGCGTAGATCGCAAAGGACGCGCGCGCGGCCTCCGCGCCCTGCTCATAGGCGCGGGCGAACGGCTCAGTGTACAGCTCGACGCGATCCGCACCGGTCGAGGCCGCCCACCGGATAGCGCCGCCGGCCGGCTCGACGAAGAGGCTCACCCGGGTGCCCCGCTCCTTCATCGAGGAGACGATCGTGGGCAGCCCGTCGGTCTGCGGACCGGGCTGCCAGCCCGCCTGACTGGTGATCTCCCCAGGGGCGACCGGTACCAGCGTGCACTGGTCCGGGCGCACATCCTCGACGAGCGCCAGCAGGTCTGGACGCGGATCCCCCTCGATGTTGAACTCGACGTGCGGCGCATGTCTCGCCAGCATCGCCGACACGTCGCGCACGTCGTCCGGCGTGATGTGCCGCCGATCGGCGCGCGGGTGCACAGTGATGCCGTGGACGCCCGCCGACAGGCACACGTCCACCGCGTCGGTCACGCGCGGAATGCTCCCGCCGCGCGAGTTGCGGAGCGTCGCGATCTTGTTCACGTTGACGGACAGATGGATCATTGAGCGCCCAAGTTCACTTTCACGGCCTCGACAATCTCACCGGCCCACGCCCGAATCTCGTCCTGGTCGCGACCTTCGAGCATGACGCGCAGCAGCGGCTCGGTGCCCGAATAGCGGATGAGCACGCGTCCCTGTCCGGCGACGCGGTTCTCGACCCGCGCGATGACGTCGGCGACCGCCGGCACGCTGTTCAGATCGACCTTCTCCCGGACGCGCACGTTGAGCAGTACCTGCGGATAGTTCGTGAGGTCGGCTGCCAGATCCGCGAGCGGCCGGCCGGTGAGCGCGACGGTCCGCAGCACGTTGAGCGCGGTGCAGAGACCGTCTCCGGTGTAGAGGTAGTCTGAGAAGATCACGTGGCCCGACTGCTCGCCGCCCAGCGTGGCGCCGCGTCTGATCATCTCCTCCATCACGTACTTGTCGCCCACGGCCGTGCGAACCAGCTCGATGCCCGACTCGCGGCACGCGATCTCGAGGCCGATGTTGCTCATCACCGTGGCCACGACGGTGTTCCCTGCAAGGCGACCCTCCCGCTGCAACTGCCGCGCGCACATCAGCAGCACGGCGTCGCCGTTGACGATCCGACCGCGATCGTCCACGAAGATGGCGCGGTCGCCGTCGCCGTCGAACGCGACGCCCATGTCGCACCCGCGTTCGATCACGGCCCGCGACAGGCCCTCAGGATGCGTCGATCCACACTGCAGGTTGATGTTGTGGCCGTCCGGCTCGTCGGCTATCACCACGAGTTCAATGCCGAGCCCCATGAACAGCTGCGGCGCGACGGGCGTCGTCGCGCCGTTGGCGCAGTCAACAGCGAGCGTGAACGGTCCAAGCGAGGCGACTTCGGGAAAGACGAGGCGCAGATGATCGAGGTAGGGCTCGACGCGCTGGGAGATCGTGATCGCGGCGGCGGCGCCTTCACGCGTATGCCAGCTCGCGTCGGCGATGATCGCCTCGACGTGGCGCTCGACGTCCTCCGTGAATTTCTCGCCGCGGCCCGAGAACACCTTAATGCCGTTGTCCTCGAAGGGATTGTGCGACGCGGAAATCACCAGGCCGAGGTCGTAGCCGCCCGATCGCGTGAGATACGCGACGGCAGGCGTGGGGACGACGCCAGCGCTCGTGACGGTTGCGCCCTCGCCCGCGGCGCC
>CAZOIK010000316.1:0-6807 GCA_964579765.1 uncultured Bifidobacteriaceae bacterium
TGCCCGGCGGCAGGTGATAGGCCGGCGCGCCGCCGGGGTCGGCGCCGCGCGGGTCTTTCATCAGCGTCAGCGTCGCCGACGATCCGTTGCGCGTGCCGTCGGATCGCGTCACGACCAACGTTCCGTCAACGAGCATCGCGTGCTCGTGGTTGACCGACGCGATGCGGCCGTCCGTGCTGGCAAACGTGACCGTGAAGTCGATGCCCGTCTTCTCGTCCCACGTGCCGTCGATGAAGCCGATCGTCGTCGCGTCCGAGCAGCTCCGGCAGTACACGCCGGTCACGCGAGTGCCGCGAATCACGAACTCGTAGAGGCGCAGATCCTGTCCGAACGGCGTGCGCCACCCGCCGCGCCAGTAGTCGGCGTTGAGCGCCGCGGCCGGCCGCGCGAGCGCGAGCAGCGCGAACGACATCAGCAGCAGTCCGGTCACGGCCTTCGCAACTGATTGGCGTGTCATCGTCGAGGCTCCTGTGACTGCAGAAGATACAAGAGGTTGGCGGCGAATGCGAAGGAGCGACTTCCTCTTTTTCCCTCGAGCTTTCCGCGTGTCAGATTCGCGAAGCAGACTGCGGATACAGGTAACGTCCAGGCGGAGTGAACTGAGTGTAACAAGATGGACAGTGACAAGCGACAAGACACGACGTTGTAACAGTTTCGGCATGTGTGAGTTGTGACAGCTGATGCTGTTAGATTTCTCACACGAACTTTTCCGTCAAAATGTCTGAAATTCCCGCACACTTACATGTAGAGATCGCGCTCATCGTCCTCTTGTGTCATGCATAGTCGTCTATTCGACCTGGGTACGAGAGTTGACTAGGGCCACGCCCGAGTCCACCAATGACCTACAAAATTCTGTCCCGACACGCTATTTCTGTCGTCGAATGGGTGCAGCTCATTCGCCGCGAGTACCTCGAGAGCCCTGGACTGCACCTGACGCCGCGACAAGTCGAACGGCGCTGGGGCCTCGACTCCGTGACCTCCGGCGCGATTCTCGGCGCGTTCGCGGACGCCGGGTTCCTGCGCCGCACGCGCACGGGCGGCTACGTCCAATCCGGAACACGGCAAACGATCGCCGCCACGCCCGTCGGCGCCGGGCGGCGCGTCTAAGCAAGCTGAATGTGCAGCGTGTGTCGGGAAGCGGATCTTCAGCCAGCGGCGTATCCCATCATGATGATTGCCAACCGGGCCCACATTTCAATCACCGAAGACGGACTCGTCGGCAGCACCGCCGTCGTACAGGCGCTGCTCGCGGACATCGACACGGCCTCGCGGTCGAACGCGAAGGTGCTCATCACGGGAGAAACCGGCGTCGGCAAAGAAGTCGTGGCGCAGGCGATTCACCGGCGCGGCGCACGCCGCACCGGCCCGTTTGTCACCGTCAACTGCGCCGGCGTGCCCGAGTCGCTGCTGGAATCGGAGTTTTTCGGCCACGCGCGGGGCAGTTTCACCGGCGCCGTCCGCGATCGACCCGGGCTGCTGCGCCAGGCGCATCGCGGCACGGTGCTGCTCGACGAAGTCGGCGAGATGACGCCGCGCATGCAGGCGCTGCTGCTTCGGTTTCTCGAAACCGGCGAGGTCCAGACCGTGGGCGGCACCGTCGTGCATTCACCGGTGGACACACGCGTCATCACGGCGACCAACCGCGACCTGTTCGAAGCGTCTCAGCTTGGGGAGTTTCGCAAGGACCTCTTCTATCGACTCAACGTCTTCCAGATTCGCATTCCTCCCCTGCGTCACCGCCGCGACGACGTCGCGCTGCTCGTGGAACACTACGGGCGTCTCTTCGCCGTCCAGTACGCCAAGCCCCTGCCCGTCTGGTCGGCGGCGGCGCTCGATCACCTCTCGGCCCACGACTGGCCCGGCAACATTCGCGAGTTGAAGAACGTCGTCGAGCGGACGGTGCTGGGCATGACGGCCCGGACGGTCGAGGTGGAGCATTTGCCGAAAGACCTGGTCCGCACTCGAGCCGTGAATGGTCGCAGTGACGGTGGCGGGCGTTCGGATCCAGAGCGGGTCGAAGTGCTGCTCCGACGGATCCTCGTGGACAAGGAATCCTTCTGGAACTCCGCCTACGCAATGTTCATGTCTCGCGACATCACCCGCGAGGACCTGCGCTACGTCGTCCGCGTCGGCCTGCAACAGACGCAGGGCAGCTATCGCGCGCTCATCGAGCTGTTCAACATGGGGGTCGACGACTACCGGCGCTTTCTCGGATTTCTGAAGCAGCACGAGTGCCACATTCCGTTTCAGGGGTTTCGCCTCTCGGCCGCGTCGCTCCGCGGCCCGCGTGGCGATCACTGATACGCGTCGGCAGCGACGTCCGGGGTGCCGAAAACCGTCATAAGGGAACACCTTATCGTGCTTACAGCAATACCTGATTGCTGTACCTGCACGCGGGCGCCAGAGTCCGTATCAGCGTCAGAGACGAGATGATCCGCGCCGCCGACCAAACCACGAAGCTATTCGTGCTCCTGCCCGAGCCAGAAGACCTGGTGCTGAGCCCCTACGTGGCGCGAGGCAGCCGCGTCTACGCGCTCCGGATGGTGCCTGGGCTGCCCCAGATCCTCATACGCGACCGCCTGCTCGCAATCGAGCACGCCGAGGCGCTGGCAACGCGTCACGCGTTGCGCGTCTGGATTGAAGACGAACACCTCTCGACGGCGGTGTTGCTCTACGACTATCGCGACGCGCGGGGCTCCGCCACAGCAGGTTCGCAGCGGCCGCACGAGGCGTCACTCACACGAGCGCACGCGCAGTTGCTGGCCGTGTGCAGAGAGACCCTGCGGGTCTGTCGGGCCGCCGATGCGGCATGGCGTCAGGCACGGCGCGGGCCACCTGCGATGCCTGAAGACGACGCCGAGCGTCAGCGCCGGCTCGCCGACCTCGCCGTGCGGCGACAGCGCGAGATATTGATCGCCGCTCGCCGCTGAGGCCTCACGTCCCACTCAACCTGAGCGGCACCCGTCGTTCCACCGCGAGCTCCCGACCGCATCGCTTTCGAGCGGCTGTGCAGGTGGCCCTGGGTGTCTGGATGATGTCGTTGGGGCTCGTCAGCGCCCAGCGTCTGAACGGGTCAGCGCCCGAGTACAACGTCAAGGCCGCGTACGTCTACAACTTCGTCGCGCTCACCCAATGGCCGGACACCGCGTTCCCGACGGCGTCGGCCCCCATCCGCGTGTGCGTCGTCGGAGAGAATCCCTTCGGGAGCGCCCTTGAACGGACCGTGCAGGGACAGACAGCGGCCGGACGTCGAATCGTCGTCTCTCGACAAGATCAGACAGACCGCCTCGTTCGTTGCCACGTCGCGTTCATCCCGAGCGAGGTGGATCCCCGTCCGGCCCTCCAGGCGCTCGACATGTCGCCGGTGCTCACCGTGGGCGAGTCGCAAGCGTTCGCGCAGGCCGGCGGTATGATCGTCCTGGTTCCCGACGCCGGACGCATCCGATTCGAGGTCAATCGAACGGCCGCCCATAGCCATGGCCTTACGTTCAGCGCGCACCTGTTAGAGGTCGCCCGCTCGGTGCGGTAATGATGCCTGGTACGTCATCCGATCCGGTCGCTCGACGCTCGATCGCCGGAAAGGCGTTGCTGTTGGGCATCGTGCCGACGGTCATCGCGTCGCTCATGATGACCGTCGCGTCCATCGGGGCCACGTACGTCCTCGCCCGCCGCAACCTGCGTGAGGAGCTCGACGCGCAGTCTCTCGTGCTCACGCAAACGTTGGGCGCGGCGGTCGCCTTCGACGATCGGCAGGTGGCGGCTGAGATCCTTCGGGCTCAACGGTCCCACCCTGGCATTGACGCGATTTGCGTGTATGACGCGCATGGCCAGCTGTTTGTCTCGAATGCAGCGCCCGATCAGGCATGTGCCCCGACCCAGCCGCCGGACAGGGCCATCGTGTTTCCGCGGGTCGCCCGCTCGATTCCGCTCGGCTCGGAACCGGAGGGCCGTGTTCTCCTGACCGGTAATTTCGGGAATCTGTCCGCGTGGATTCGATCGCAATCGACGATCACGCTGGCCGCGCTGATCATCGGATTCGGGTTGGCGGTCCTCCTCACGCGCCGGCTCAGCGTCGCCGTCATCGGGCCGCTGATCCAACTGGCGGGCGCCGCCGACGCGATTGCGAGGGGCGGTGACTATTCCGTGAGGGCGACGGCGACGACGCCCGACGAGGTCGGACAGCTGGCGCAGTCGTTCAACACCATGCTCGACGCGGTCGAGCGGACCGACCGCGAACGCGGGCGTGTGATGGGAGAGCTGGCACAGCGCAACGCCCAATTGCGGCGGCTCGCCTCCGATCTCACGCTTGCCGAACAGACGGCTCGCGAGCATCTGGCGCAAACGCTCCACGACGGTCTCCAGCAGCTGCTGTTCAGTGCCCGGATGAAGATCGACCGGCTGGCGGCCCGCCTGCCTCCCGCCGACGACAATCGACAGTTGATTGCCGCCGCGGGACATGAGCTCACGGACGCCATCGCGGCCGCACGCTCGTTGAGCATGGAACTGTTTCCACGCGCGTTCCACGAGGAGAGCCTGGCGGCGGCGTTCTCGTGGCTCGCTGACTGGATGGCGCAGACCTACGGCCTCCACGTCGATCTGTCCGTGGACGATCGCGCCGCCATCGGGCAGAAAGACGTGCGGACGCTGGTGCTCGAATCGACCCGCGAGCTGCTCTTCAACGTGGTGAAACACGCGAAGACCGATCGGGCGGCGATCGACGTGGCGCTGGCGGACGACGACGACCTTCGGATCACGATTCGCGACGACGGGGTCGGCTTCGACGCGGCGGGCCCCGCCGCCGACGGGAAGGCCTCCAATGCCGGCTTGGGCCTGTTCGGAATTCAGGAGAGACTGGCCCTGCTCGGAGGCCATCTCGAGATACACAGCGGCCCGGGCCGCGGCACCCAGGTCGTGATTGTGGCGCCTGGGGCTGGCGAACGGCGGTCGCCGCCATCTGCCGCCGCGCGGCCACGCCCAACTGACGCGCAGCCGGCCGTCGAGCTGCCGGCGATCGGCGCTCCCCCCTTGAGGGTGCTGATCGTCGATGATCATGTCTCCGTGCGTGAAGGGCTGCGCGAGCTCTTCGCCGAGCAGTCCGAGTTGTCGATCGTGGGTGAGGCCTCGGATGGGGTCGAGGCGATCGCACAGACGCGCGCGCTCGGCCCGGATGTTATCTTGATGGACATTTCGATGCCGCGCATGGACGGCATCGACGCGACGCGTCGCATCCGGGCTGAGCTGCCGGGCGTGCTGATATTCGCGTTGTCAACGCATGGAAAGGGCCCGGGGGTGCATCCGATCGAGGAAGCCGGTGCGAACGGGTATTTCTCGAAGGCGGACGGCATGCGCCCGGTCATCGAGCATCTGCTCGCGCTCAAGAGGAGCAGGAGCCATGCGTGAGACCGGTCGCGTCCGGGTTGTCGTCGTGGACGATCACCCGCTGATGCGCAAGGGGCTCGTCGATCTCCTGAACGAGCAAGCCGACCTCACGGTCTGTGGTGACGCCGCCACCTCCGCCGCGGCGCTCGAGTTGGCCACCGCCCACAAGCCGCATGTCGCCATCGTCGATCTCTCACTCGGGACAGAAAGCGGACTGGCGCTCGTAGCGGCGTTGAGCCAACTCGCCTCGCCCGTCAGGGTGCTGGTGCTCTCGGGATACGACGAGCGGCTGCACGCGGACCGCGCTCTCAAAGCCGGAGCCTCGGGCTACATCATGAAAGACCAGCCCACGGCCGAGCTCCTGAAGGCGGTACGGCGGGTGGCCGGGGGCAAGTCGTACGTGAGCGACGACGTCAGGGAGCGGATTCTCTCGACACTCGGGCCCTCGCGACAGACGACGGATCACGCGTCCTCGATCGACCGCCTCTCCGATCGCGAACGCCAGGTCCTGGCGCTCGTGGGGCGCGGGCACAGCACGCGCGAGATCGCCCAGCAGCTTCAGCTGTCGGTCAAGACGGTCGAAGCGCATTACGCGCACATGAAGACGAAGCTCGGCCTGCGGAACGGGCGCGAACTGATGCGCGTCGCCGTCAGCTGGAGCGAACGGAACGCGAGCTGAACGCCCGTTGACGTCGAGGCTCGGGCGCGCGACGCCGCGGCCCGTCGCCTACGCCCGCGGGACTTCGCGCTGGAGCTCGCGCAGCAGGGCGCGCGAGCTGACGAGGTGGTTGTTGAAGATCCGCCGCGCGACGTCGAGCAGGTCGCCCGTCAGCGGGTCGCGCAGCGTGTAGCGCACCGACGCCCCGTCCTTCCGGCGCACGACGATGCCCTGGTGGCGGAGCACGGCGAGCTGCTGCGAGACGATCGGCTGCCCGATGCCGAGCCGCTGCTGCAGCTCGCGCACCGTGCGGTCGCCGCGCGCGAGCGTCTCGAGCAGGCGGATGCGCGCGGGATGCGCGAGCGCGCGGAAGAACCGCGCCTTGAACGCCTGGAGCTCGCCGTCCGACGCCGACCCCTCCCGCCGTCCGCGCTGCCGCATGTGCGTGATTACAATAATATTCAAATATTGCTATACTTACAATAGTCCCTGATCCGCGATGTCGCACGGCGCCCCGTCCCGATCCAGCCCGCAGCCGCTCGCAGCCACCATCGACGGCCTCGCGCCCCTGCTGCCCGCGCAGGGTCCGATCAGCATCTTCATCCACCACAACACGCTGCACGCCTTCGAAGACCTGCCCTTCGAGGAGGCCGTCGAGCACGCGGGCGCCCTGCTCGGGTGCGAGCCGTTTCTCGCCGACGCGCGCTACCGCGACAAGCTCGCCGCCGGCCGCATTCTCCCCGATGACGTCCTCGCGCTCGTCGACGAGC
>CAZOIK010000317.1:0-2305 GCA_964579765.1 uncultured Bifidobacteriaceae bacterium
CCCGCCGGCTTCGGTCACGATGAGCGCACCGCCCGCGATGTCCCAGGGCTTCAAATCGCGCTCCCAGAAGCCGTCCATGCGGCCGGCCGCGATATAGCAGAGATCGATCGCCGCCGACCCGAGGCGGCGCACGGCACGCGCGCGCCCGACGAACCGCCCGAACAGCCCGACGATTTCGTCGATGCGGCTGTGCACGTCATAAGGGAATCCCGTGACGAGCATCGCGTCCACGAGGCGATCCGTCGTCGAGACGCGCAGCGGGCGTCCGTTCAGGTATGCGCCGCCGCCGCGTTCCGCCGTGAACAGCTCCTTGCGCGTCGGGTCGTAGACGGCGGCCACCTCCGCGACGCCGCCGATTTCGAGCGCCAGCGACGCGCAGAAGATCGGCAGGCCGTGCGCAAAGTTCGTCGTGCCGTCGATCGGGTCGAACACCCAGCAGGGCCCCGGGGGCACCGCCGTCGCGCCGCCGAGTTCTTCGGCGAGGACCTGATGATCGGGAAACCGCTCCGCCACGAGATCGCGGAACATCCGCTCCACCTGGACGTCCACCTCGGTGACGAGATCGATCGTGCCCTTCTTGTCCACGCGGAAGTCGCCGCCGAAGTGCTCGAGCTGGATGGCGCCGGCGCGGACGACGGCTTCGACGGCGGTGGCGAGGAACAGCGGATCGGCGGACACGAGCGGATCAGGCGTGCGCGGAGGCCGAGGTGTCGGACTCCGGCCGTTTGGTCATGCGGACTTCCATCCCGCCTTCCGGGATCCGGCGAAGTTCGACGTCGTCCATGAAACTGCGTACGAGGAAGATGCCGCGGCCGCTCGCCTTCAGGAGGTTCTCGGGCGCGAGCGGGTCCGCGAGGTCGCCCGGATCGAACCCCTCGCCTTCGTCGCGCACCCGAATCGTCAGCGCCCGGTCGCCATTCGGCGGCGTCTCGAGATCCACGAACACGTGCTTGCTGGCGTCGTTGCGGTTGCCGTGTTTGATCGCGTTGATTACGCACTCGCGGACCGCCACGCTCACCCAGTGCCGTGCGTCGTCGTCCAGGCCGACGGTGCGCCCCATGTGCTCGCTCACCACCTGGACGAAATCGAGCATCTCGAACGTGCTGGTGAACTCGAGATGGACGGCCTGGCCGGAAGATGTCGGCATGCGGCTACGCAGACTCTCGCGAGAGGATACCATTGCGCCCCCCGTGGCGTAAGATCACGGCAGTGTCCACGACGATCATTCCTCCAGCCCGCTACGTGCGGGGCCGTCTCAAAGTTCCAGGGGACAAGTCGATCTCGCATCGCTACGCAATGCTCGCCGCGCTGGCGCAGGGGCCGTCGCGGCTCGGCAACTACGCGCCGGGCGCCGACTGTCATTCGACGTTGGCATGTCTGCGCGGCCTCGGCGTCGCCGTCACGGACGACGGCGCGACGGTCACGATCATGGGGCGCGGAGTCGGACGCCTCGGCGCGCCCTCCGGGCCGCTCGACGCCGGCAACTCCGGCACGACGATGCGGCTGATGTCGGGCGTGCTGGCTGCACATCCTTTCACAGTCACCCTCGTCGGCGACGAATCGCTCTCGCGCCGGCCGATGCGCCGCGTCATCGAGCCGCTCGAACGGATGGGCTGCCGTATCGACTCGCACGAGGGCAGGCCGCCGCTGACGATTCACGGCGCGCGGCTCACGCCGATCACGCATCAGGCGACGACGCCGAGCGCGCAGGTCAAGAGTGCGATCCTCCTGGCCGGCCTGCAGACCGACGGCACGACGACGGTCGTCGAGCCCGCGCAGACACGCGATCACACAGAACACGCCGTCGTCGCCTTCGGCGGCCGCGTCCGCGTCGAGGACGGCGGCCGGCGCGTCTCGATCGACGGTCCGCAGCAGCTGTCGGGACAGCAGCTGGCCGTGCCGGGCGACTTCTCCTCCGCTGCGTTCTGGATGGTCGCTGCGGCGGCCCGTCCAGGGTCGCGCATCGAAATCGAAGACGTAGGCCTCAACCCCAGCCGGATCGGGCTCATCGACGTCCTGCGCCGGTTCGGCGCGCGCGTCACGGTGACGCCGACCGCGGAAGGCGCCGGCGAGCCGCGCGGCACCATCGTCGTCGAAGGGGATCGCATCGGTCGCGTGGACATCGCGCCGGAAGACGTGCCAGGGCTCATCGACGAACTGCCGGCCATCGCGGCGCTGGCCGGGCACGGCGCCGAGGTCAGCGTCCGCGGCGCCGCCGAATTGCGCGTGAAGGAAACCGATCGCATTGCGGCGCTCGTCGCAGGCCTGCGGGCGCTTGGTATTTCCGCGGACGAGCGGCCGGATG
>CAZOIK010000318.1:0-1804 GCA_964579765.1 uncultured Bifidobacteriaceae bacterium
CAAGCTGATCGAGCTGGCGCGCACGCTGCAGGGGAAGATCGTGACGAACGACTTCAACCTGAACAAAGTCGCGCAGCTGCGCGGCGTCGCCGTGCTCAACGTGAACGAGCTCGCGAACTCGCTGAAGCCCGTCGTCCTGCCCGGCGAGCTGATGCGGGTGTTCATCCTGAAGGAAGGCAAGGAGTACAACCAGGGCGTCGCGTATCTCGACGACGGCACGATGGTCGTCGTGGACAACGCGCGCAAGATGATCAGCAAGACCATCGACATCGTCGTCACCAGCGTCCTGCAGACGACGGCGGGGAAGATGATCTTCGGCCGCTACATCGAGCCGGGCCTGGCGGCCCAGGCGGCCGCGCCGGCCGCCGCCGCGGACGCGCGCGATGAGAGCGGCAACCGCCGCCCCCGTCCCGCGGTGCAGCCGCAGCAGACGTAGCGCCGATTCTGGCGTGCGCATTCCCCCTTACCACTGGTGGCGGACCGTCTTCTTCCTGATCCCCGCGATCACGGTCTACACGATCGTGTGCGGCGCGGCGTCGATCGTCTCGAGCTTCTTCGACACGAACGGCCACTTCGCGCACCGCTGCGCGCGCGCGTGGTCGTGGCTGATTCTGAAGACCACCGGCGTTGAGGTGACGGTCGTCGGGCTCGAAAAGCTGACTCCGGGCACGACGTACGTGTTCGTCGCCAACCATCAGAGCATCTACGACACGCCGGTCGTGTTCGACTCGCTTCCGTATCAGCTGCGCATCATCGCGAAAGAATCGCTCGCCATGTTCCCGGTGCTCGGCTGGCACCTCAAGCGCGGGGGGCATCTGTTCGTCGATCGCAGGGATCCCGATCGCTCGGGAATCTTGAAACGCTGGCGCGCGCTGGTGTCGCAGGGGCTGTCGCTCATCATCTACGCGGAGGGCACGCGCAGCCCCGACGGCCGCGTCGCGCGGTTCAAGGCGGGCAGCTTTCTGCTGGCGATCCAGGCCGGCCTGCCGATCGTCCCGCTGTCGATCCTCGGCACGCGCGCCGTCATGCCGAAGGGCCGCCTGCGCACCGAGCCGGCGCACGTCACGCTCGTCGTGCACGATCCAATTCAGCCGCCGGCGCTTGCCGAGCCCACGGTGCACGACGCGAAGGCCCTCGCCGATCGCATCCACGACATCGTCGCCGGGCCAATCCCGAACGTCTCGAACCTTTCGAACTCCTCGAACCTCTATAATTCGTAGGATGTACGTCTCGGCCATCATCGCGGCTGGAGGACGCGGCGAGCGGCTTGGCTCTGACCGCCCCAAGCAGCTGCTGTCGATCGCGGGCCAGCCGATCCTCGAGCGCAGCCTCAACGCGTTCCTGCGTCATCCGGCCGTCCACGACATCGTCGTTGCGCTGCCTGCCGACCTCGCCGCGGCGCCGCCGGCCTATCTCGAGCGCACCGACAAGCCTGTTCGGATCGTGGCGGGTGGGCCACGCCGGCAGGATTCGGTGGCGGCGGCGTTTCGCCTCGTGCCGGATCGCGCCGACGTCGTCGTCGTGCATGATGCCGCGCGTCCGTTCGCCAGCGCCGATCTGATCTCGCGGACGATCGCGGCCGGCGCCGAATTCGGCGCCGCGCTCGCCGCCGTCGAGGCGCGCGACACGGTGAAACAGGTCGCCGGCCATGTGGTGACGGCGACGCTCGATCGGCGGACGATCTTTCTCGCGCAGACGCCGCAGGCGTTCCGGCGCGACGTGCTGCGCGACGCGCTCGCGATCGCCGGCGACGCGACCGACGAAGCCGCGCTGGCCGAGCAGGCGGGACATGCGGTGCGGATCG
>CAZOIK010000319.1:0-10436 GCA_964579765.1 uncultured Bifidobacteriaceae bacterium
AGAGCTGCTTCTCGGCGGTCTTCAGGCTCGAGCCGAGCTCGTAGAAGCTCTTGATGATCGCTTCGATGTCGGACTGCGTCGCCACCACGCGTTCGATCGCGCGCAGGCCGGTCACGCGCTTGATGTCGTCCACGGGAAACGGCGCGAACGGATCGTGGACGGCGACGGTCAGCTTCTCGTCGGTCTTCGCGATCGCGACCATGCCGTGCCGGCGCGAGAACGGGCCCGACAGCGCGCCCGTGACGACGTCGAGGTCGAGCTCGAGCGGGTTGAGCTTGACGAACCGCAGGTTCGCGAACGCGGCGACGGCTTCGCTGATCTGCGACTCGCTGGCGTAGCCGAGCTGCTGGACCGTCTGGCCGACCGTGACGCCGGCGCTGCGGGCCGTGCGGCGGACGCGCTCCGCCTGCTCGCGGGTCAGCGTCTGGTGGAAAACGAGGATCTGGAGAAGGTCGTTGCCGTCGTTCTGCTTGGTCGCGCCGCCGGCCGCAGCCGGCGACGCGCCGGGTTTCACTTGCCGCAATTGAACAGCTGGACGAACAGCGCCGGCTGGTTGCCCGAGCCGGCTGTCGCCGTCGCCGTGTTGCCGAGGCTGTCGGTGACGGTCAGCGTCACGCTCAACGGGTTGAACGCGCCGTCGTCGGTCGCCTGCGTGCCGCCGCACGAGTCCTTCACCTGCAGCGTCGACGAGGAGGCGGTCGAATTGATCGTCTTCACGGAGCCGTAGGTGTACTGCACGGCCCACTGATACTGGACGATCGACGCGGTGCTCTGGGTGTACGACGTCGAGCTCAACGTGCAGACGGTCTGCGAGCCGGAGGCGCCGCGGAACTGGCAGACGTTGGTCGGCCCCGCGGTCTGCGACGGGTCGAGCAGGTTGAACGCGGCGACGATGCCGGCGTCCTGCGAGACCGTGACCGCCTGCCCGCCGATGGTGACCGTTCCGCTGCGCGCCGCCCCCGGGTTCGCCGCGGCCGTGATGACGACGGTGCCGTTGCCGAGCGCGTTCGCCGTGGTCGTCAGGAAGCTCGCGTTGCTGGACGCGGTCCAGTTGCAGTTCGAGGCGGCGGTGACGTCGACGTTCACCGTGCCGCCGCCGCTGTTCGCCTTCAGGCTCGTACTCGAGAGGGCGACCGTGCAGCCGGCCGGCGCCGACACCGCCGCGGCGGCCTGCGTGAAGTTGATGACGCTCCCGTTGATCGTGATGCTCGCCGAGCGCGCGGCGCCCGTGTTGGCCGCGATGCTGTAGTTCACCGTGCCGTTGCCCGTGCCGGAGGCGCCCGAGGAGACCGTCAGGAAGCTCGCGCTGCTCACGGCGGTCCAGGCGCAGTCGGCGGCGGCGGTCACTGGAATCGATCCGGAGGTGGCCGCTGCGCTGACGCTCGTCGTCACGGTGCCGGTCGTGACGGTGCAGGCCGAGGACGTGGACGTCGACGGCGCCGTGGTGCTTTTCGAACACGCGACCGCCGCGATGGCGATGGCGGCGGACACCACCGCTGCCAGGGAGAGTCTGGTTGAGGTCATGGGCGCGATTATTTTAGCGCCAATCCAGTACGATACGGCCGGTGAAACTGAAGGATATGCCGCGGGCGCTCGGGTTCCGGGGCCGCGTGCGCGAGTACTCCACAGAAGTGTCCGACATTGCGCTGTCGCCGGTCCCGATCCGGTTCGCGCGCTGGCTGCATCCGGGCGAACGTCACAAGACCGTGACGCAGGAGAGCGTCGCTGCGCTGCGCCCGTTTCTGCGCGAGGGCGACGTCGCCATCGACGTCGGCGCGCACACCGGCGACTCGACGCTGCCGATGGCGCTCGCCGTCGGCGCCGCAGGGACCGTGTTCGCGCTCGAACCGAACCCGTACGTCTTCAAGGTCCTCGCGCTGAATGCCTCGCTCAACCCGTCGTGCACGCACATCGTCCCGCTGCCCTTCGCGGCGATGCCCGAGGACGGCGAGTACGAGTTCGAGTACTCCGACGAGGGCTACTGCAACGGCGGCTTCCATCAGTCGATCAGCGCGTGGAGGCACGGACACTTCTCGAAGCTGCGCGTGCAGGGACGCAACCTGCTCGCGTATCTGCGCGCGACCGCGCCGGACGCGCTGCCGAAAGTGCGATTCGTGAAGATCGACACGGAGGGCTTCGATCGCGTCGTCGCGCGGACGCTCGCCGACCTGTTGACGACGGCCCGGCCCTACCTGAAGACGGAGATCTACAAGCACATGCCGGCAGAGGAGCGGGCGGGGTACTTCGACGACTTGACGCGCCTCGGGTACCGGCTCTTCGCGTGCGGCGAGGTCGAATATCGCGGCGAAGAGCTGCGCGCGCCTGCCGACTTGTCCAGGTGGCGGCACTTCGACGTGTTCGCCGTGCCCGAGGAGCGCGTCTAGTGGCTGTCGCGCGACGTGGAAGGCGTGTCTGGCTGGCGGCGCTGGTGCTGCTGAATCTGGTCGTGTACAGCGCGTGGCTCGGCTACTCGCCCGTGTATATGCACGACGCCGAGGTGCTCTTCGCGCTGCACGCCCGATCGATTGCCGCGACGCTGCGCGACTCGAACGGCACGTTCCTGCCGCTCTATTTCCACATGCCGGCCATCGGCCCGAACGTCTGGTTTCATCCGGTCATCGTGTACCTGACGGCGCTTGTCCTGAAGGTGCTGCCGTTCTCGGAGTGGTCCGTTCGCTTTCCGAGCGCGATCGTCGGGACGATCGACGTCGTGCTGATGTACCTCGTCGCGCTACGGCTGTTCGACGGCCGCCGGAGCTATGCGGTGATCGCGGCGGCGATGCTGGCGCTCACGCCGGCGCACTTCATCCACAGCCGGCTCGAGATGGACTACCTCTACCCCGTGCCGTTCGTGCTGGGATGGCTCTGGTGCCTGGTGAAGTTCGACGACACCGGCGACTCGCGTCTCGTCTGGGCGGCGGGCGCCGTCCTCGGCCTCGGCTTCTACAGCTACATCGCGGCCGTGGCCTTCATGCCGCTGTACCTGGTCTTGACGTGGGTGTATCTGGCCGGGAAGCGCCGGCGCGTCCGCCGCGAGCTGCTGGCGGTGACCGTCGCGTTTTGCGTGCCGCTGATCTTCTTCGTCACATGGCGCGTCCTCTATCCGGACGTGTTCAGCGGCACGGCGTACCGCTACGCCATCACGCGGCGGGGCGTCGTGTTCGGCGTGCTGCACCTGCTGAACTACAACGTCATCGGCGACTACGTCTCGAACTACTGGAACTTCTTCAACCCGAACTTCCTCTTCCTCGTCGGCAGCCCGAACTTCCAGAGCTCGACGCGATCCGCGGGCGTGTTTCTGATTCCGGTTGCGCTCTTCCTGGCCGTCGGCGTCTACGACGTCCTCGCGGCTCGCCGCCGCTTCGGCTGGCTGCTGGTGGCGGGGCTCGTGACCGCGCCGATTCCCGCGGTCCTCGTCGAAGAGCCCTGGGCCATCTATCGCGAGATGGAGATCCTGATCTTCGCTGTTCTGATCGCGACGTACGGCGTGCGGCGGCTGCTGCAGGCCGATCGCGCCGCGTGGCGAGGCGCGGCGGCCGCGGCGCTGCTGCTGATGCCGCTGCAGTTCGGCTATTTCCTGCACGACTACTTCACCGACTACCGCCTCAACGCGTTCGGCTGGTTCGGCTGGAACCTCAAAGGCGCCGTCAGCCGGGTCGTGGCAATCAGCGGCGAGCGGGACGTGCCCGCCGTGTATCTCACGCCGAATATCGCGTACGGGCCCGAGCGCTGGCGCTTCTACCTCGTGGTCGATGGCCGCGAAGACCTCATGGCGCGAACGCACGTCCTCGACGCGTCCGCGCAGATGGCGGACGTTCCCGTCGGCAGTCTCGTGATTGCGCGGCCGGAAGACGGCGAGGTACGGGATCCGCGTCTGGGATCGGCGCCTGCGCGAAGACTCGCCGACATCACCGAGCCGTTCGGCAACCACCCGACGAGTTTCGTCATCTTCGAGCGGCAATAGCCGCCGCGCGCTACCTGCGGGCGTTGGCGATGGCCATCGCGCGCGCCAGGTTGTCGGCCGCAGACGGATGTTTTGGATTGAGGCGAACCGCCTCCTGAAATTCAGGAATGGCTCCCGCGAGATCGCCTTGTGACGCAAGCGCGGCGCCGAGGAGGTTGTGCGCGTCGGCATTCCGCGCGTCCATCTGCAGCGACTTCCTGGCTTCGTCCGCCGCGAGCGGCGCGTTCCGCTGCGCGAAGGCCTGCTGCGCGAGCGCCTGGTGCGCCTCGGACAGCAGCACGCGCGCCGGCGCGCGGTTCGGCGACGACGGATTGGCCGCGACGAAGGCGTCGAGCACCTGGATGCCCTCTTCGAGGCTGCCCTTGGCCAGGAGCTCGGTCCCGAGCCCGGCGCGGGCGTCAGGGAAGTCCTGCACCGCGACCCGCAGTTGCGCGATCGCCTCGTCGTGACGGCCCGCGCCGATCAGCTCGTTGGCGAATGCGAACCGCGCGCGCCCGTTCGGCCGCTGGTCCACGACGGTCTGCCACAGCGTCAGCGGCGTCTCGTAGTCGCGGTTGCGTTCGACGGTGCGAACAGCCAGCGCCGCGATTGCAAGTCCGGCCACGGCGGCCCCGGCCCGCCAGGCCGCCGTCGAGGTCCATCGACTCAGCGCCCGCGCGGCTCCGACGACGACGAGCACCGTCAGCGCCGCGAGCGGAAGGAACATCCGCCGCTCGGCGCCGACCTCGCTCGAGATCGGCACGAGGCTCGACGTCGGCGCGAGCGTCAGGAAGACCATCGCGCCGAGGAACCCGGCGGCTGGCCATCGCACGAGCGCCACCACCGTCGCCGCGAGGAGCACGGCGACGAGCGCGGCCTGCGGCACGACGTCGCCGGCGTGCAGCGCCCGCGGGAGGCCGTAATCGACGATCAGCGATTTCGGCCAGATCGACAGCCAGAGATAGCGGGCGATCATCTGGGCCTGGTTGAACGCGTACGTCAGCGGACTGACCGCCACGGCGCCGACCGTCGATCGCGGCCAGCGCCACATGATCGCCGCCAGCTCGAGCCACGTCGCCGCCAGGCCGAGGTACAGCGCCTTTCTCGACGCCCAGGCTTCCGCCGGCGACGTGAACTCGAAGATCAGATCGTAGAGCACGACCGCGACCGGCGCGGTTGCCATCGACTCCTTCGTCGCCATGCCGAGCGCGCAGGCGGCGATCGCGACGACGGTCCAAAAAGGCGGCCCCGAAAGGACGGCCTTGCGGGTGTTCGAGTGGCGCGCGCGAATTGCCGCGTACAGCGTCAACAGGAAGAACAGACCCATCAGCGACTCGGTGCGCTGCGTGACGTAATCGACTGTCTCGCTCAGCAGCGGATGCACCATCCACACGAGCGCGGACGCGAACGCGATCGCGTCGATTGGCGCGTCCGGCCCGAAGCCGCCGTGCCGCCGCAGCGTGCGGCGGACGATGCCGAACAGGAGCAGCGCGCACGCGACGAGCACCGCGAGGTTGAAGAGGTGGTAGCCGGTCGTGTCGAGGCCGCCGAAAGCGTAGTTCGCCGCGAGCGAGACGTTGACGACCGGCCGGCCGGACACCGGCGTTTCGATCGGCGGCACCAGCGCGCTCGCGAGGTCGTGAATCGACGCGTTCGTCGTGATGGCCGTGTCGTCGTCCCACACCAGCGGAACGTGCAGCGCGGTCCAGTAGGTCGCGTGCGCGAAAATCGCGCAGACGAGCAGCGGATCGAGCGGCGAGCGCGGCGGACGCGCGGCCGGCTTGGAGCGCGGCGCTTTGGGTCTGGCCATCGAAGCGGTGCAAGCATTTTGGACTACTATTCCGAAAACCCAAAGACATGACACGACGGCTGGCGGTGCACGCGACGTACCTTGGGCTTTCGCTGCTTTTCGCCGCCCGGTTCTTTTCATTCACCCACCCGACGAGCTTCGCGATCACCGAAGGCGATCCCGCACTGATGTGCTGGACGCTGCAGTGGGTCACGCACGCGCTGATGCACGATCCGCGGCAGATCTTCGCCGGCAACGTGTTCTTTCCGTACGCGCACGCGGCCGTGCTCAGCGACACGATGCTGCCGCTCGCGATCCTCAACGTCCCCGTCCGGCTGTTCACGTCGAATCCGTGGGTCGGGTACGACCTGCTGATCGTGCTGGCGTATTACCTGTCGTGCGTCTGGGGCGCGTGGTTCGTGCGCGAGTTGACCGGATCCGCGATCGCGGCGTTCTGGGGCGGCATTTTCTGGGGCTTCCTGTTTTTTCGCGTGCACCACATCGGCCACCTGCAGATGCTCTCGTTTCAGGCGATTCCCGCCGCCGCGGCGGCGCTGCTGCGTCTGTGGCGCCGTCCCGGCGTGCGGTCGTCGCTGCTGTTCGCGGCGCTTTTCATCGCGCAGGCGCTCGTCAGCTGGTATCTCGCCGTCATCATGACGGCGATCCTCGTCGTCTTCGCGCTGTGCCGGCCGTGGCGTGAGGTGTTCGCGCGCAGAATGCTGTTGTCGTACGCGCTCGTCGCGGTGCTCTGCGCGGCCGCCATTGTCCCCGTCGCGCTGCCGTATCGGACGGCGTTCGCCGACAGCACGCTGTCAGAACGCGCGGCGCTCGTCGATCGGTTCGGCGATGCCGTGCACCTGCGCGACTACCTGACGCCGCCGGTGCCGACGCTCCTCGGCCAGGCCATCGCGAACAACCCCTACTGGATCTGGGGCGAGAACACGCTCTACATCGGCATCGTGCCGCTGCTGCTGTCGCTGTTCTCTGTGGGTGCCGCCGTCAGGCGCTTTGCGGGGTCCGGCTTTAGCCGGACCAACACAAACAGGCCGGCTGAAGCCGGCCCTCGCATCAGAATGGCGTTGACCGGCGTCGCCCTCGTCGTCGTCGGGTATGTGCTCTCGCTCGGCTTCGTCTCGCCGTCGCTCGGCATTCCGCTGCCACTGCACTATCTCGCGCGCGCGATTCCGATGCTCTCGGGCCTGTGCGCCACGCAGCGTTTCGCCGTCGTCGTCTATTTCGGCGTGCTGATCCTGTCGTCGGCGGGAGTGCAGGCGCTGACGCGGACGTGGCCGCGCCGGGGGCAGGCGGCCGCCTGCGCCGCGGCGTGCGTGCTGTTCCTGCTGGAGGTCTTTCCGTTCACGCTGCCTGTGCGGGCGGACAACGTGTACGCGGTGAGCGCGCCCGACCGCGCGATTGCGAGCTATCAGCGGTCGCGCCCGACGCCGCTCGTCGTGCTCCATCTGCCGATCAACTATTTCCGCGAGCCGTATCCGGTGTCGGAAGCGACCTACATGCTCGACTCGACGGCGCACTGGGCGGAGATCCTCAACGGCTTCAGCGGCGGCGTGCCGCGCGGCTTCATGGAGCGCATGGCGACGCTGAACCGGCTGCCGCAGCCCGACGCGGTTCGACTGCTGCGGGATCTCGGCGTGGACGTGGTCGCCGTCCATCGCGGCGCCGCGGAGAACGGCGCGTTGCGCGAATTCTTCGACCGGCAGCCGTGGGCCACGATCAGCCCGCTCCCCACGGGAGAGTATCTGGTCCTGATCGATCGTGTCCGTTAGGCCGGGCCTTTCAGGCCCTGCTTGACGGCAACTACTCGTGGATCGCGGCCGGGCTCATGGCGCGGGCCGGCTTGCGGTGCCGAAGCCACGTCTGCAGCTGCGCCATGTAGGTGTAGACGACCGGCGTCAGGTACAGCGTCACGAGCTGCGAGAAGAGCAGCCCTCCCACGACCACGAGGCCGAGCGGCTGTCTGGCTTCGCCGCCCGCGCCGTAGCCGAGCGCGATCGGCACCGCGCCGAGGAGCGCCGCCATCGTCGTCATCATGATCGGACGGAAGCGGATCAGGCAGCCCTGGTAGATCGCCTGGTCCGGCGTGTTGCCGCTGCGCTCTGACTCGAGCGCGAAGTCGATCTGCATGATGGCGTTCTTCTCGACGATGCCGATGAGCATGATCATGCCGACGAACGCGTAGATGTTCAGATCCATCCGGAAGATCAGCAGCGTGACGAGCGCGCCGAAGCCGGCCGACGGCAGGCCCGAGAGAATCGTCAGCGGGTGGATGTAGCTCTCGTACAGAATCCCCAGCACGATGTAGACGACGAGGATGGCGACGACGAGCAGGAGCGCGAGGTTGGAGAGCGAACTCTGGAACGCCTTTGCCGCGCCCTGGAACTGGCCGCTCACGCCTTCGGGCAGGTTCGCGGCCGCGATGTCGCGCACCCGGGTGAGGACGTCGCCGAGCGACGCGCCAGGCGCGAGGCCGAACGAGATGGTGACGGCGGGCAGCTGGCCGTAGTGGTTCACCGTCTGCGGGCCGATCACCTGCGTGGCCTTGGCGAGCGTGTCGAGCGGCACGACGGCGCCGTTGGTCGCAATCGTCGCGCCGCCGGAGCCCGGACCCGCGGCAGTGGCACCGCCGACGCTGAGGGTCGCCGCGGCGGCTCCGCCGGCACCGGGGTTGCCCGTGGCCTTGAAGTAGAGCAGCGACAGCGAGGTCGGGTCGGCCTGATATTGAGGCGCGAGCTCGAGGAGCACCTTGTACTCGTTCACCGGCGCGTAGATGGTCGAGACCCAGCGCGGACCGTACGCGTCGTAGAAGGCGTTCTCGATGGCGTTGGCGGTGACGCCGAGCGCGGCCGCCTTGTCGCGATCGATGTCCACGTTGACCTGCGGGCTCGTCACCTCGAGATCGCTCGTCAGATCCTCGAGGCCAGGCACGGCGCTGAGCGCCTTCACCATGTTGCGCGACGCGGCGTACAGCGCGTCGCGGTTGGGCGACTGCATCGAGTACTGGTACAGGCTCTTGCTCACCTGTCCGCCGATGCGAATCGTCGGCGGGTTCTGCAGGTACACCTCCATGCCCGTGACCGAGGCGAGCTGCGGCCGGAGGTCTTCGATGATGTCATTCGCGAGCTGCTTGCGTTCGTCGCGCGGCTTGAGATGGACGACGAGCTGTCCGAGGTTCGGCCCGCCGAGCGTCTGAGACGCGCTGCCGCCGATCGTGGAGACGAGCGCCTGCACGTTGGGGTTGCGGCGGATGATGTCGGCCACGCGGTCCTGGTATTCGACGAGCTTGTCGTACGACGTCCCCTGCGCCGCCTCCGTCGTCACCGCAATCTGGTCGGTGTCCTGATCCGGGATGAACCCTTTCGGCACGATGACGAACAGCGCGGCGGTGAGCGCGAGGATGACGGCGAAGGTCGCCATGGTGAGGCCGCGGTGCTTCAGCACGACCTGCAGCGTGCGATCGTACGCGCCGAGCATCGCCTGGAAGTACCGCTCCGTGACCTCGGCGAACTTCGACTGCGGGCGCGCCGCGCCCGCCGGGGCGTGGCCCTCCGCCTTCTTGTGGCCCTTGAGGAAGCGGCTGCAGAGCATCGGCGTCAGCGTGACCGAGACGACGCCCGAGATGAGAATCGCGACGCAGATGGTGACGGAGAACTCCCGGAACAGCCGGCCGAGCACGCCGCCCATGAACAGCACGGGGATGAAGACGGCCGCCAGCGACAGCGTCATCGACACGATGGTGAAGCCGATCTCGCGCGAGCCGACGAGCGAAGCGGTGAGCGGATCCTCGCCCATTTCGACGTGGCGGTAGATGTTTTCGAGCATCACGATCGCGTCGTCCACGACGAAGCCGACCGAGAGGATGAGCGCCATCATCGACAGGTTGTCGAGGCTGTAGCCGAGCAGGTACATGATTGCGAACGTGCCGATGATCGAGAACGGCAGCGCGAGGCTCGGGATGACCGTGGCCCAGACGTTCCGCAGGAACACGAAGATGACCATGATGACGAGCGCGAGCGTCAGAGCCATCGTGAACTGCACGTCGCGGTACGACTCGCGAATCGTGTCGGAGCGGTCGTAGAGCACGTCCATGTGGACGCTCGTCGGCAGTTCGGCGCGGAACGAGGGCAGCAGGTTCTTGACGGCGTCGGCGACGGCAATCGTGTTCGTGCCAGGCTGGCGCTGGATGCCGAGCGTGATCGCGCGCTGCTGGCTGTCGGGCGTGTAGAACCACGACGCCGTGCGCTGGTCTTCGACGCCGTCGATGACGTTGCCCAGCTCCTCGAGGCGGACGGGCGCGCCGTTGCGGTACGTCACGACCATCTGCTTGTACTGGTCGGCGTTCATCAGCTGGCCGGTCGCCTGCAGCGTGAACGACTTGTGCGGCCCGATGAGCGTGCCGGCCGGGACGTTGACGTTCCAGTTGCGCAGCGCCGTCTCGACCTCGTTGATGCCGATCTGGCGCGCCGCGAGGGCATGCGGATCGAGCTGCACGTGGACCGCGTACTTCTGGCTGCCCAGCACCTGGACCTGCGCGACGCCGCTGACCATCGAGATGCGCTGCGCGACGCGCGTTTCCGCGTACTCGTCGAGCGTCCACGGCGGCATCGTCGTCGACGTGATCACGAGGTAGAGAATCGGCTGGTCGGCTGGATTGACCTTCGTGAACGTCGGCGGCGTCGGCATGCCCTG
>CAZOIK010000320.1:0-6315 GCA_964579765.1 uncultured Bifidobacteriaceae bacterium
CCGTCGCCGCCGCGAAGCTGCAGCAGCTGCTCGCGGCCGGGGCGGACGTGCACGTCGTCGCGCCCGACATGGTCGAGGAGATCGCGCGCACGGCGATCACGTGCGGCGTGCGGATTGATCGCCGCCCGTTCGCGCCCCGCGATCTGGACGAGGCGTGGCTCGTCGTCGCGGCAGCCACGCCGGCCGTCAATCGCGAGGTGGCGGCGGCGGCGGAGCGCAGGCGCGTCTTCGTGAACGCGGTAGACGATCCGGCCAACGCGTCGGCGTTCCTGAGCGGCGTGATCCGCCGCGAGGGCGTCACGATTGCCGTCTCGACGAGCGGAGAGGCGCCCGGGTTGACGGCGCTCATTCGTCAGGGCTTCGACGAAGTGCTGCCGCGCCGCGAGCTCGCGCAGTGGGTGCGCGAAGCGCGCCGCCTCCGACGGCAGTGGAAGGCGGACGGCGTGCCGATGGACGAGCGGCGCCCGCTGCTGCTCGAGGCGTTGAACCGGCTGTACGGCGGACCTGAAGGTCCGCACTACAAGGAACCAGATGTAGCGCAGGCCTTCAGGCCTGCCGACACCTCCAGGCCTGCCGGCACGGGCCACGTGTCGCTCGTCGGCGCCGGACCTGGCGATCCCGGGCTCCTCACGCGGAAGGCGATCGCTCGGCTGCGCGACGCGGATCTCGTGCTCTACGACGCGTTGATCGACGAGCGCATCCTCCGGTACGCGCGCCACGCCCAGCGGTTCTTCGTCGGCAAGCGGAAGGGCCGCCACGCGCTCTCGCAGGACAAGATCAACGCGGTGATGGTGCGGGCGGCGCGCCGCGGACGGCGCGTCGTGCGCCTCAAGGGCGGAGACCCGTTCGTGCTCGGCCGCGGCGGCGAAGAAGCGATCGCGCTGGCGTCGGCCGGCGTGGCCTTCGACGTCGTCCCGGGTGTGACGAGCGCGATTGCGGCGCCGGCGCTCGCGGGCATTCCGGTGACGCATCGCGGCCTGGCGTCCACCTTCGCGGTCGTGAGCGGGCACGACGAACACGCGTTCGCCACGGCGGTGGAGCAGTTCGCCCCCGGCGCCGTGACGCTCGTCGTGCTCATGGGCGTCGCGCGCAGCGCCGCGCTGGCCGCGGCGCTGACGGCGCGCGGCTGGGCGCGCGACACGCCGGCGGCGCTGATCGTCAGCGCCTCGCTGCCGGAGCAGGCGTCGTGGCGCGGTACCCTCGACGATTTGGTGCACGGCCGGTGCGCGCTCGCGTCCGCCGGACCTGGCACCATCGTCATCGGCGAAGTAGTATCTCTAGCGGAGACTTTATGTCAGCCATCGAGGATGCAACCACCTACGGCCGCGCGCGGCTGAGTTTCGCGTCGCAGGCCGACATCGACGAGTTCGTCAGCGTGCTCGAGAAGTACGAGCGCGGCGAGATGACGCCCGATCAATGGCGCGCCTTCCGCCTCGTGCGCGGCACCTACGGACAGCGTCAGGCGGAAGACGCGCAGATGCTGCGCGTCAAGGTGCCGCAGGGCGTGCTGACCTCGCCGCAGCTGCGGGCGCTGGCGGACGTCGGCGACCGCTACTCGCGCGGCTTCGGCCACATCACGACGCGGCAGAACATCCAGTTCCACTTCGTCAAGCTGCACGACGTCGAGCTCGCCAAGCGCGAGCGCGAGACCGTCGGCCGGACGCCGCGCGAGGCGTGCGGCAACTCCCTTCGCAACAACACCGGCAGCCCGTACGCGGGCGTCGGCGGCGACGAGCTGTTCGACGTCACGCCGTACGCCGAGGCGACGACGCGCTTCCTGCTGCGGCGGAAGATCAGCTCGACGCTGCCGCGGAAGTTCAAGATCGCGTTCGAAGGCTGCACGGTCGATCACATCGCCACGGGCATCAACGACCTCGCGTTCACGGCGCGCCTCGGCCCGAACGGCGGCCGCGGCTTCCGCGTGACGGCGGGCGGCGGCACCGCGCTGATGTGCACCGAGGCCGGTGTGATCCACGAGTTCCTGCCGGCCTCCGACATTCTGCGCGTCGCCGAGGCCGTCCTGCGGATCTTCCAGAAGTACGGCGACTATCAGCACAAGCAGCGCAACCGCAGCAAGTTCATGATCAAGTCGATCGGCTGGGGGCGCTGGAAGGGCATCTACGAGCAGGAGCTGGCGAACATCCGCATGCGCGGCGACGTGCCGACGCTCGAGATCGACGCGCCGGCCGAGGAGCCCGCGCCGACCGATCTGCGCACGGCCGCGCCCGACGAGGGCTCCGTCGCGACGCGCGTGATGGCGGGCGAGGTGCGCGGACCGGGCATCACGCCCGTCGTCGTGCCGGTGTTGAACAGCATGGACGAAGACTTCACGCGCTGGACGACGACCAACGTCCGGCCGCAGAAGCAGAAGGGCTGTGCGACCGTCCTCGCGACGATCCCGCTCGGCGACATGACGAGCCAGCAGATGCGCGTGCTCGCGGATCTGGCCTCGGCGTACGGCGACGGCAGCGTCCGCGTGACGATGGATCAGGACCTGCTGTTCCGGTGGGTGCGCACGTCCGACGTGCGCGCGCTGTACACGCGGCTGTCGGCGGCCGGCCTCGGTCTCGCCGCGGCCGGCAGCGTCGCCGACGTGTTGAGCTGCCCGGGCGCCGAGTCGTGCCGCCTCGCCGTCACGCAGTCGCGCGGCCTCGGCAAGCTGCTCGAGGATCATCTGCGCGCGCGTCCGGATCTGATCGAGAAGGCCGACGGCGCGCGCATCAAGATCAGCGGTTGCCCCAACGGCTGCGGCCAGCATCACATCGCGACGATCGGCTTCCAGGGCAGCGTCCGCCGGCTCGGCTCGAAGCCGGTGCCGCAGTACTTCGTGCTGGTCGGCGGCGGTACCGAACACGGCGGCGCGAGCTTCGGGCGGCTGACGTCGAAGGTGCCCGCACGCCGGATTCCCGAGGTCGTCGAACGGCTGATCGACCTCTATGCCACAGAGCGCAGCGACGGCGAGTCGGCGCCCGATTTCTTCCGGCGCGTGAGCGTCGAGCGCGTGCGTCTCGTGCTGGCCGATCTCGAGCGGATGACGGTGGCCGACGCGGTGCCGACCGACTACATCGATCTGGCCGAGGCGGCCGAGTTCGCCCCCGAGGTGATGGACGGCGAGTGCTCAGCCTGATGTGCTATAGTCGGCGGAACAACTGAATACGCTCTGCTTATCAAGAGTGGCTGAGGGACAGGCCCGACGACGCCACGGCAACCACGCGAGGCACTCGCACCCCGCTCGCGGTTAGGTGCCAATTCCTGCCTTCTCCCGACGGACGGAGAAGGGGAGATGAGGGAGACTTGCACGACAGTCCCAACCCCTCACAATTTGCATTCGGCGCCGCGCCAACAGAGCCGGGGTGTTCGCGTGAGGGGGACGTGTGAGCGCAAGTGCGTTGACGGGGCTGCAGTGTCATCTCTGCAAGGCGATCTTTCCGGCCGAAGCGCTCTGGGTGTGCGAGAAATGTCTCGGCCCGCTCGAGCCGATCTACGACTACAGCGCGGTCACGATCACGCGCGAGCAGATCGAGCGCCGTCCGAAAAACCTCTGGCGCTACCGCGAGCTGCTGCCGATCACCGGTGAGCCGCGCACGGGCTTCAACTCCGGGTTCACGCCGCTCGTGCGCGCGACGCGCCTGGCCGAACGCCTCGGCCTGAGCGAGCTCTACATCAAGGACGACTCGGTCAACCATCCGACGCTGTCGTACAAGGATCGCGTCGTCTCCGTCGCGGCCACGCGCGCGCTCGAGCTCGGCTTCGACGTTCTCGCGTGCGCCTCGACCGGCAACCTCGCCAACAGCGTGTCGGCGCATGCGGCGCGCCTCGGCGTCGAAGCGTGCGTGTTCATCCCCGACAACCTCGAAGCGAGCAAGGTCCTCGGATCGGCGATCTATCGCCCGACGATTCTCGCCATCGCGGGCAACTACGACGACGTGAACCGGCTGTGCACGCAGGTCGGCGACCGCTACGGGTGGGGATTTGTCAACATCAACCTGCGCTCGTACTACGCCGAAGGCGCGAAGACGATGGGCTTCGAGATCGTCGAGCAGCTCGGCTGGCGCTATCCGAAACACGTCGTCTCGCCGGTGGCCGGCGCGACGCTGCTGCCGAGAATTCTGCGCGGTCTGCGCGAGATGAAGGAAATCGGCCTCGTGTCCGGCGACCTGCCGCACGTGCACGCCGCGCAGGCGGCCGGGTGCGCGCCGGTCGTCAACGCGCTCAACGAAGGCCTCGAGCATCCGGAGCCGGTGCGGCCGAACACGATCGCGAAGTCGATCGCGATCGGAAATCCCGCCGACGGCTTCCAGGCGCTGCAGGCGATTCGATCGACGGGCGGGGCCGGCGCCGCCGTCAGCGATCGCCAGATTCTGGACGCGATTCAGCTGCTCGCCGAAACCGAAGGCATCTTCACCGAGCCGGCCGGCGGCACGACGCTCGCGGCCACCATCGATCTCGTACGGCGCGGCGTCGTCGATCGCGACGACTCCGTGGTCGTCTGCATTACAGGCAACGGCTACAAGACCGCCGAAGTGATGCAGGACCGGATGCTCAAGCCGGTGAATCTCGGCCGCGGGTTCAAAGACTTCGAAGCCTGGTACGAGACGCGGCACGAGTCGTCTCCCGCCTCCGCCCTCTAGATCTTTTCCGACGCGCGTGAATCCGGCGCAGGCCGTCTGACGGCCTGCGCCGGATCCGTCTCCCAGGGTCACGCCGCCTTGGCGGGCGCCGTCGCGGCCGGCGCTGCGGTTGCCGTCGAGGACGCCGCGGGGGCGGCCGCTGGCTCTGGCGCCGGGGCCGTGTGCTCGGCGACGTGCCGCGCCGACCGCCACGCCGCGAGCAGGCCGGAATCGGCGGCCACCGCGTTCTCGACGATCGCGTCGAGCCGCGGCAGCGCCGCCAGCGCCTCCTTCATCACCACCCGGATGGATGCCCGGGCGGCGACGTGTGCTTCGGTCGCCGCCGTCTGCGTGCTTCGCGCGCGCTCGAGCGCGTCGATCGCACCGCCCAGATCGGCGACGAACGTGGACGGCAGGCCGTGCGCCACGAAGCTGGTCGCGTGCGGCGCCGCGTTGGCGGCGACGTTGCGGGCGATGGTCAGCAGCTGGTGATCGCTCGGCTTTCCCGGCGCCGGGAACCGGCCGGCGATGTCGGCCGTGTCGATCGCCAGGCCGCGCGCCGCCCGGGCGATGGTCCCGAGCCGCGCGCGCAGCACGGCCCGGGCCTGGGCCTTCGCCGTGCCGCCCTGCCGCGCCGCGGTGCGGCCGGACGACTCGGCGTCGGCCTCGGCGGCGAGCCGGTCGGCGAGCGCGCCCAGCCGCGCGAACGACTGGCCGCCGAGCGTGTCGGCGGGGAAGAGGTCGGCATGTGCGGCGCCGAACTCCTTCACGCGGACCAGCATGTCGAACCGACGAACGTCGAACGTCTTCATAACGGACTCCTTTCGATCGCGCGGCCCGGAAGTGGACCGTCACGTCGCAGTTGAGTATACGTTAGAAGACCAGTCTGTGTTGCACACATCGTGAGGATAGTGTGCAGTGAGAATGCATGTGCACAGACAACCGGTCCAATGTGTTGGATCGGCCGGCGGGGAGCCTCCGCCGGCCGTCGAAGTCGGCCGGGACGCGGCGGGGATCGGCCGGGAAGGCGCCGGGATCGGCCGGGAGGGCGCCGGGATCTTCCCGAAGCGGCCCCGGGAACGCGCCGGCAGGGCCGGAACGAGGCCGGGAACGTGCCGGCGCCGGGCGGAACCGTGCCAACGAGCGGCCGGCATGGGCCTGACAGGCGCCGACGGGGAGCGGACAGCGTCCGGCGCGCCGCGGGGAGCGCCTGAACGCGGCGGGAAGGCGGGGGAACGGCGCCGGCTAGCGGCGGCGGCGCGACGAGGTGGACGCGCTCGACTCGATCGGCACGCGGGCGTCGAACGCGCGGCCGTTTCTGGTCACCCGCAACGTCGCGGTCGTGCCGATCTTCGAGTCGGCGACCATCTTCTTGAACTGGGACGCATCGTCGATCGCGTGGCCGTTGAGGCCGACGACGATGTCGCCCGGCCGCAGGCCCGCCTCGAAGGACGCCGAGTTCCGGTACATCGAGACGATCTGCGCGCCCTTCGGCGCGGCGCCGCCCGCGAAGTCTTCGTCCACCGCGACGTTGTCCACGCGGAAGTCAACCGACCCGCGCCGGACCTCGCCGTACTTCATCAGGTCGTCCACGATGCGCCGGGCGAGCTGGCTCGGCACGGCGAAGCCGATGCCCTGATAGCCGCCGCTCTGCGTGAAGATGCCGGTGTTGATGCCGACGAGCTCGCCGCGCGTGTTGACGAGC
>CAZOIK010000321.1:0-6795 GCA_964579765.1 uncultured Bifidobacteriaceae bacterium
GATGGCGCCGGCCACCGGGCCCGACAGCGCGACCAGATCGAACGGCGCGGATCCGCCGCCGAGCCGCGCGTAGACGACCCCGGTCGCGGCCATCGTGATCGCCTCGGCGGCCACGCTGAAGACCGTGCGATAGTGCGGGTACGTGCGCTTGACGTTGAGCGTGCACTGCGTCCACGCGCCGACCGCGGCGATCGCCGTCGCCTGACGCGTGCCGAGCAGCAAAAGCGCCATCAGGTTCGCCGCGTACGACACCGACAGCGTCGAGCCGCTGACGAGCGCGATCGGCAGATTCACTTTCCAGATCGACGTGAGGCACGACAGCAGCAGCAACGCGGTGAAGAGCTCCGGCCTCGGCAGCGCGCGCGGGAAAGACACCGCCAGCACGATCGCGCCGGCGACCGCCACCGCGGCGACGTACGCCCGCGCGATCGGCGACGGCAGCGCCTTCCAGGACGTCATCGGCTACGGCGTGCCCCACACGACGGGCTGACAGCTCGGGTCGTTGCACGTCGTGCCCCAGACGACCGTGTCTTCGTCGCTCGTGCCCCACACGACGGTGTCGTCGTCGCTCGTCCCCCACACCACCGTATCGCCATCGTCGGCGGCCGCGACCGAGGCGAGCCACGGACCGCTGCAGTCGGCGCCGCCGCACTGCGCACCCCACACGACGTTGCTCGCCGCCGCCGCCGTCGTCCACGGCGCCCACGTCGCGCCGTCGCCGTCGCACTCCGACGTGCAGATCGATCCCCAGCCGACGCGCTGGCCGAACAGCGTCTTCTGCGCGCCCCACGGCATGCCGGGCGCGAAAGCAGTGGCGTCTGGCTGCAGTTGCCCACCGACGTACTGCTTGTTGCCCCAGATGATCCGCCGGCCCCACAGAAACGCGGACGTCGCGGGACTCGACGCGTCCGCAAATTGGCGCGCGAGCTCGACGGCACCTTGCGTGTTCAGGAAGCCGGCCCCCTCGGTCAGCGGATCCCAGGCTGGATATGTCTGCGCGGTGTACTGCAGGATCCCTTTGACGGCGTTCGGCGTGAGCGACGGATTCGCCTGCAGCATCAGCGCGACGGTGCCGCTGATGACGGGCGCGGCCATGCTCGTCCCGCTGAGGCTCAGATACGGCAGGAACGTCGTCGGCACGGTGCCCGGCAGCAGATACGCCGCCGTCGTCGAATAGAGCGCGCCCGCGGGATCACTCAACGACTCGACGCCGACGCCCGGTGCGACGAGATCCGGTTTCGCGACGATGTCGAGCGCGGTCGGTCCGCGCGAGCTGAACGCCGCGATCGTGTCGTCGCTGCGATCGATCGTGCCCATGTGGCTCGACGCGCCGACGGTGAGCACCCACGGCGCATTGCCCGGAGCAGTGATGCCGCCGTACTGTCCGTGCCCGTCCGCGCTGCGGCCGTTGTTCCCCGCCGCGGCGACGACGACGATACCGCTGTTGACGGCCGCGAGCGTCGCGAGGCCGAGCGGATCCAGGTAGTACGGTTCCGACACCGCCGCCGCAATCGACAGGTTGACGACGCGGATATTCCACACGCTCTTGTTCAACACGGCGTAGCCGAGCGCGGCGATGACGTCGCTGACGCGTCCGGCGCCGGACGCGTCGAGCGCCTTGAGCACGACCAGATGCGCGCCCGGCGCGATGCCGGCGCGCGCGCCACTCGAGTCGGCGCCGCTGCCGGCGACGATGCCCGCGACGTGTGTGCCGTGGCCATAGTCGTCGTAGGCGGCGTCGCGGCCGTTGACGAAGTCCACGAATCGCGCGATGCGTCCGCTGTCGGAGAGGTCGTCGTGCGAGGCGTAGACGCCGGAGTCGATGATCGCGACGCCGACGCCTGATCCGTCCACGCCGAGTTCCTGCCGCACCACGGTCGCGCCGACCGTCGCGCCGACGCGCGCCATCGCGCCGGCGATCGCGCGATCGATCGACATGTGCACGACGAGCGAGCTCATCGCCAGGAGCGGGATCGCCACGTTCGGCACGACGGCGCTCTCGCCCGTGATGATCGGCAGCTGCACGCCGATCGCGCCGCCGAGCTGCTGCACGAGCGACACGACCGGCGCCAGCGCGCCGCTATCCGCAACGCGGATGACGACGCGCGACGTTCCCGTCAGCAGCCGCGCACGCTGTTGGAGGGCCGGATCGAGCTTGTCGAGCCAGGTGGTGAGATTGAGGTTGAGGAGCTGCGCGGACGCGGTTGATGGCGCGAGCGCTGTCAGCAGGACGAGGACACCGAGAGCCCGCCGGACACCGATCCGTCCTTGCATGACTCATCCGGGGAGCAACGCATGTGCCTTTTCGACACAACGGCGCGCCCGTACGCAAGTCGTTCACAATGCACGGCTTTTGTTATTGAGAACGATGCGACGTACGGATTGCGCGTATGAGCGGTGCGCCGAGGCTGGTCAGCCGATTACAGAATCGTTTAAGAAACGGCTCGGAACCTAGTTCCCAGCGACGATGCCTGCCACGATTTCCTTCGCCTTGGGCAGGCTGATCGGGCAGCTCGGGTCGTCCACGCGGCAGCGCGCGACGGTCTGGTTGCAGCCGCACGTGCAGGGCTCGTCGTTCAGCTTCTCGATGGCGGCGACGCGCTGTTCTTTCGTCAGCTTCGAGAGGTCAATCCCCGGAATCGACGTGACCTGCAGCGCGTTGGCGAGCTTCGCCGGCTTGTCGTCGCGATCGACTTCCTCGACGGACGCGTCCACGGGCAGTCCGGCCAGATGGCGCGTCTCGGCTTCGGTCGTCTCCGACTGCAGCATGCCGACGTGGCGCATCACGACCTTCGACTGCCGATCGACGATGAACGACGTCGGCAGCGCGGCCACGCCGGGAAACGTCTTGCGCAGCGCGTCCGTGGACATCACGATCGGATAGTTCATGCCGTGGTCCGCGGCCCACTTCTTCACGGTGGCGGGCGGATCCTCGTCTTCCGAGATGCCGACGATCTGCAGCTGGTCTTTGTACTTGTTCTGCAGCGCGATCAGATCGGGGATCTCCGCGCGGCACGGCGGACACCACGTCGCCCAGAAGTTGACGATGACGACCTTGCCTTTCCAGTCTGCCGACGAGATCTTCCGGCCGTCGAGATCGGTCATCGTGAAATCGCCCACGGGCGCCGCGTTGCGATAGAACTGCAGCGCGATCTTCTCGTCGTGCGACGCGACCGGCGCCGGCGTTGACGCGCCGGCCGCTGCCCCGTCCGCGCCACGGAGGGCGGTCCGTTCAGGGCCGCCGGTGAGCGCCAGGCGCGCGGGACGCGCCACCAGCCACACCGCCGCGACGAGCGCGACCACCGAGAGCACGCCGACGAGGCCGAGCGATTTCTTTGAGCTCATCACATCATTTTAGCGCGACGGCGCGGTTCCAGACGAACACCGCGCTGCCGCTGGCGTCGTGCTTCAAACGCTCGAGATCGGCGACGCCGGCGTCGAGGTCGCCTTGACTGATAACCCCGGCGGCGAGCATTTCATTCCGCGCGCTCTCGAGGTTGCCGATGATGTTCTGCAGCCACGCCGTGTACCCGGGCGACCCGTGCCAGTGCAGCTCCGGCTGGACGGAGAGCTCGATCGCGGTGAACCCTGCGGCGCGGAGCAGGCGATACAGCCGGCGCCCGATCAGCCCGTCCCCGCCGAGCGAGGCTTGAAATTGCGTGAAGATCGCCCAGGCGCGGTCGAACGCCGGGCACGGCGGATCGAACCGCAGCAGGCTGACGTCGTTCTCGCAGACGGCGACGCGCGCGCCCGTCTTCGCCACCCGCCGCATCTCGCGCACCACGCGCTCGGGATCGGCGACGTGCTCGAGCAGATACCGCGCGTACACGACGTCGAAGCTCCCGTCGGGAAAGTCGAGCGCGTGCGCGTCGCCCTGGACGAATCGCACGCGCGGCGCCGCCGCCGCGGCGGCGATTTGCGCGGGCGACAGCTCGACGCCGACGACCTCGACGTCCGGCGCGGCCGACGCGACTTCGGCGGCCAACAGCCCGAGTCCGCTGCCGACCTCCAGCACGCGCGCGCCGGCCGGGACGCGGAGAAAGTCCAGGAACGCGGCGTTGGTCATCCGGTTCAGGCCGGCGAGGCGTTTCTGTTCGCTCGGCGCCGTCCCATGAATGTAGATGTCGGGCATGGACGGCTATGTTACGCTCCGCTTCCTATGACATCACGCCGACAGTTCCTCACCACCTCGCTCGGCGCGGCCGTCGCGGCGGGCCTGCCGCGCGTACGCGCTGCCGGCGCGCCCGTCATCGGCATGATGTTCCCGCCCGCCAACTACCAGGTGCCGCCCGACGCGCGCCGTCTGTATCCGTCCGGCGTGACCTTTCTCGCCGAAGGGCTCGGCCTCGAGCGCATGACGCCCGCCGAATACGACCGCATCGTCCCTCGCATCGGACCGGCCGCGCGCGCGTTGAAGCAGCGCGGCGCGCAGGCGATTTCGATCATGGGCACGTCGCTCACTTTCTATAAGGGCGCGGCGTTCAACCAGCAGTTGATCGACGAGGTCACGCAGGCGACCGGCCTGCCCGCGACGTCGATGAGCTCCGCCATCGTGCACGGCCTGCAGGCGGTGCGCGCGAAACGCATCGCCGTCGCCACGGCCTACACCGACGTCGTCAACGATCGGCTGCGGCGGTTTCTCGAGGAGTCCGGCTTCACCGTGCTCGGCGTGAAAGGCCTCAACATCGTGCGCTTCGCCGACGCGCCGCCAGTCACCGACGAGGGCCTGCGGACGTTCAGCGCGGGCGTGTTCGACGCGTTCCCGGACGCGGACGCGCTCGCCATTTCGTGCGGCGCGCTCAAGACGCTCGATCTCATCGTGCCGCTCGAACAGCACTGCAAGGTGCCGGTCATCTCGAGCACGCCGCACGCCTTCTGGGACGCGGTGAAGATGGTGGGGCTCTCCGGTCAGTCGCGGGGCTTCGGCAGGCTGCTCGACCGGGCCTGATCCGCCGGACCGCATTCCTGCGCGTATACGTGCGGGGAGCGCTCCGGGATGAAAATCGCCGAGTACGTCGGCAACAACATCGTCATCGTCGAGCCGCACGGACGGCTGACGCTCGAAACCGTCCTGTTCTTCCGACGCAGCGTCGCCAAACGCCTCGACGCCGGCTGGACGCGTCTGATTCTCAATCTCGAGCACGTCGAGTTCATCGACAGCGCCGGACTCGGCGAGCTCGTGCACGCCTACACGTCGTGCCGGCGGCGGAACGCGCGCCTCGTGCTCGTCCACGTCGCCGGCAAAAACCGTGAGCTGCTCGGGCTGACCCGGCTGCTCACGGTCTTCGACGTCTACGAGACCACGCTCGAGGCGGAACGCAGCTTCACGCGTCCGCCCGACGCGATCGTGATGTGACTACCGTCTCGAGAAGAGGAACGGGCCGAAGTCCCAGAAGATCGTCGTCCGCGCGTTCAGCTCGGTGCCCGACGAGTACAGGCCGGGCAGCGATCCGAAGTCCAGGCTCGTGATCCGCGTGGTGCGCAGGGCCTGCGTGTAGGTGACGCCGAACGATCGCGTCCACTTGTTGTCCTTCAGCAGCTGTGCCGGCCGCACGACCAGACTCACGGGCGCGAACGTCCAGTTGCCGATGGCGTTGAATCCGTTTGCGCCCCGGCCGTCCGTGAAGAACGTCCCGCCGACGCCGACGCCGAGATCCACCGCCGGATTCACCCGCAGCCGAACGAACGTGTCCACCGTGTGGGCATGGATCCGGCGCGCGTCGCCGACGCCGAACTGGGCATCGTCGCCGGTCGTCGCAAAGGAGTAATGAACTTCGACGTACCAGTTGATGTCCTTCGTGCTCTCGAGGCAGGGGCGGCTGTTGTCCGGATCGCTCCCGTACCTGGAAAGGTAGCCGTGCGCCCCGCCCTCGCTCTTCGATCCGCAGAGCACGCGAATCCCCAGGCCGTTGATGATCGGATATTTCGAGTGGAACGGCCCGGGGCCGCTCAACTCCTCGAACCACGAGATGATGTCCGATTCGGCGAACGCCGCGCGCGGATACATCGCGCAGATCGCCGCCACCAGCACCAGCGCCACGACTCGCACTCTTGCCATACGGTCCCTTTCGTTAGTGAAGCGTCTCCGGGGGAGTGAAGAGATTCTCGACACCGCCCGTCCGCCGCACCGCCGGGTCGTCGCGGGCGAACACGCGATTGCGCGGCGGGACGCGCTCGGGACAGTGAATCAGCCAGCTCGCGTCCGAGGCGCCGATCAGGAAGCACCGCTCGCCGCCGACGTCCACGCGCTCGAAGTCCGCCTTGTAGACGATGCGGTACGGCAGCACCAGGACGACGACCGAACACACCAGCATGCCGACGACGACGGCCAGCGAGGCGCTGCCGCCTCGCGCCCGGCGCGCGGCGCGCAGCCGCGACAGGTGGACGACCGACGCCGCGAGCGAGAAGACGAAGACGCAGAGCAGAAAGTGATAGAGCTGGTATGCGGTTCGGTGTCCCGGGCGCACGGGCATCAGTTGGTCGAGCGACCCCGTGTCGATGCGTGTGGCCCACGCCCGAATCACGTCAACGAACACGACCGTCATCGTCACGAACACGATGAAGCCGATGGTCGCGACGGCCTGCGACAGCACCGCCGGGTCCTCGAGACCCAGCCGGACGCTCAGGCGCCGCGTGCGCGTCAGCCCCGTCGTGAGCATGCGATCGACGCCGCGCGAGAGGCGCAGCATCCGCACGACGAAGCGGACCGCCGCCACGGCCATGACGACGCCGACCAGGTACAGGAGCGGCGTGACGAGCGCGCGCGCGCCGAATTCGAACCACGTCGAGACGGGC
>CAZOIK010000322.1:0-21533 GCA_964579765.1 uncultured Bifidobacteriaceae bacterium
TGGCCGCAGGCGCTTTTTCCACTGGCGACGGGGCCACACTCCCGTCGCGGACTGACGCTGCGCCGCCTCGCTCCCGCTCGCGGCTGGCCGCTGGCGCATTTTCCACTGGCGCCGAGGCCCCGCCCCAGTCGCGACCAGACGCAGCGCCGCCTCGCTCCGCTCACGGCTGGCCGCGGGCGCTTTTTCCACTGGCGGCGGGGCCGCCCCCGTCGCGGACTGACGCTGCGCCGCCTCGCTCCCGCTCACGGCTGGCCGCGGGCGCTTGACGACCGCGCACGCATTCTAGAGTCGTGCCGGGCGAAAGTCAACGGCAGAAATGTGCACGACGCTCAGAAACAGGCCTGAAATCAGCGATTCACGCGATGGACACTTTCGCCCCGTCCTGACGACGCCCGCTGGACGCGCAACGCGCGTTTCCGCGGCTGAAACCATTGTCCCGATCGCCGTGACAGGGCAGGTCAGGGCAGAAGTCAGAGGCGAAAGGGCGGGGCGGGCAGGGATTACACTGCGCCGATGAAGGCCGCGCTCGCGGTTCTGCTTGCCGGTACAGCACTCGCGGCACAGTCCGAACGGCTCACGTTCGAGGTCGCGTCCGTCAAACCGAACACGTCGATCGACGGACGCGTCGGGGTGACGCTCTCGCCGAGTGGACAGGTGACGCTCACGCGCTTTTCGCTGCGCGATCTGATCTGGATGTCGTACGGCGGCATGGGCGTCGCGGACATTCAGGGGCCCGATCAGATTGTCGGCGGGCCGTCGTGGCTCGCGACCGATCACTTCGACATCGCGGCCGGGGCCGACGGCGACGTCCTGCCGGCGACGAACGGGCGGCGCTCGGATCGGCTGATGGCGATGATCCGGAGCCTCCTCGAGGATCGCTTCGCCCTGCGCGTGCACGTGGAGCATCGCCAGACGCAGATCTACAAGCTCGTGCTGGCGAACAGGGACGGCCGGCTCGGGCCGGCGATTCACCCAACCACACACGACTGCCCGAAGGAAGCGACGTGCGGCGTCCGTACGCGCGGCGGCACGGTCACGGCGATCGGCCAGACGATGCAGGACATCGCGGCGGCGTTTCCGAACTTCAGCATGGTCGATCGTCCGGCGTATGACGGCACCGGGCTGTCCGGGCGCTTCGATTTTCAGTTGCAGTACACGCCGCCTCCGCCGCCCGCCGATCCGAATGCCGACGCCCGGCCGAGTGTCGATTTCATCGGCAGCTTTCTGACGGCGGTCCGCGAACAACTCGGGCTCAGGCTGCGGCGCGAGCAAGGCACGGCCGACTACCTCGTGATCGACCACGCCGAGCGGCCGGCGCCGGATTGATTCCGGCAGACCTGAAGGTCTGCGCTACGGCCGGCCGGCGCGGCGCTCGAGGATGCGTCGCACACGTGTGCGCAGTTCGTACGCGTCCACAGGCTTGCTGAGGTAGTCGTCGGCCACGAGCTCGGCGCTCGGGTCGGCGTGCGCCGCGGTCAGGAGCACGACCGGCAGGTCGCGGGTGGAGGGATCGGTCTTGAGCCGGCGGATGACCTCGAAGCCGTCGAAGTCTGGCAGCTGCACGTCGAGCAGCACGAGGGCCGGCCGACGGCCGGCGGCGAGCGCGAGCGCCGCCTCGCCGGACCGCGCGGTCAAGACCTCGTAGCCGTCCACGGCGAGCCAGCGCTTCAGCAGTGACAAGTTCGCCTCGAAGTCGTCCACGACGAGAATCGTCCGGCTGGACGGCGCGGGATCCGGCACTGGCGCCGCCGCAGGCCGATCGTCCGGGCGTGACGCCATCAGGCGCAGGAACACCTGGACGACGTTCGGATCGAGATGCGACCCGGCGAGCGACGCGATGTAGGCGAGCGCCTGATCGCGCGGCCACGCGGTGCGGTAGGGGCGGTCCGACCGGACGGCATCCCAGATGTCCGCCACGGCGAAGACGCGCGCCGCCAGCGGGATGTCCTCGCCCCTGAGCCCGCGCGGGTAGCCGGAGCCGTCCCATCGCTCGTGATGACAGTAGGGAATCGCGAGCGCCGGCTGCAGATAGCTGATCGGCTCGAGCAGGCGAAGCGCGTACGTCGGATGGCGGCGCATCAGATTCCATTCCTCGTCCGTCAGCGCCGACGGCTTCAGCAGCACGCGGTCGGGAATGCCCATCTTGCCGATGTCGTGGAGCAGCGCGCCCCGGCGGATGTGCACGCACTCGCCGTCGCTGATGCCCATCGCCTGCGCGAGCTCGATCGTGAGATCCGTCACGCGCTGGCTGTGGCCTTCGGTCTCGCGATCACGCAGGTCGAGCGCCCGCGCCCAGCCGTCCAGCGTCGTCTCGTACGCCGACGCGAGCTCGAGCATCGTCTGCTGCTCGCGTTCGCGCAGCGTCCGCTCGGCGTCGCGGCGCGCGCGCCGCGTGCGCGCGTCCGTCAGCTCGCGCTCGAGGACGGGAATCAGCCGCGCCAGCCGTCCCTTGATCAGATAGTCGCTCGCGCCGGCCTTCATCGCGGCCACGGCCTGCTCCTCGCCGATCGTGCCCGACACGATGATGAAGGGGATGTCGGCGCCGGTGTCCTTGAGCGCGGCGAGGGCGGCGCTCGATCCGAACTGCGGCACGGAATGGTCGGAGAAGACGACGTCCCACGGCTGCGCGGTCAGCGCGGCGCGCATCGCCTGTTCGGTCTCCACGCGGCGCGACGCGATCGCGTAGCCGCCGCGCTCGAGCTCGTGGACGAGGAGGACGGCGTCGTCTTCCGAGTCCTCGACGATGAGCACGTGCAGTGGTTGTGCGGCCATGGCGATTCCCCCCGGGGTCACAAGCTCGTGCGCTTGGTCGTGCCGTAGAGCAGCAGCGACACGGCCTCGCGCAGGCCGGCGTTGCTGAACGGCTTCTCGAGAAACGCCTCGCCCTCCCAGAGCGGCCGCGCGTCCATCAGCCTGTCGATGTGGCCGGTGACGAACAGCACCTTCAGGTCGGGCCGCAGCGCGCGCACCTTCGACACCATCTCGTCGCCGGCGAGCACGGGCATGTCGAGGTCGGCGACGAGCAGCGCGAGCGGCGCGCCGTTCTTCAGGTAGTCGAGCGCCTGCTGTCCGTCGGCGGCCTCGACGACCTCGTAGCCGCTTTCTTCGAGCACACGCCGCTCGAGATTTCGCATCGGCGCCTCGTCATCGACGACGAGCACGGTCCGTGTGGCTGGGGCGGTGGGCTTGGCCATGATGCTCCTGTCGCGTGTCGCGCGCGTCCTCAGGGACGCCAGGTGAGAGAGACGCCGGCCGTGCGCGCGATGGCGACGTTCGGCGCCGGGTCGTGGGTGAACTCGAGGTGGTGATCCTGAAGCAGGTTCTCGCCGACGAACGCGACGTCGAGCGACGGCGTCGCGTGCCACTCCAGCCGGGCGTCGAGCGTCGCGTACGCCGGGACGAAACGCGCCGGATCGGCGAGCGCGCTGACGTAGCGCCAGGTCTGATCGATCTCCCACCGCTTCGACAGCGTCAGGATCGGCTCGAGCGTCGCCTCGTGATGCGGGCTCGATCCGTTGTACGTATCGACGACTTTCAGGATGTCGGGAACGGCCGTGGCGTTGTGGATATCGACGTCGAGGTACGAGTACGACGCCTTCACCTGCAGCCGGCGGTCGATCTTCCAGTCGGGCGCGATCTCGACGCCGCTCGACGTGCCGGCCGCCCCGTTGGCGTACGGCAGGATGAAGAGCACGTGCGGCGGCGCCGGCGAGGCGACGAGCGACGCGGAGGCGGCGCCGAAACTCTGCAGGTCGTCGTGGCGGTTGCGGAACAGCGCCACGTCGATGAACGCCCGGTCGCCGACGGCGAGGCGGTAGCCGCCCTCGTACCCGATGACGCGCTCGGCGTCGAATCCGGGATTGCCCTGGATTTCGAGATACGTCAACGGCCTGGGGAGCAGAAAACGATCGAGCGTGACGTCTTCTTCGAGCTGCGACGGCGTGCGCACGGCGCGCGTCACGGCGGCCCAGAGCGACTGCCGGCGCGCGGGACGCCACAGCAGGCGGACGCTCGGCTGCGCCTCGAGACCGGTGAAGTTGTTGTGTTCGAGCTTCACGCCGCCCGTGAACGACAGCCGGTTCGGCACCAGGGCGATTTCGTCCTGCACGAACGTGCTGTAGATCGAGTCGGTCTCTTCCGCGGGCGTGAGCAGGAGCGAGGGCACGACCTCGTGGAACGTGCTGGGGCTCACGTGCAGGCCGGCGCCCCAGCGGATGTCCTGCCGCGGCAGCGAGCCGAGATGATGCACGAAATCGACGTCAACGGTGTTGCGCGTCTCGCCAAGCTGCGGTCCGTCGAGCGACGTGTGGTCGTAGTAGACGCGCAGCTGCAGGTCGTTGTGGTTGCCGAGCGTTCGCGTCCAGTTCGCGAGCAGGTTGCCGCCGCCGAGGTCCAGCGGGTCGTACGACGTGACGTCGGCCGGCGGCGCGAACGAGGCGAACGCGACGCTCTGGCCCTGGCGCGACGAGTAGACGTCGCCCTGAAACGTCACCGCGTCGCGGCCGCGCGTCCAGTCCATCCGGAATCCGCCCTGGGCCATGTGCCACGCGTCGAAGTCCTGCCCGCCGGTGTGCACTTCGGGGCCGCGGTCGAAGCCCTTCGCGTAGACGCGATACGCCAGGTCGTGCCCCGCCATGCCGCCGTAGCGGACCGTCCCGATCGCGTGGTCCACGCCGCCCGACTGCGCCGACACGAGCGCCCCCTGGGTGTCCTGCGCGCGCTTGGTGACGATGTTGACGACGCCGTTGACGGCGTTGGCGCCCCAGACGGTCGCGCCCGGGCCGCGGATGATCTCGATGCGCTCGATGTCCTGGAGCACCACGTCCTGGACGCCCCAGAAAATGCCCGCGAAGAGCGGCGTGTAGACGTTGCGGCCGTCGATGAGCACCAGCACCGACTTCGAGAACTGATCGCCGAAGCCGCGGATGCCGACCGCCCAGTGATCGGAGTCGATGCGCGCGACATCGACGCCGGGCACCGTGCGCAGGAGCTCCGGCAGGGAGGTGGCGCCGGAGCGGCGGATGTCGTCCGCCGTCAGCACGAACGCCGCCGCCGGGCTGGCGAGCAGCTCCTCGGGCGTCTTCGACGCCGTCGTGACGACGACGTCGCCGAGCTCCTCGAGGCTCAGGCCCTTGAGATCGGCGACGGAGGTCTGGGCACGGGCGCCGCGGGCGGCGCCCGCGAGCAGGGCGCAGGCCAGCAGCGCCGCCAGGCCGAGTTGTCGATGGCCGTCGTGGGCGATCACGCTTTGAACGCCTGCGAGGGCGGCGGCTGGTTGATCACGAGCCAGAACAGCCCGAGTTCCTTGACGATGTTGCGGAAGTCGTCGAAGCCGACGGGCTTCTGCACGTACGCGTTGACGCCGAGCTTGTAACTCTCGACGAGGTCGCGCTCCTCCTTCGACGAGGTCATGACGACGATCGGGATGGCCTTGGTGCGCGGGTCGCCCTTGACGGCGCGCAGCACCTCGAGGCCGTCGATTTTCGGCAGCTTCAGATCGAGGAGGATGAGACGCGGCGGGGAGGTGGCGTCCTTGCCCGCGCGGCCGAAGATCACGTCGAGCGCCTCTTCGCCGTCGCGGGCGATGGTGATGCCGTTGGCGAGCTTCTCCTCGCGCAGCGCGTGCACGGCCAGTTCGATGTCGTCGGCGTTGTCCTCCACGAGGAGGATGTCGATGGGCGGTGTCATGCGGGCAGGGCTCCTTGGCTTGGCACCGGCCGGACGACGGGCGTGCCGCCGATGCTGAAGTAGAAGGTCGCGCCGCGATCGAGCTCGGCGTCAACCCAGATGGTGCCGTTGTGTTTGTGGACGATGCGCTGCACGGTCGCGAGGCCGATGCCGGTGCCCTCGAACTCGTCGGCGCGGTGCAGCCGCTGGAACGCGCCGAACAGCTTGTCGGCGTACTTGATGTTGAAGCCCACGCCGTTGTCGCGCACGAAGACGACGGGCGGCTCGCCCGGCGTCTGCAGGCACCCGATCGCGATGGTCGCCTCGGCGCGCGGGCGCGTGTACTTCACGGCGTTCGACAGCAGGTTCGTGAGCACGACGTCGATGAGCGCGGGATCCGCCTCGACGACGGGCAGCGGCTCGACGTGCCACCGGACGACGCGGCCCTCGTATTCGCGGGCGAGGCCGTCGATGACGCGCCGCACGGCGGCCGACAGATCGGTCGGGCGCAGCGCCACGTCCTTCCGCCCCAGCCGGGCGAGGTTCAGCAGGTCGTCGATGAGACGGCCCATCGTCCGGGTGCCGTCGCGGATGCGCGTGAGGAAATGCGCGCCTTCGTCGCCGAGCTCGCTCCGGAACTTGTCCGCGAGCATGCCGGAGAAGCCGTCGATGCGGCGCAGCGGCGCGCGCAGGTCGTGCGACACGGAGTAGGTGAAGGCCTCGAGCTCCTTGTTGATGGCCTGCAGCTCCGCCGTCCGTTCGACGACGCGCCGCTCGAGCTGTTCGTTCAGCGCCTGATAACGCTGCGCGGCCGCGTCCAGCTCGCCGTCGCGGATCTGGATCTGGCTGAGCATCTGGTTGAACGTGTCGATCAGGATGCCCAGCTCGCCGATCGTGTGGTCCACGGGGACGCGCAGGCTGTAGTCGTTGCTGCGGGACACCGCCACCGCGACCTGCGCCAGCCCGCCGATCGGGCGCGACAGCACGCCCTGCACGCGCCGGGTCGCAACGAGCGCTCCGACGACGGCGAGGACGAGCACGACGGCCGTGATCGCCAGGAAGCGTTCGAGGTCGCCGCCGAGCTCGCGCAGGCTGTACACGATGCGGACGACGCCGATGCGGGCGCCGTTGCTGACGATGGCGCGATCGACGTACGCGGTGCGGCCGGCGAGGCGGACGCCCTCGGGAATGTGCAGATCGACCGCGGTCAGCAGCGCCGGGGCGCCGGCCGCATGCGCGTCGTAGGACGCGAACAGCCGGCCGTCGTCGCCGTAGATCGCCGCGGAGACCACGTTGCGATCGGCGGCGAGCGCGTTCAGCGCCTGCCGCGCCGCCTGATCGTCGTTGAACACGAGCGCCGGCGTGGCGGTGTACGCGATCGTCCCGGCCTGCACCTGCAGCTCGCGCGTGATCGTCCGCCGGGCCGTCAGGACGAAATAGAACACGAAGCCGCTGCTGGCGAGCAGCAGCGCCGTGACGGCGACGATCACGCTCGTGCGCGTGAGCCGCTCGGTGATGGTGCCGCCGCGATAGGTTTCGGGGGCCGTCGTCATCGGCTCAGCGGAGGACCTCCACCGCCAGCCTGAGCAGCTGCGAGCTGACGCGGAGGTGCGCCGCCTGCGCGGCGACGAGGTTGACGCTGAACCGGATCTTCTGGCCCTGCGGGATGAACGCAATCATGCCGCCGCCGTGCAGGAACCCGCGGTCGTCGCCGACCGCGAGCGTCGGCTTGCCGTCGAGTGTCTTGAGCCGCGCCGCGGCGTTAGGGTCGTCGCGCCCGATGAAGAGGATGCGGCACATGTCGGACGCGGCGGCGGCCGGCTCGCGCCGCACGACCACGCGTCCGGCGCCCGTGTCCCCGCGCGACAGGCTTTCGAGCGCGGCCGCGACCGCGTCGTCGCCGGAGACGCAGATGGTCAGATCGGCGAGCGCGGCCGGCCACTCCACGTAGTGGCCGAACTGATAGAGGTAGGCGGCCTTGATGTCGCTGGCCGTCGCCGGCGCGCGCTGCGCCGTGACACCAATCTGGAAGGCAACCATGGCGGCCGCCAGCAGCCCGATCCTCCGCACGATTACCTGGCCAGCACCCGCTGAATCGTGCTCACCAGGGCCTCTCGCGTGAAGGGCTTCTGCAGCAGCGTGGTGCCGGCGTCCACGATGTCGTGGTGCGCGATGGCTTTCTCGGAGTAGCCGGTCATGTAGATGACGGGCAGCCCCGGGCGCGTCTCGTTGATCCATTTCGCCAGCAGATAGCCGCTGTTGCCGGCCATGACGACGTCGGTCAGCACCACGTCGATCGGCGCGGCGCTCTCCGCGAGGACCTGCTGCGCCTCCTCGGCGCTCGAGGCGACGACCACCTGGCAGTTGGAGTGCGCGAGCATGCGGCTGACGAGGGTCTGGAGCGCCGGCTGATCCTCGACGACGAGGATGCGCTCGCCGTTGAGCGAGCGGACGGCGCCCGGCGCGGCATCGACCGTGCGCGCCACGCCGTCTGCGATCGGGAGATAGATCTTGAACGTCGTGCCGAGGCCGACTTCGCTGTAGAGAAAGATCTGCCCGCCGCTCTGCTTGACGATCCCGTAGACCGTGGCGAGGCCAAGGCCGGTGCCGCGCCCCTGTTCTTTGGTGGTGAAGAACGGCTCGAACAGCCGCGACTGGATTTCCGGAGGAATGCCCGTGCCCGTGTCGCTGAGGGTGAGCCGCGCGTAGCGGCCCGGCTCGAGGCTCTCCTGCAGGTGGTGCGCGCGCGCGTAGCCTTCGTCGAGACGAACCTCGTCGGTCTCGATGGTGACGACGCCGCCGTCCGGCATCGCGTCGCGCGCGTTCACCACGAGGTTGAGGATCACCTGTTCGAGCTGGTTGACGTCCACCTTGACGGGCTGCGGGCCCGGCGCCAGGTGCAGATCGAGCCGGATGTTCTCCTCGATGACGCGGCGCAGCATCTTCTGCATGTCGCCGATGGCGACGTTCAGATCCATGACCTTCGGCGTCAGGATCTGCTTGCGGCTGAAGGCGAGCAGCTGCCGCGTCAGCCCGGTGGCGCTCTGCGCGGCGCGGCGCACTTCGGCCAGATCGGAGAGGACGTCGGCGTCCTCGGCGAAGCGATCCATCAGGATCTCGGAGTACCCGAGGATCACGTTGAGCAGGTTGTTGAAGTCGTGCGCGACGCCGGCAGCGAGGCCCCCGATCGACTCGAGCCGCTGCGCCTGGCGGAGCTGATCCTCGAGCGAAATGCGCTCGGTCACGTCGTAGCAGACGCCGCGCGCGTGGATGGGCGCGCCCTCCGCGTCGTGCTCGACCTGGCCCACGGCGGCAATCCAGTGCAGCGTGCCGTCCGGCAGCGGCACGCGATACTCGAGGCCGAAGCGGGGCCCGCCCGGCGTGACGTGGGTGAGCGCCTCGTGCACGTGCGGACGATCGGCGGAATGCATGCACCCGAGCGCGGCGTCGAAGGTCCCCGGAAAGGCGCCGGGCTCGAAGCCGTGCAGCTGCTCGGTCAGCCCCGACCAGACGACCCTCTGCGAGCGCATGTCCCACTCCCAGATGCCGACCTGCGCCGCGTCGAGCGCGAAATCCATGCGCCGGCGGATTTCGGCGAGCGCCTGTTCGCTGGCGTGGCGCGCGCGGCGCTGCTCGGCTTCGCGCAGCGCGCGCTCGACGACGGGACTCAGACGATCGAGGTGGCCTTTCAGCACGTAGTCGGCCGCACCCAGTTTCATGGCGGCCACGGCGCGCTCTTCGCCGATCGTGCCCGAGATGAAGATGAAGGGCACGTCGGGCGACGCGTCGCGGGTCATCAGGAGCGCGGTCATGCCGTCGAAGCCGGGAATGGTGAAGTCGGACAACACGAGGTCGTGGCCGCCCGCCTGCAGCGCGGACGTGAACTCCGCCGCGCTCTCCGCGCGCTGAATGTCAACGTGGAAACCGTGCTGCTGCAATGCGGCGCGAATCAGCTCGCTGTCGCTGTCGTCGTCTTCGAGATGCAGGATGCGTAGCAAAGTCGGTCCAATACCGCTCATGGCCGCTCCTGACGGGCCGAGGGGGGGAATCAGCCCGACTTTAGCCGCGCCGTGTAGGTTAACGTTCTGGAAGACGTTTGTATGTAGGACCGAAGCCGATGTACCACGCCGGTATGCTTGGAACTGCAAGCAATCGCCGGCGTGTATCAGTAGCGATAAAAGCCTTCGCCGGACTTGCGGCCGAGTTTGCCCTCGGCCACCATCCATTCGAGCAGCGGACACGGCGTGTACTTCGCGTCGTCCAGGCCGTCGCGCAGCACGCGCAGGATCGCCAGGCAGACGTCGAGGCCGATGAGGTCGGCGAGGGCGAGCGGTCCCATCGGGTGGTTCATCCCGAGGCGCATCACGGTGTCGATCGCCTCCGGCGTCGCCACGTTCTCCATCACCGCGTAGATCGCTTCGTTGATCATCGGCATCAGCACGCGGTTGGCGATGAAGCCGGGACGGTCGGCGGATTCGACGGCGGTCTTGCCGAGCGCCTTCGAGAGCTCGAACGCCACGGCCATGGACGCGTCCGACGTGTGCGCGCCGCGGACGACTTCGACGAGCGCCATCAGCGGCACCGGGTTCATGAAGTGCATGCCGAGCACGCGATCGGCGCGCCGGGTCGCGGCGGCGAGCGAGGAGATGGGGATCGACGAGGTGTTCGAGGCGAGAATCACGTCGGGCCGGACGAGGCCGTCGAGCTCGGTGAACAGCGCGCGCTTGCGGTCCGCGTCCTCGACGATCGCCTCGACGACGTAGTCCGTGTCGGCGAGGGCGGCCAGCGTGGAGGACGTCGCGATGCGCGCCAGCGCCTCGTCGCGATCCGCGGCCGTCAGCTTCTGCTTCTCGACGAACTTCGCGAGGCTGCGGTCGATCGACGTCCGCGCGCGATCGAGCATCGCCGGCGCGACGTCCACCAGCCGCACCCGGAACCCCGCCTGCGCGAACGCCTGCGCGATCCCGCTCCCCATCGTCCCCGCGCCAACCACGCCGACGGTGTCAATCATCAAAGAGAAACCACGAAGACACGGAGAGCACAGAGGCGCACGAAACAGCTTCTCTTTATAGCCGTTCGACGGCGAGCGCGAGGCCGTTGCCGCCGCCCATGCACAGGGTCGCGATGCCGCGTGTCAGGTTCCGCTGCTTCAACGCGTAGAGGAGCGTCGTCAGGATGCGGCTGCCGCTCGAGCCGATCGCGTGGCCGAGCGCGACGGCGCCGCCGTTGACGTTCACTTTCGCTGGATCGAGCCCGAGCTCGCGGATGACGGCGACCGCCTGCACGGCAAACGCTTCGTTGAGCTCGACGAGATCGACGTCCTCGATCCGCCAGCCGATCTTGCGCAGCAGCCTGCGGACCGCCTCGACGGGCGTCATCAGCACGAGCTTCGGCGCAATGCCGCTGGCCGCTTGGCCGACGATGCGCGCGAGGGGAGCGGCCCCGAGCGCGCGGGCGCGGTCGGACGACATCAGCACCAGCGCCGACGCGCCGTCGTTGACGCCCGGCGCGTTGCCCGCCGTCACGGTGCCGTCCTTCTTGAAGGCGGGCGTGAGCGCCGAGAGCGCCTCCACGGTGGTGTCGGCGCGGATCGCCTCGTCGCGATCGACGAGGCGTGAATCGCCTGTCCGGCTGGAGCCGGACCCCAGATTCAGCGGGAGGATCTCGTCGCGGAAGGCGCCGTCGGCGGTGGCCTTCGCGGCCTTGTGATGGCTCGCCGCGGCGTACGTGTCCTGCTCGGCGCGCGTGACGCGGTAGCACTCGGCGACGACTTCGCCTGCGTTGCCCATGTGGACGTTCTCGAACGCGCACCACAGGCCGTCGGTGATCATCGAGTCGAGGAGCTGCCCGTTGCCCATGCGCAGGCCCTCGCGCACGCGGGGCAGAAGGTACGGGCAGTTGCTCATCGACTCCATGCCGCCGGCCACGGCGACTTCGACGTCGCCGGCGCGGATGGCCTGATCGGCCAGCATCACGGCTTTGAGTCCCGAGCCGCAGACCTTGTTGACCGTGACAGCCGCGACCTCGTTGGCCAGTCCGCCGCGGAGCGCGGCCTGCCGGGCGGGGTTCTGGCCGAGTCCGGCCGACACGACGTTGCCCATGATGCACTCGTCGATCGCCCCGGGATCAATGCCGGCGCGTCGCACGGCTTCGGCCACGACGCGCGCGCCGAGCTCGGTCGCCTGGAGCGACTTCAACGCGCCGAGAAATTTGCCCGTCGGCGTGCGGACGGCGGAGACGATGACGGTGTCAGGCACGGTCGCGCACGGAGATGGCCGTAACCGCGTCGGGACCGAGGAGCTTCTGCAGGCGGTCGAGGATGATCGACGACGAGCGCCGGATCTCGCGCGCCCAGTGCGCGGTCGCGGCATCCACGATGAGCGTGCCCGATTCGAGCCGCACGGCGGTTTCGCGGCCGACCGCCGGGCCGACGGCAGCGCGCCAGGCGAAGGACACTTTGCCGGCGGAGAGCGGCGCGTCGCGCAGGAGCTCGGCGAGGGCACCGGGCAGCGCCGAGGTGAGCGGGCGCATACGGAAAGATCTTATCATTGGGTACCCAATTGACCGATTGATGAGGCTCGTCCTCGCATCCGCGTCTCCCCGCCGTGCGGACCTGCTGCGCGCGGCCGGCTACACATTCGACACGCTCGCCGTCGATCTCGACGAGCGCGTGCGCCCGGGCGAAACGCCGGAGGCGTACGTGACGCGGCTCGCGCGCGAGAAGTCCGCGGCGGCGCTGCAGCGGTTCGCGGCGCGCGCACAGACCTGCGGCGGTCCCGACAGGGCCGCGCTGCACGACGTCGTCGTCCTCGGCGCCGACACGACGGTCGTCGTGGACGGCGAGATCCTCGGCAAGCCGGCAGACGATCGCGACGCCGCGGCGATGCTGCGGAAACTCGCCGGCCGGCGCCACGACGTGCTGACCGGCGTCAGCCTCCGAACCTCGACCGGCGAGCGTGGACTTCTCGCGACGACGAGCGTCTATATGACGGAGCTGTCTGCCGACGACATCTCCTGGTACGTGACGAGCGGGGAAGGCCGGGACAAAGCCGGGGGATACGCGGTGCAGGGGCTGGCGTCGCGGTTCGTGTCGCGCATCGACGGGTCCTATAGCAATGTGGTCGGGTTGCCCGTGGCCGCCGTGGCGGCGTTGTTGCGCGAAGCCGTGCCGGCGCGCTAGACTTTCGCAGAAGTCCTTATGACACATCGATATATCAAGATCGCCATCACGGCCGCGGTGCTGGCCGGCGCCTTCGGCTTCATGATGTGGACGACGCTGCGCGACGGCGCCGAGTACTTCAAGAACGTTGACGAAGTCGTCGCCCAGCGCACTGAGGTCGCGGGGAAGCAGCTGCAGCTGCACGGCTACGTCGTCCCGGGCTCGATCCTGAACAAGCCGAACACCCTGGAGTACCGATTCAAGGTGCAGAACAACCCGATTCGCTCCGGCGAGCCGGGGCATGTCATGGCGGTCAGCTATACCGGCATCGTGCCGGACACATTCAAGGCGGAAGCTGAAGTCGTGCTCAGGGGAAAACTGACGGCCGACGGCGGCTTCCACACCGATCCGAACGGCGTGATCGCCAAGTGCCCGTCGAAGTATGAGGCGGCCGGCGGCGCGCCGGCCGGATCGTAATGGCCAGCCTCGGGACCTTCCTTCTTCTTGCCGCGTTCGTCATCTGCGCCTACACGGCCGTCATCTCGGTCGTCGGCGCGCGGCGCGGCTCGCGCCGGCTGATCGAAAGCGGCGTCGGCGGCCTCTACCTCGTCGCGGCGCTCATGACGGTCGCGACCGCCGTCATCGTCAACGCCTTCCTCTCCGACGACTTCACGATCCGGTACGTCGCGCAGGAATCGGAGACGATGCAGCCGTTCTTCTACAAGCTCACCGCGTACTGGGGCGGGCTGAACGGCTCGATCATGTTCTGGGTGTTCCTGCTGTCGATCTTCGGATCGATCGCGGTCTTCGTGAACAAGGAACGCCACCGCGAGCTCATCCCGTACGTCGTCGCCACCATCTCGACCGTCGAGGCGTTCTTCCTCTACCTGATGGTCGTGCACAAGAATCCGTTCGCGACGACGCTGGCGGCGACGCCGCCGGCCGACGGGACGGGGCTCAACCCGCTGCTGCAGAACTACTGGATGGCGATCCATCCGCCGTCGCTCTACACGGGGTTTGTCGGCATGACGATCCCGTTCGCGTTCGGCATCGCGGCGCTCGTCACCGGCCATCTCGACGACTCGTGGCTGCGCGCCGTCCGCCGCTGGACGATGTTCGCGTGGCTGTTCCTGTCGTTCGGGCTGATCCTCGGGATGATCTGGGCGTACGAGGTGCTCGGCTGGGGCGGCTACTGGGGCTGGGATCCAGTGGAGAACGCGGCGCTGCTGCCGTGGTTCACGGCGACGGCGTTCCTGCACTCGGTGATGGTGCAGGAGCGGCGCAGCATGCTGCGCGTGTGGAACGTCACGCTCGTCATCCTGACGTTCTTCCTGACCATCTTCGGCACGTTCCTCACGCGGTCGGGCGTAGTGCAGTCGGTGCACGCGTTCGGCGACGATCCCGAGCTCGCGCGGCTCTTCTCGGGCTTCATGGTCGTGATCCTCGTGTTCAGCTTCAGTTGGGTGATCTATCGGCTGCCGCTGCTCAAGGCGCGCGCCGAGCTCGACTCGTGGGTGTCGCGCGAAGCGGCGTTCCTGGTCAACAACTGGATTCTGCTGTTCTCGGCCTTCTTCGTCGCGTTCGCGACGATGTTCCCGACGCTGAGCGAGGCCGTGACGGGGACGCGCATCACGGTCGGGCCGCCGTTCTTCAACAAGTGGATGCTGCCGATCGGCCTGATCCTGCTGTTCCTCACCGGGCTCGGGCCGCTGCTCGCGTGGCGCAAATCGACTGTGAACAACCTGCGCGAGCAGTTCATGGCGCCGGGCCTCTCGACGCTCGTCGTCCTCGTCGCCCTCGCGGCGCTCGGCATCCGCGAGTGGGCGCCGCTGACGTGCTTCGCGCTGTCGACGTTCGTGGCCACGACGATCGGTCAGGAGTTCTGGCGCGGCGCGAAGGTGCGGCGGAAGAACACCGGCACCGACATGGTGACGGCGCTCATCGGCCTCGTGGCGCGCAACAAGCGCCGGTACGGCGGCTACATCGTCCACGTCGGCATCGTGCTGATCTTCGTCGGCTTCGCCGGCAATGCGTACAAGCGGGACGTCACGCAGTTGCTCAAGCCGGGGCAGTCGATGACCGTCGGCGCGTACACCGTGCGCAACGACCAGGTGAAGGTGATCGAAGACGATCAGAAGCAGACAATCGTCGCCTATGTCAGCGTGTTCAAGGGCGGCAAGCAGATCGACACGATGTATCCGGGCAAGTCGGCGTTCCGGAAACACGAGAACGAGCCGCCGCGCACCGACGTCGCCATCCGCCGCGGCGTCGCCGAAGATCTGTATCTCGTGATGGCGACGGTCGATCCCGGCACGCAGTCGGTCGGCCTCAACGTCGTCGTCAACCCGCTCGTTGACTGGGTGTGGCTCGGCTTCGGCGTCCTCGCGTTCGGCACGGGCATCGCGCTCCTGCCCGAGAGCACGTTCTCGTTCGCGGCGGCGAAGCTCGGGTCGGCCGAGGCCGCCGCGACGACGACCGTCGCGCTGTTCATCGCGCTGGCGCTCTTCGGCGCGCCGCGGCCGGTCTACGCGCAGCACATGGACACGCCCGGCGCGGTCATCAGCCCGCCGATGAACGCGCTCGAGCAGCGGCTGCGCGACGAGATCGGCTGCACGTGCGGCGGCTGCGCGCACGAGCCGATCTCCAAGTGCACCTGCAGCCAGGCGGAGCAGATGCGGGCGACGCTCCACGACGAAGTGGCGTCGGGGAAGACGCACGACCAGATCGTCGCGGACCTGGTGCAGCAGTGGGGCGGGCAGCAGTTCCTGTCCGCGCCGATCGATCGCGGCTTCAACCGGCTCGCGTGGCTCTTTCCCTACCTCCTCGGCGGCGTCGGCATCGTCGGCATCGGGTTCGTCGCGATGAAGTGGTCGAAACACCCGGCCGAGGCGCAGGCGGACGCGGCGTCCGAGGACACCGCCATGAACGAACGTCTGGACGATGAGCTCAGAAATCTCGACTAACGACGAAGGCCTGCAGGCCTGGCAATTCTTCGTCCTCGCAGGCCTCATCTGCGCCACCGTCGCGACGTTCATGGCGCGCGGGCAGAGCGTGACGCAGATCGTCCTCGTCACGGTGCTCATGGCCGCGGCGACGATCGTCGGCCTCGCCGTGCTGCGGATGGTGCGTCCGCTGGTGTTCGGCGACGAAGACCGTACGGCCATGGTCGGGCAGCGGACTCGGGCGGCGCTCGAGCGCGAGAAGCTGCTCGTGCTCCGCTCGATCAAGGAGCTCGAATTCGACAAGGCGATGGGGAAGCTGTCGGAGCACGACTGGCAGGAGATGTCCACGCGCCTGCGCGCCCGCGCATCACGGCTCATCCGCCAGCTCGACGCGGGCGGCGGCTACCGCGCCCAGATCGAAGCGGATCTGGCGAAGCGTCTCGGCCCGCTGCCCGAGGCGTCTGCGGCGAACTTCTGCGCCAGCTGCGGTGCAGCACGGGATACCGACGCGAAGTTCTGCAAGAACTGTGGAGTGAAGCTGTGAGACGGATCGCACTCCTCGCGGCGGCCCTCGCCCTGACAGTCGCTCCGGCGTTCGCGCAGTTCCAGATGCCCGACCCGAAAATGATGTCGGGCATCCCGCGGCCCGTGGACGACTTGCCCACCGGCAGCATCTCGGTGCGCCTGATCCGCGGATCGCTCACCAACAACATCACCGGCCATCAGGTCGAGCTGCACTACGCGAACGGGCGCGTCGTCAAAGTCAATACGGACGATGCGGGGCGCGCGCAGTTCGACAAGCTGGCGCCGGGCGTCGTCAAGGCGACGTCGGACGTGGACGGCGAGCATCTCGAGTCGCAGGAGTTCGAGGTGCCGTCTCAGGGCGGCATCCGGCTGATGCTCGTGGCCACCGACAAGAACGCGCCCAAGGCGGCACCTGAAGCGCCGGCCGTCTCCGGCACGGTGACGCTCGGCGACAACTCGCGCATCGTGTTCGAGCCGGGCGACGAGGACGTATCCGTCTACTACCTGCTCGAGATCGTCAACACGAATACGAATCCGGTGAATCCCGATCCGCCGTTCGCGTTCGACATGCCGAAGGGCGCGCTGGGGACGACGCTGCTCGACGGGACGTCGCCGATCGTGCGGGCGAACGGCGCGCACATCAGCCTGGGCGGTCCCGTGCCGCCCGGCAAGACGACGATTCAGGTGGTCGCCGAAATGCCCGCAGATACGGGGTCGCTCGCGATCACGCAGGCGTTTCCGGCCCAGCTGGCGCGGCTCACCGTGCTGGTGAAGAAGGTCGGCGACACGAAGCTGAGCTCGCCAAGCATCGAGCGCCAGCAGGATTTTCCGAACAACGGCGAGACGGTCATTGCCGCGATGGGGAACGCCGTGCCGGCGGGCAAGCCGATTCAGCTCTCGCTGATCGATCTGCCGCACCACAGCACGGTACCGCGTTACACGGCGCTCGCGATTGCCGGCGTCATTGTCGTCGCCGGCGTGTGGGCGGGGACGCGGAAGCAGGACGGCGCGGCGGCGGACGCGGAAAAGAAGCGGCTCGCCACTCGGCGCGAGAAGCTGTTCAACGAGCTCGTGCGGATCGAACGCGATCGTAGGAACGGCAAGGGCGACGAGCGTACGGTGGTGCGCCGCGATGAGCTGATGGCGCAGCTCGAGCACGTCTACGGCGCGCTGGACGACTCTGAACAGGCCGGCGCCAGCGCCTGATGACCGGCGCGGCCCCCGTAGTGCGGGTCCTCAGGCCCGCCGACATGCAAGGCTGAAGCCTTGCGCCACATGACTCACGCGTTCGACAGCGTCCGCCTCGTCGATGTGTCGCGGCACTTCGGCCGGCGACGGGCGGTGTCACACGTCTCCCTTGACGCACGATCCGGCGACATCATTGGCCTGCTCGGTCCCAACGGCGCAGGAAAGTCCACGCTCATCGGCATGCTGTCGTCGCTGGTCGCCCCGACGTCGGGCGAGGTGCGCTACGGCGCCCAGCTGGCGCGCGCGCTCGGCGACCGGCTGCGCGCGAGCATTGGCCTGCTTGCGCACGAGCTGTATCTCTATCCCGAGCTGACGGCGCGGCAGAATCTCGCGTTCTTCGCGTCGCTGTACGGACTCGACGTCGCCACGGTGGTGCCGGCCGCGCTCGAAGCGGCCGGGCTCGCGGACCGCGCGGACGACGATGTGTCGGGCTTTTCGCGCGGCATGCGCCAGCGTCTGGCGTTGGAGCGCGCGCTGCTGCACCGGCCGCGCCTCGTGCTGATGGACGAGCCGTTCACCGGCCTCGACGACGCGGCCACGGCGGTCGTCCAGCGGCGCTTGAAGACGCTCACGGAATCGGGGGCGATCGTCATCCTGGCGACGCACGATCTGGACCTGGCGGACGGGCTCGTGACGCGCGTGGCGATTGTGCGCGGCGGGCGCCTCGTCACCGACGAGCCGGCAGGTACCGGGCTGCGCGCGCGGTACCGCACGCTGGTGGGGCACTGACGTGGCACCGGGCTTCATCAAGGTCGCGCTGCTCGTGCTGAAGAAGGATCTGGCGATCGAGGTGAAGAGCCGGGAGATCGCCTACACGACGCTGTTCTTCGCCGTCGCGTGCGTGATGATCTTCTCATTCGCGTTCGTGCGCGAGGAGGGAGTGCCGGTGGAGGGCGCCGCGGCCGGGATCCTGTGGATTGCGGTGGCGTTTGCGGGCACGCTCGCGCTCGGCCGTACTTTCGAACGCGAGCGGTACGGCGAGACCCTGCGCGCGCTGCTGCTCGCGCCGGCATCGCGGCCGGCCGTCTATGCCGGCAAGCTCCTCGGCATGATCCTGATGATGGCGGCGACCGAGCTCGTCCTGACGCCGATGGTCGCGTTTCTCTTCCATGCGCCCTTCTTCGCGCGGCCGTTGCTGCTGGTCGCGCTGCTCGCGCTCGGCACGATCGGCTTTGCGGCCGTTGGGACGCTCTTCGCCGCGATGCTCGTGCGCACGCGAACGCGCGACGTCCTGCTGCCGATCCTGTTGTATCCGATCACCATTCCGGTCATCATAGCGGGCGTTCGCGGCACGACGGCGCTTCTGCAGTCGCCGCCGGAAGATCCGATCGCGACGCTGTGGATCGGGCTGCTGACGGCGTTCGACGTCGTGTTCGTGACGCTGGCGCTCTGGACGTTCGAGCCGTTGATGACGGAATAACGATGAAGAAAGTCTTCTTCCCGCTGGCAATTGTCGTGGCCGCGATGTTCGCGTACGCGCCGGTCGCGATCAACAAAGTCCCGCTCGAGTCCACGATGCTGCTCGTGCAGAAGATCTTCTACTTCCACTTCGCGACGTGGATGGCCATGACGGCGGCCATCGCGGTCTGCGGAGTGGCGAGCCTGATCTATCTCTTCAAAGGATCGAAGGTCGCCGACTGGTACGCCGTGTCGTCTGCCGAGCTCGTGGTGATCTTCGGCGTCTTCGGCCTCTTCAGCGGGTCGCTGTGGGGGCGGAAGGCGTGGGGCGTCTGGTGGCAGTGGGACGCGCGCGTCACCATGGCGACGATGCTCGTGCTTGTGTTTCTGGGGTACCTGCTGGTGCGGAAGTACGGTGGGCCCGGCGCAGAGAAGCTCGCGGCGGCGATGGGCATCTTTGGCGCGGCCACCGCGCCGTTCGTCTACAAGTCGGTGGACTGGTGGCGGACGATTCATCCGCAGACGACCGTGGTCCGCACGCTCGGCGAGAAATTTCCGGCGGCGTGGGACCTGGTGCTGTACTGCACGGGCGCGTTTCTGGTGCTGACCGTGCTGCTGCTCGCGGCGCGCGTGCGACTCGAGGCGATGCGCAGCCGGCTCGACGAGATGTATCTGGCTGCTGAGGACTACTGATGCTTGGGTTCCTGCTGGCAATTCTGCAACAGACGCCCGACGGCTTCGTGCCGGTCACGGGCACTCCGGTCACCGAACAGATTCCGGCCGCGCCGCTCGTCATCACCGCGTACGCGTTCTTTCTGCTGCTGATGGTCTTCTATCTCTGGACGATCTGGCGCCGGATCGGAAAAGTGGAGCGCGAGATGGACGCGCTCGAGCGCCGCCAGCACGAGAGCCACAAGCAGTGACCGCCGGCCACTTCATCTTCATCCCCACCGTCCTGCTGGTCGGCATCGTCATCGGCTGGATCCTCGGCTCGCGCGCCGCGCGCGACGCCTACGCCGCCGAACTGCGGCGGCGCGAAGAACGGGCGGCGAAGAAGGCGGGACCGGCAGGATAGGCTGAAGCGCCAACATCGTCGAAGGCCGTTCCTGCCTATCCCGCCCCTCCTGCCCGTCCGGCCCTCAGCGACCGACGGCCAGGCGCTGCGCGAGGACGTCGGGCAAGCCGGCCTCGAGGATCTTCGTCTGCGTCGCTTCAATCGGATACGTCAACCGGAACAGCTCGACCCGGCGCATCGCCGTGTCTACGATCGCGTAGGCCGCACGCGGATCGCCGTCGCGCGGCTGGCCGACGGCGCCGGGGTTCACGAGGTACTTCGATCCGTCGAGTAGCGCGAAGCCGCCGTCCAGCTCCAGGGACCCGGCGAGCGCCTCGACGCGTCCGTTCGTGAGCGCGAACACCACGGGGAAATGCGTGTGGCCGAAGAGGCACAGCGGGCGCGTGGTGACCTTGAGCCCACGCGACGCGTCGAGCTCGTCGAAGATGTACGCGTCCTCGTCGAACGGCGAGCCGTGACACACCTCGACGAGGTCGTCCACGACAATCGGACCCCGCGGCAGGGCGGCCAGCCATTCGCGATTCGCCGGCGTCAGGACGTCGTGCGTCCACAGCGCCGCGCGTCGCGCGACCGCGTTGAAACCGTCGGGCTGCTCGAGCCCGCACGCGACCTTGTCGTGGTTGCCGCGGATGATCGCGGCCGGCGCCAGCGCCTGCACACGCGCGATCACCGCGTTCGGATCCGGCCCGTAGCCGACCACGTCGCCGAGGACGAGCGTGCGATCGCACGCTCGAGGCGCCGCGTCGGCGAGACAGGCCTCGAGCGCCTCGAGATTGGCGTGAACGTCGGTCAGGACTAGATAGCGCATGGCTCGTCAGGTCTCGATCCACTCGACCAGTTGATCGACCAGCGCTTCCACCGCCGGCCGGCCGGCGTCCAGCCGCAGGTGCGCCTGCGCGTACGCCTCACGACGCGCCTGGAAGAGCCGCTCGAAGTTCGCGCGGTCGGCGGCGAGCGGGCGGCGACCGTCCTGAGGGATACGCGCAATCACCCGCTCGAGCGGCACATCGAGCCAGACGACCGCCCCGTCGGCTTTCATCAGGGCGCGGTTCTGCGGGTCCACGAACGTCCCGCCTCCCGCCGCGACCACGGCGTGCCGCACGGGAAAATGATCGGCGAGCACGGCGCGCTCCACGGCTCGGAAGTGCGGCTCGCCGTGGCGGGCGAAGATCTCGGCGACCGACAGCCGTTCGCGCTGTTCGATGCGCTCGTCGATGTCGATGAACTGCCAGTCGAGCCGGCGAGCGAGGGCGCGGCCGACGCTCGTCTTGCCGGCCCCCATGAAGCCGACGAGGTAGATCTTGTCGGTCTTCACGCAACCAGGCGGCCGAGCGTGTCGAAAAACCCGGGATAGGAGATCACGACCGAGTCGGCGCCGACGATCTGCGACGGCGTCTGTCCCGCCAGCGCGGCGATCGCAAAGGCCATGGCCATGCGGTGGTCGCCGCGTGCGTCGGCCGGCCCCGTGCCGCGGGGGGACCGGCCGGCTTCGCCGGCCACGAACCCATCCGGCCGCTCG
>CAZOIK010000323.1:0-12507 GCA_964579765.1 uncultured Bifidobacteriaceae bacterium
CAAGATCAAGGCACATCTGTACTACGTGTCGATGGACGGCCTGAAGCTGACCGCCGTCGATCGCGAAGTGGCGTACGGCGACGGCGCCGCCGCGCAGGCGCAGGAGATCGTCAACGCCCAGCTCGCGGCCGCCGCGCCGCCCCTCGTGTCGGCGATGCCGCCCGGCACGGCGCTGCGCGCTCTTTACCTGAACGACAAGGGCGAAGCGTACGTGGATCTCAGCAAAGAGGTGTCGGCGATGCACACCGGAGGGACGCTCGACGAGCTGCTCACGGTCTACACCGTCGTGGACGCGCTGACGACAAATCTGCCCGCGATCACGTCGGTGCAGATCCTCGTGGACGGCAAGGAAGTCGAGACGCTCGCCGGCCACGTCGATCTCCGCCAGCCGCTCGAAGAGGATCTGTCGCTCGTCGAACAGCCGGCCAAACCGTAACCTCTCCGCGCCTCAGCGTCCTCCGCTCCTCTGCGGTGGAGAGTTTTGCGCGCGTTTCACAGTACACTTGTCGGAATGCGCTCCGACACACGTGCCGCCGACCAGCTCCGTCCGATCACCATCACCCCGCACTACCTCGAACACGCGGAAGGATCGGTGTTCATCGAAGCCGGCCGCACGCGGGTCATCTGCACCGCCAGCGTCGAGGATCGCGTGCCGCCGTTCCTGCGCAACAGCGGCAAGGGCTGGGTGACCGCGGAATACGGCATGCTGCCGCGCGCGACGAGCACGCGCACGCAGCGCGAGGCGAGCGCCGGCAAGGTCGGCGGGCGGACGCAGGAGATCCAGCGCCTCATCGGGCGCTCACTGCGCGCCGTGACGAAACTGCCCGCGCTCGGCGAGCGGACGATCTACGTGGACTGCGACGTCATCCAGGCGGACGGCGGGACGCGCACCGCGTCGATCACCGGCGCGTTCGTCGCGCTCACGCTCGCGCTCGAGAAGCTGAAGGCGACCGGCGTCCTCAAGACGATCCCGATCACCGACTACGTCGCCGCCACGAGCGTCGGCATCGTGGACGGCGAGATCCTGCTCGACCTCGCCTACGAAGACGACTCGCGCGCCGAAGTGGACATGAACATCGTCAAGACCGGCGACGGCCGCTTCATCGAAATCCAGGGCACCGCCGAAGCCATCCCCTTCGGCCGCGACGCGCTCAACCGGCTCCTCGACCTCGCCGAGACGGGCATCCGCCAGCTCATCGACAAACAGCGCGCCATCGTCGGCCACCTTATTAAGTAGTGCAGGCCTTCAGGCCTCCCAGCCGGCGGACCTGAAGGTCCGCACTACGGCGTAGGCGTGTTCATCAGGTAGTCTCGCAGCTGCCGGAACGCGGCGCCGCGGTGGCTGACGCTCGCCTTGCGCTCGCGATCGACCTCGGCCAGCGTGCACCCGAACGGCGGGTAATGGAAGATCGGGTCGTAGCCGAAGCCACCTGACCCGCGGGGCGCGGGCGCAATCTGCCCTTCGACGACGCCGCGCGCCTCGAACTCGACCGTGCCGCCGCGCGCCAGGGCCAGGGCGCAGACGAAGCGCGCCGGGCTCGACTCAACCTTTCGCGCCCGCAGCGCGTCATAGAGGAGAGCGAACTTCTCGGGATACGTCGAGCTGTCGCCGCCGAACCGGGCCGATTCGACGCCGGGCCTGCCGTCGAGCGCGTCGATCTCGAGCCCGGAGTCTTCGGCGACCGTGGCCGCCCCTGTGTGACGTGCGTAATAGAGCGCCTTCAGGCGCGCGTTCTCCGCGAACGTCCGGCCCGTTTCCTCGGGTGGGGCGATCTCCGGAAAGTCGGCAAGCGTCAGGAGCTCGACCGGCGCACCCGCCAGAAGACCTGCAATTTCTGCCAGCTTGCCGCGGTTGGTCGTGGCGACGACGAGTCTCGACATGAGGCGAGATTATTACCTGTAGGCCGACGTAGAATGGCGCTTTCATGGACGCGGTCTTCCAGTTCTTCTTCAAATACCCGCTCCTGGTTTTCGAACACGGCGACTTCACGCTGGGCGCCAGTCGGCCCGCGCTCGTCGCCGTGCTCGCCCTCGCCGCGATCGGCGCGGCCGCGCTCGTCACGTATCGTTCGATCGTCACCGACGGATCCACTCGCGACAAGGCGATCCTCGTGGCGCTGCGACTCGCGCTCATCGCCGTCGTCTTTTTCTGTCTCGTCCGGCCGACGCTCGTGCTGAAGGCCGCCGTGCCGCAGCAGAATTTTCTGGGCGTGCTCGTGGACGACTCGCGGAGCATGCTGATTGCCGATCGCGACGGGCAGCCGCGGTCCGAGTTCGTCCAGCGCCAGTTCGTCGGCCCGCAGGCGCCGCTGCTCAACGAGCTCTCGAAGCGCTTCGTCCTGCGCTTCTTCCGGTTCTCCTCGTCGGCCGGCCGGATCGCGTCCGCGGGCGAGGCCCACTACGACGGCACGTCCACCAAGCTCGGCGATGCGCTCGAGCGCGCGCGCGATGAGCTGTCGGGCCTGCCGCTTGCAGGCCTCGTGATGGTGACCGACGGCGCCGACACCTCCGACACCTCGCTCGACGACCCGCTGGCGAGTCTGAAGGCGCGATCGATTCCCGTGTTTCCCGTCGGCCTGGGCCAGGAGCGCTTCTCGCGCGACATCCAGATTTCGCGCGTGGAGACGCCGCGCGTCGTGCTGAAGGGCTCCTCGCTCGTCGTGGACGTCGTCGTGTCGCAGACCGGGTACTCCGGCAAGACGGTCCCGCTCAACGTCGAGGACGCCGGCCGCATCGTCGCCACCGAGCCGGTGACGCTTCCGCCCGACGGTGAGTCGCTCACGGCCCGCGTCCGCTTCACGGCGAACGAGGCGGGAGCGCGGCTGTTCCGGTTCCGCATCCCGTCGCAGGACGGCGAAGAGGTGACGCAGAACAACGCGCGCGACGCGCTGCTCGAAGTCCGCGACCGCCGCGAGAAGGTCCTCTACTACGAGGGCGAGCCGCGCGCCGAGGCGAAGTTCATCCTGAGCGGCGTCGAAGACGACAAGAACATCCAGGTCGTCCTGCTGCAGCGCACGGCCGAGAACAAGTACTTCCGGCGCAACGTCTCGACGCCCGACGAAGTCGTCGGCGGGTTTCCCAAGACGCGCGAAGAGCTGTTCGCGTACCGCGGGCTGATCCTCGGCAGCGTCGAGGCCGCGTCGTTTACGCCCGACCAGCTGCGCATGATTGCGGACTTCGTCAACAAGCGCGGCGGCGGCCTGCTGATGCTCGGGGGCCGGCGGTCGTTCGCCGAAGGCGGCTGGGCGGGCACGCCCGTCGGCGAGGTGCTGCCCGTCGTCCTCGACAACGACACGGGACGCAAGTCGTCGTCGTATTTCAGCATGCTGGCCGTCCACCCGACGCGCGACGGCGAGATCTCCCCCGTCACGCAGATTGCGGAGAACGAGGCGCGGTCGAGCGAGCGCTGGAACGAGATGCCTGAAGTCAGCTCGGTCAACCCGATTCACGCCGTGAAACCCGGCGCGACCGTGCTGCTCGACGCCACCGACAAACAAAAGAACGAGCAGATCGTCCTCGCGTGGCAGCGCTACGGCCACGGCAAGGCGGTCGCGCTGCCGATTCAGGACTCGTGGCTGTGGCGGATGGACGCGAAGATCCCGGTCGAGGACACGACGCACGCGACGTTCTGGCGGCGGCTCGTGCGCTGGGTCGTGGACGGCGTGCCCGACGAGGTGAACGTCACGACGAACCAGGATCGCGTCGAGCCGGGTGAAGCCGTGAAGATCACCGCGGATGTCGCCGACGCGGCGTACGTCGGCGTCAACGACAGCCGGGTCGTCGCCACCGTGACGTCGCCGACGGGCAAGACGTCCGAGATCCCGATGGAGTGGACGATCGCGCGCGACGGCGAATACAAGGCGAGCTTCGTGCCCGACGAGCAGGGCCTCTACGACGTCAAGGTGGATGCCGCGCGGACGACGAACAACCAGTCGAAGACGCTCGGCACCAACGAGGTCCACGTGCGCGTGTCGGCCGGCGAGTCGGAATACTTCGACGCCGCGATGCGCGGCTCGCTGCTCCGCCGTATCGCCGACGACACCGGCGGCCGCTTCTTCACGCCGTCCAACGCGTCGCTGTTGCCCGAGGCCGTGTCGTACACGGGGCGCGGCGTGACCGTCGTCGAAGAGCGCGATCTGTGGGACATGCCGATCCTGCTGTTCGCGCTCGTCGGCCTGCTCGGCGCCGAATGGGGCTTCAGACGCGTGCGGGGGCTGGCGTGAAGGCGCTCCGACTGGCGTTTGTCGTGCTCTGCATCCTGTGCGCGACCTCGGTCTTCGCCCAGGACACGCATCTGCTGATGATCACCGGCGTCGGCGGAGACGACGAGCACGCGCAGAACTTCCACAAGTGGGCGACGGAGATCATCGACGCGGCGAAGAAGAAGGGCGGGCTGACCGACGCGACCATCACGTATCTCGGCGACAAGCCCGATGTCGCCGCCGCGCACGACGCCACTCCGATAAAGGCGCGATCGACGAAGGCGAACGTCGAGAAAGCGTTCGCCGATCTGGCCGCGAAGGCGCAGCCGGCGGACGAAGTCGTCGTGATCCTCATCGGCCACGGCAGCTTCGACGGCAAGGACGGCTCGTTCAACCTGGTCGGCCCCGACATGAGCGCCGACGACTTCGCGAAGCTCCTCGCCGGCGTCAAAGCGCAGCGCATCGTCTTCGTCAACACGGCCGCTTCGAGCGGCGCGTTCGTGCAGCCGCTCGCCGGACCCGGCCGCGCGATCATCACATCCACGAAGACCGGCGGCGAGAAGAACGAGCCGGTGTTCGCGCAGTTTTTCGCCGATGCCTTCGGCGATCCCGCGGCCGACACCGATCGCAACGGCCGCATCTCGCTCGCCGAGGCGTTCGAGTACGCGAAGAGCAAGGCCGCCGCGACCTATACGAAGGCCGGCACGATTCTGACCGAACACGCGATGCTCGACGACAGCCGTGAGGGCAAGTTCGCCGCGACGCTCTATCTCGAGTCGGAGCGCGCCCGCGAGGAGAAGACCGCCCAGGTCGCCGACCCGGAGTTGCGCGGTCTGCTTCAGCAGCAGCAGGCGCTGCAGACGAAGATCGACGGGCTGAAGCTGAAGAAAGACGTGATCCCCGACGCCGAGTACCAGTCGCAGATGGAGAAACTGCTGACCGACATGGCCGAGACGTCGCGCGCGATCCGCGAAAAGCAGGCGAAGAGCAAATGAATTGCAGGATGGCAGGATGGCAGGATTGCAGGATTGGAGCGCGCAAAGCCCTGGTGCTGGGGCTGGCCGTGCTGATGATGCTGCCTGCGTCCGCCGCGCTCGCGCAGCGGTTCCTTCCGTTCCTCGACGGGACGGGCTACGAGCCGACGCTGAAGAATCCGCCGTACGACGGCCGGTTCACGTTCGCGCGGATCAAGTACACGCCGTGCTGCGGCGGCGTTGCGTACTACTACCGCGGTCTGCCGCCGTGGGCGCACGGCTACGTGCCCGATCCACGCCGCGGTGGCGGCCGCGCCGAGGACAACCTGATGAAGATCATGGATGAAGTCACCTACCTTCATCCGCATACCGACGGCAGCGTCGTCGTCTCGTTCGACGACCCGCTGCTGTTCAAGTATCCCGTCGCCTATATGACCGAGCCCGGCTTCTGGACGATGAACGACAAGGAGCTCGCCGGCTTCCGCGCGTACCTGAAAAAGGGCGGCTTCCTGATTCTCGACGACTTCCGCCACGACGGCGACCGGCTGCCGTGGGGCGAGGGATGGGAAGCGGTCGAAGGCAACGTGCAGCGCGCGTTTCCCGGCGCGAAGCTCCTGCCGCTCGATACCTCGATGGTGGTGTTCGACTCGTTCTTCAAGATCGACTCGTTCGACATCATCCCGCAGTCCTACGACCGCGAACGGCCCGAGTTCTTCGGCCTCTTCGAGGACAACGACCCGAACAAGCGGCTGATGATGGTCGTGAACTACAGCACGGACGTGTCCGACTTCTGGGAATTCTCGGCGACCGGCTTTCGGCCGATCGACGAGTCGAATCAGGCGTACAAACTCGGCGTCAACTACATCATGTACGGGATAACGCACTGAATTGAAACATCTGGTGATTTGGTGATTTCCAATCGCCAAATCACCAAATCACGAGATGTCACAATTCACGGGAGGCTCTGTGGACACTCTGGAATCGGCAGACGACGTCGCACTCGCAGACAGGATGAACGCCGGCCGCAAGGCGATCATCACGGAGCTGAAGAAGAAGATCGTCGGACAGGACGAGGTCGTGGAGCTGGTGCTGCTGACGCTGTTCGTCGGCGGCAACAGCCTCATCGTCGGCGTGCCCGGCCTGGCGAAGACGCTGCTCATTGCGACGCTGGCGCAGGTGCTGGAGCTCAAGTTCAACCGCATCCAGTTCACGCCGGATCTCATGCCGAGCGACATCACCGGCACCGACATCATCCAGGAGGAGCCCGGCAGCGGCCGGCGCCAGATGGTGTTTGCGCCCGGCCCGATCTTCGCGAACATCGTCCTCGCCGACGAAATCAACCGCACGCCGCCCAAGACGCAGGCCGCGCTGCTCGAGGCGATGCAGGAACACCGCGTCACGATCCAGGGCCGCACCTACACGCTCGACGAGCCGTTCTTCGTCTTCGCGACGCAGAACCCGATCGAGCTCGAAGGCACGTACCCGCTGCCGGAAGCCCAGCTCGACCGCTTCATGTTCCACATCGTCATCGAGCATCCGCCGGAAGACGAGGAGTTCGACGTCGTGCGGACGACGACGGCGATTCAGAACCCCGTGTTCAACCGGCCCGTGACCGGGCCCGATCTGATTGCGTTTCAGCGGCTCGTGCGGCGCGTGCCCGTGGCGGAGCCCGTGATGCGCTATGCGCTGCGGCTCGTGCGGACCAGCCGGCCCAAGGCGACCGACGCGCCGGACATCGTGAAGAAGTACGCCGCGTTCGGCGCCAGCGTCCGCGCGGCGCAGAACCTGGTGCTCGGCGCCAAGGCGCGCGCGCTCGTGCACGGACGCTATCACGTGAGCTTCGACGACATCCGCGCGATGGCCCACCCGGTGCTGCGGCACCGCGTGCTGACCAACTTCCGCGCCGAGTCGGAAGGCATCACGACGGATCAGATCGTGGACGAATTGCTGAACGCGGTGGCCGTCCCGGCGTCGGGGATGTGAACTGGAATCGGGACATTTGGTGATTGGGTGATTGGGTGATTGGGTGATCGATTTGGCGATCGACATCACGCAATCACCAGATCGCCAAATGCCCCAATCTCATTGACGTTATGCAGCAACACTCAGCCGACGCCACCGTGATGCCGGGGGCGCGGTTCGTCGATCCGAAGATCCTTGCGCGGATCGGCAACCTCGAGCTCCTCGCGCGGACCGTGGTGGACGGCTTCATCAACGGCCTGCACCGCGCGCCGTACTTCGGCGCCTCGGTCGATTTCGCCGAGCACCGCGGTTACGTCGCCGGCGACGACATCCGCCGCGTGGACTGGCGGCTGTACGCGCGCACCGACCGCTACTACATCAAACAGTACGAGGCCGACACGAACGCGAACTTCTCGGTCGTCCTCGACATCTCCAAGTCGATGAGCTTCGCGAGCAAAGGCGTGACCAAGCTCGAGTACGCGTGCTATCTCGGCGCGTGCCTCGCCTATCTGGCGCAGCGGCAGCGCGACCGCGTCGGCTGCATCACCTTCGACAGCGACATCGTCAGCTACGTGCCGCCGTCGGCGAAGCACTTCAACGTCGTGCTGCACACGCTCGACCGCGCGAAGGCCGAGCGGCGCGGCGAGATGACCGGGCCGCTCACGCGGATGGCCGAGCACTTCAAGCGCCGCAGCCTGATCGTGCTCATCTCGGACTTCTACGAAGACCCGTCGGCGGTGCTCGAAGCGATCAAGCCGCTGCACTTCCTCGGCAACGACCTGATCGCGTTCCACGTGCTCGATCCGGCCGAAGTGGACTTCGGTTTCGAGAACGCGTCGAGCTTTCAGGATCTCGAGACCGGCGAGCAGATTCCGGTGGTGCCCGAGTCGTTCCGCGACGAATACCGCCGGCTGATTCAGAGCCACATCGAGGCGCTGAAGACGAAGTTCGCCGAAGTGCGCATCGACTACATGCTCGCGAACACGTCCGAACCTCTCGACCGCGCGCTGTTCAGCTATCTGTCGGCGCGCGAGAGAATGATGCGGGTGAGATGAGGGGCGTCTCGTGTAGTGCAGGGCCTTCAGGCCTGCCGACATCCATATGGCATTTCTGACGCCGCTCTTTTTGATCGCCTCGGCCGCCATCGGCATTCCGATATTCGTGCACCTGATTCAGCGCGAGAAATCGCGCGTCGTCGAGTTCCCGTCGCTGATGTTCGTGCAGAAGATCCCGTATCAGTCGGTGCGGCGGCGGCGGATCCGGCACTGGGGGCTGCTGGCGATGCGGTGCGCGGCGCTGCTCCTGATCGTGATGGCGTTCGCGCGGCCGTTCCTCAGGCGCGAGGTCGCGGCCGCCGCGGCGCTCGGCGGCAGCCGCGAGGTCGTCATCCTGCTCGACCACTCGGCGAGCATGGGCTACGGCGATCACTGGCAGAACGCCAAGGCCGCCGCGCGCCGGGTCGTCGCCTCGCTCGGCCCGACCGACAAGGCGACGCTCGTCCTCTTCGACCGCAACGCCGAAGAGAGCATGCGCGCGACGTCCGACCGTCCGCGGCTCGACGCGGCGATCGACGCGGCGGCGGTGGACGCCGATTCGACGCGCTTCGGCCCGGCCTTGAAACTCGCCGAGAGCATCCTGCTGCGCTCGACGGCGCGGCGTCGCGAAGCCGTCCTCGTCAGCGATTTCCAGCGCGCCGGCTGGAGCGGCTCCGAGGACGTCCACTTCCCCGACGGCTACACGGTGACGCCGGTGTCGGTCGCCACGCCGGACGCGCAAAACCTCGCCGTGCCGTCGGTGACGTTCTCGCGCCAGTCGTTTGCAAATGAAGAGCGCGTCACCGTCACGGCGGGTGTCGCCAACCGCGGCTCGATGCCCCAGGACGTGCCCGTCTCGCTCGACGTCGAAGGCCGGCCGATTCAGTCGCAGCAGGTGCACGTCGGCCCGCGCGCCGCCGCGTCGGTCACCTTCACGCAGTTCACGCTCGACAAGCCGATCGTCAAAGGCACAGTACGCGCCGGCAACGACCAGCTGCCGGCCGACAACACGTTCCACTTCACGGTGTCGCCGGGCGCCCCCGTGTCGATCCTCGTCGTCGAGAGCCCCGATCGCGACTCGTCGCTCTACCTGACGAAGGCGCTCGGCGTGAGCACCGCGCCCGTCTTCCAGACCGACGTCATGCCGGTGACGCGGGTCTCGCCGAGCAACTTCGAGAAGCGCGCGGTCGTGGTCTTGAACGACGTCGCCTTTCCGCCGGCGGCGGCCAACGGCGCGCTCACGCAGTACGTCCGCCGCGGCGGCGGCCTGCTCATCGCGGCCGGCGAGCACACGACGTGGCCGCAGGGCGAGAAGGAGTTGCTGCCGGGAACGCTCGGCATGACGGTCGATCGGACGTCGGGCCGCGGCGCGACGCTCGGCTTCCTCGATCACGGCCACTTCATCTTCGAGATCTTCAAGGCGCCGCGCAGCGGCGACTTCTCCGCCGCGCAGATCTACAAGTACCGGCGCATCGACCCGGCGCCGGGCGACAAGGTGCTCGCGCGCTTCGACGACGGCGCGCCGGCGGCGATCGAGCGGAAGGTCGGCGCCGGCCGCGTGATCGTGTGGGCGTCGGCGCTCGACGCGTCGTACAGCGATCTGCCGCTCAAGCCGGTCTACCTGCCGCTCGTGCACCAGATCGTGAAGTACCTCGCGCAGTTCGAGACGCCGCACGAATGGCAGACCGTCGGCGCGGTGGTGGACGTGCAGTCGCTCACGAAGTCGCGCGCCAACTGGGTCGTCGTCACGCCGGCGGGCAAGCGCGTCGCGCAGAACGGGCCGCTCGAGCTCGACGAACAGGGCGTCTACGAAGTGCGTCCCGCGGCCGGCGGCGCGGGCAGCTTCGCGCCGCAGGCGATCGCCGTCAACATCGATCCGGCCGAGGAAGACTTGACGCCGATCGATCCCGCCGAGCTCGTCGCGGCGGTCACGGGCCATGCGAGCGCGACGCCCGCGTCGGCCCTGCCGACCGGCGCCGAAGCCGAGCAGATCGACATCAAGGACGCCGAACGCAGGCAGAGCTTCTGGTGGTACCTGCTGGTCGCCGGTTTGCTGCTCCTCGCCGCGGAAACCGTGGTGTCGAATCAGCTCTCGCACGGCGAAAAGTTCTTATAAACTCTATACATGTAGTGCAGGCCTTCAGGCCTGCGGCATCTGGGGGCGCCGATGGATCGTCGGGCTGAACTCCTCGCAGTCATTCGCTCGGTGCGCAACCGCTGGCGCCAGCGCCTCGCCATCCGCGGCGTGGTGCTCGTCATCGCCGGCACGCTGGTGGCGCTGTTCCTGTCGGCGTCGAGCCTGCAGGCGCTGCGCTTCTCGCCCGGCGCGATCATCGCGTTCCGCATCATCGCGTTCGCCGTCTTCGCCTCCCTCGCCTGGCTGTTCCTCGTCCTGCCGATGCGCCGACGCGTCACGGACACGCAGGTGGCGATGTACCTCGAGGAGCAGGATCCGACGCTGCAAGCGGCGATCCTGAGCGCGACCGAAGCGACCTCCGGGTCGATGATGTCGCAGGATCATTCGCAGGGGCTCGTGGACAAGCTGGTCGATCAGGCGATCGAGCAGTGCCGCCACGCGATGACGGGCCACCACGTCGATAAGCGCGCGGCGAAGCAGCACGCCCTGGTGCTCCTCGGCGTCGCGGCGGCGTCCCTGCTGCTCGTCATTCTCGGCCCCGCGTACCTGCGCCAGGGCCTGTCGGCGCTGCTCGTCGTCACGCGCGCCGCCTCGAAGTCGAGCCCGTACTCGATCGACGTCACGCCGCGCGACACGAAGATCCCGCGCGGATCCGATCAGCAGATCACGGCGCGCCTGGTCGGCTTCGCGTCGAAGGACGCGGCCGTGATGACGCGCAGCTCGCAGGGCGCGAACTTCGAGCGCATTCCGCTCGTCGCGGGCGCGAACCCGTCGGCGTTCGAGGGCATGCTCTTCCACCTCGACAAGAGCACCGAGTACTACGTCGAGTCGAACGGCGTGAAATCGCCGACCTATACGCTCAGCGTCCTCGACCTGCCGACCGTCGGCAAGCTGCAGCTCGAGTATCACTTCCCCGCGTACACGCACCTGCCCGTGCAGAAGATCGACGTCGGCGGCGACGTCGCCGCCATCAAGGGCACCGAGGTCTGGCTCACGGTGACGCCGACCATGGCGACGCCCTCGGGCAACATCGTCGTCAACGACGCGGCGGGCGGCGGGCTGACGAAGCAGGCCGACGGCACGCTCACGGGCAAGTTCACGATCAAGGACGAGGGCTTCTATCGCATCGCGCTCGCCGGGCCGCACGGCGAGCAGGTGGACGCGTCGCAGAAGTACACGATCGACGTCTTGAAGGATCAGCCGCCGGTCGTCAGCTTCGACAAGCCGGGCCGCGACACCAACGCGACGCCCGTCGAAGAAGTGTTCGCCGAAGCCAAAGCCAACGACGATTTCGGCATCAAGGAGCTGACGCTCTTCTACTCGGTCAACGGCGGCGCGGAAAAAACAGTGTCGCTCTTCAAGGGCGACAAGACGCTGCAGGAAGTACAGGCCGGCCACACGATCTATCTTGAAGAGCTGGACGTGAAGCCGGGCGACTTCGTCTCGTACTACGCGAAGGCAACCGACAACAACGGCGTTGACGGCCCGAAGACGACGACGAGCGACATCTACTTCGTGAACGTGCGTCCGTTCAGGAAGGACTACAAGGCGGCGGCGTCGCAGGCCGGCGGCGGCGGGGGCGGCGGGGGCGGCGACGTCAACGCGCTCTCCGAGCAGCAGCGGCAGATCGTCGCCGCGACGTTCAACGTCGTCCGCGACAAAGACAAGTTGAGCAAGGACAAGTTCCGCGAGAACGTCGTGTTCCTCAATCTCGCGCAGGCGAAGCTGCGCGCGCAGGTGGACGAGCTCGTCGGCAAGATCCAGGCGCGCGTCGGCGACATCGATCCCGGGTTCAAGGCGATCGCCGAGGCGCTGCCGAAGGCGTCGGCGGAGATGAAGACGGCCGAGAGCGATCTGAAGGCGCAGCAGCCGAAAGAGGCGCTCACACCCGAGCAGAAGGCCCTCAAGCTCCTGCAGGACGCTGAAGAGAACTACGAGGTGCAGGTCCGGCAGGGCGGCGGCGGCGGTGGGGGCGGCGGCGGCAACCAGCTCTCCGACGATCTCGCGGACCTGTTCGAGCTCGAGCTCGACAAGCTCGCGAATCAGTACGAGATGCAGAAGCGCGCCGAGCAGCAGGGCAACGACCGCCAGGTGGACGAGCTCGCCGAGAAGCGGCCGGAGCTCGCGCGCCTCCAGCAGCAGGAGCACGCGCGCCAGCGCCGCGCGTCGGCCCGCCAGCAGCAGCACTCGGGCGGCGC
>CAZOIK010000324.1:0-10394 GCA_964579765.1 uncultured Bifidobacteriaceae bacterium
AACCCCGCGCCGCGCCGCCCGTAATCACAGGGTATGAAGCACGCCATGCGCGGATGCCTGATGTGGGGGTGCCTGTCTCTGGCCGTGGCGGCCGCGGCCCAGCCGCCGGGCGGCCGGGCCGCCCCGCCGGAACCGCCAGCCCGAGGCGGCCGGACGCTTCGGCAGAACGCGCCCAGTCGCGCTGCCACCGGGGACGTGAACGCGAACGCGGGCGAGACGCAGCGGCGCCTCGGCGAGATCCTGCAGCAGTATCCGCCGTCACTCGGCCAGGTGCTCGCCCTCGACCCCACCCTCTTGAGCAACGCCAGCTATCTCGAGCCGTACCCTGCACTCGCCGAATTTCTCGAGCAGCATCCGGAGATCGCGCACAACCCCGGGTTCTTCCTCGCCGGGTTTCGCGAGAACAACCGGCGCCAGTACGACTACAACGACCCGCGCGTCGCGGCGCTCCGGACCGTTGACAACGCCTTTGGCTATGGCACCGGCATCATCATCTTTCTGGCCATCGTGGTCACGATCGCGTGGATCATCCGCACGGTGATCGAGCAGCGCAAGTGGCAGCGCATGACGGCCACGCACGTCGAGACGCACACGAAGCTCATGGATCGGCTCACCTCCAACGAGGATCTGCTCGCCTACATGCAGTCGCCGGCGGGCCGGCGGTTCCTCGAAGCCGCGCCGATTCCGCTCGACGCCGGCCCGAAGTCGCTCGGGGCGCCGTTCGGCCGCATCCTCTGGTCGGTGCAGGCCGGCCTGGTTGTCGCGTTTCTGGGCGCGGGACTGATCTTCGCGAGCCATCGGCTCGCCGGCACGGAGCTCTTCGCGGACGGCGAGATCCCGCTGTTCGTCCTCGGGGCCGCGGCCATCGCCGTCGGCGCGGGCTTCTTCGTGTCCGCGATTGCGGCGTACGGACTCTCGCACCGGCTGGGCCTGTTTCCCGCGCGACCCTCGTCGGACATCGGCGGCGCGAACCACACCTCGTAGCCCTATCATGAGACCGACATGTTCTCGCGCGGTGTGACGCTCAGTGACGTCGAACGCCTCGACCGGATTGCGTCCGAGGCCGTAGACGCGCTCCAGATGGACGAGCAGACGTTCCGCGCGTTCTACGACCGCACGGCCCGCGAGGTCTGGGCCTACCTCGCGCGCATCACGGGCGACCGCGCCGCCGCCGACGACCTGCTGCAGGAAAGCTACTACCGGTTTCTCCGCGCGGGGCGGGCGTTCGACAGCGACACGCATCGCCGCAACTACCTGTTCCGCATCGCGACCAATCTCGCGCACGATCGGCACCGCCGCACGCACGGCGTGGTGAGCGTGCCGCTCGCCGACGATCAGAGCCGCGGCGCGCTGGCCGACGCCCGCGACGTCGCCGAGGAGGCCGCGCGGCGCACGGATCTGGCCCGCGCGATGGCACGGCTGAAGCCGCGCGAACGCGAGCTGCTGTGGCTCGCCTACGCGCAGGGCTCGTCGCACGAGGAGATCGCCGGCACGCTCGGCCTGCGCCGAAGCAGCGTCAAGATCCTGCTCTTCCGGGCGCGCCGGCGGCTCGCGGCCGCTCTTGGAGGCGCGCGATGATGCGCCTTCGAGATGTAGTGCAGGCCGTGAGGCCTGCCTTGGGGCGCGCCGGCACCACACGGCTCGACTGTCCTCGCGAAGCCGACGTGCTCGACGCGCTCGCGTCGGCGCGTTGGCCCGATCGCGTGGACCGCGATCTCGCCGAGCACGTCGCCTCGTGCGCGATCTGCGCGGACGTCGTCGTCGTGGCCTCGGCAATCCAGCAGGATCACGACGCCGCGTGGCAGGAGGCCAGCGTCCCGTCGTCGGGACAGATGTGGTGGCGGACGGAGATGCGCGCGCGGCAGGACGCCATTCGCGAGGCGTCGCGTCCGGTCGCCGTCGCAGAGGGCGTCGCCGTCGTGCTCGCGCTGGCCGGCGCGGCCGCGGCGGCCTGGATCGCGTGGCCGGCGCTGCACGGCCTCCTCTCGGGATGGTCGAGCACGACGCTCGCCGACGCGCCCGGCGCGCCACTGCTCGTCCCCGTCGCGCTCGCGCTCGGCGCGCTCGTCCTCGCCGCGCCGATTGCGTTGTATTTCGTGCTGTCGGATAAGTAGTGTCCGGCGTCAGCCGGACGTCCGCCTGAAGGCGGACACTACCTGCCGGGCCGCGTCAGCCTCTGCAGGATCTGCCGCGCGCGATCGCCGAACTGCTCGTCGTCGATCAGCCGGCTGGCAAATTCCCGCGCGTCGTCTGGCTTCGACAGGTTGTAGCTGGCGACAGCGGCGTTGTACCAGCAGTTCGCGCGCATGCGCGTATCGGCGGAGATGCGCTGTTCGCGTGCGGCGACAAGCCTGGCCTTCCGCGCCTCCGCCGCATCCGACGCCTGAAGGCGCGCGACCTCGTCCCGCGTCAGCTTGATCTCGAGATCGAAGCACAGCCCCGCGCCCTGAGCCACCGCGGCCGCGCGCTCCCACGTCCGCTGCTCGGTCAACACCAGATGCAGGTAGTACCCCGTCTGACAGTCGTTGGCGTTGCGTTGCTGCGACAGCTCGAGCTTCTGCCGGGCGACGTCAAGATCCTTGCGGTCGATCGCGATGATGCCCGCGAGCTTCGGCACGTCGCTGTTGACGAGCGACCGGTCCGCGAGCTCGATGTCCGTCCACGCGTCGTCATAGCGGCGCATGCTCAGCTCGTTGTAGGCGCGCCAGTAGCGCGCGTCGCCCGGATAGCGCTGAATCGCGAGCAGCTGGTCGGCGACGTCGAGCGCGTCCTGGTAGCGATCGAGATACGACAGCGCGCGCAGCGTGCCGAGCAGCGCCTGCGGGTCGAGCGGCGCCAGCGTCAACGTGCGCTCGTAGAACTCGAACGCCGTCGCGAAGTCCTCTCCGGTCATGGCGACGTCGGCAACGGCGAGCGTCACCGCCGGCCACGTCTCGCGCCACGCATACGCCTCGCGGTACTTCGTGTCTGCGTCGTCCAGGCGACGCGCCCCGATCGCGGCGAGGCCCTGGTGAAACGCGATTTCCTTGAAGCGCGGCTCCGCGGAGACGATGTCGTCGAGCGCGCCGGGCCGGGCCGTTCCGCAGACGGTCGCCAGCGCGTAGCGAATCAGCGTGGTCGCCGCAAACGACGGGATCGCCGCGCTCAGGTCGGCGTCGGTCATCGACCGCGCAACGCCCGACTGGCACGCATACGCGATCCACGTGTAGGCGGACAGCTCGTCCCGATCTGCCGACGCGCGGAGCTCGGCGGCGCGGGCTTCTCGATTCGTGTAGATCGCCAGCGGAGCGTCGGGGCGGTTCGACCGCCCGGCGCCGACACGCCACGGCATCGCGTCGATGATCGCCAGCAGCGGTTCTGCCGCGCTCTGCACCTCGGGCGTCGTAGCCGCGAGTGATCGGGCGCGCTCGAGGTAGCCGCTGTCGGTCATGCCCAGCTCGCGCTCGCGAAGCGCGAGCAGCGAGGAGGCGCGAACGGCTCCGGCCGTGGCGTCCCTCGAGACGGCCGGCACGCCGCGAACCGATTCGTACTGGCTGAGCGCCTCGCTCAGACAGTCGAAGCAGCCCGCGCGCACGTTCGCGCCCGCCCGGGCGAGGGTCGCGCGCGCCGCGATGGAGGGATCGACGGCGACCCGGTGCGGACCGCACGCCGTGAGCCCGGCAAGGGCGGCGCACGCGATGACACGGCGTGTCATGGTGGCGTTAGACACCACTGTGCGCAGCGCGGCCCAGCCAGGGCCGCGGTCGCTGCCCCGGCTCACCTCACGGTCAGACGCCGCGGTGACACAGGCAGCCTCACCTCAACCCACTGCCCGTCGTGCCGGACGACGATGCGGCCGACCGGCGTGTCGCCGTCCCAGCGGTCCACGCGGAAACCGATGTCGGCGCCCGAGATGATCTCCTGCGGCTGTTCCGGCACGTGCGGCGCCTGCGCTTCCACCCAGATACCGCCGCCGACGACCGCAGCCGAGACGATGCCGACGATGAGCCAGTTCCGCATGCGTCCTCGCAATCGGCAGGCCCTATGGCCCGCCTGACGATTGGACGCCGGCGACGGGAATTCGGCCTCAGCCGTGCTCGACGGCGGGGGGTCGTGCACGTTGGGCTACACTGGCGCGCATGAAAGTGCTTGCCGTCTTCGCTGCGATCCTCGCCACCGCCGCCGGCGCCGCCGCCCAGAACGCGGACGACTACCGCGGAGGCTGGAGAACCGATGGAGGCCAGCCGCAGACCTACGAGTTTTCGATCCGCGGCGACAAGGTGCGCGGCATCGCCTGCACCTGGTGCGCCGACGCGACGACGCTCGCGTTCGTGGACGGGACGCTGGGCCCGAACGGCCTGACGTTCGAGGTGACGCACGTCAAGGCCGACGGCAGCACGGCGTACAAGGACAAGGCCACGGCCAGGTTCGACAACGGCACGCTCGTCGTCACAGGCACCAGCGGCGCGCCCGGCGGCCGCAAGGCGTTCTCGTACACGATGATCAAGGATCCGCGCGGGCCGGATCCGCTGCCGGTCGTCGTCACGACGATTCCGAAGAGCCGCACCGTGCCGCCCCTGCAGCGCGGACGCGGGCCCGGCGGCGGGGGTGGCGGCGGCGGCTTCGCCCGCGGCTACATCCCACCCGGACCGTGGAAGTCGTCGCTGACCCCGAAAGACGTCGTCGGCGTCTGGCTCGGGTTCGGCGTCGGCGCGCCGAAGCAGTACTTCATCATCCGCAAGGTTGGCGCCGCGCTGCGCGGCATGGTCTGCGGCACGTGCGACAACACCTACACGATGGCCGCGCTCGACGACGTCCAGCTGCGGGGCGACACGTTGACGTTCAACCTCCTGCACGAGGACTGGGGCGACGGCGAGCTGCCGACCTTCTACAAGCACTTCACCTGTCACGTCGGCTGGAACGAGATGCGGTGCACCACGCAAGCGGATCATCAACCGGTGCCGCCGCCTCCGCCACCCGGAGTTGTACCGGGTTTCTCGCTCGAAGGACCGATTGCGATCGAGGCGACCGCCGGCAACACGTGGCCCGAGTGGCCGCCGAAGAATACGTCGCGGTGACCGGCATCGGGCAGGCCTGAAGGCCTGCACTACAGGCAGGCGGCGTCCGTGATCTCGAGGGCGCGGTCGATGATCTCGAAGCCGTCGCGCAGTTCGGACTCGGAGATCGACAGCGGCGGGCTGGTGAAGAAGTAGTTCCAGCGGACGAGCGTGAACAGGCCGTTGTCGCGGAAGAACCGCGCGACGGCCGCCATCTCGGCCGACGTCCCGTTCATCGGCGCCATCGGCTCGAGCGTCGTCCGGTTCCTCACGAGCTCGACGATGCCGAACAGCCCGATGGAGCGCACGGCGCCGACCGACCGATGACGCGTCGCGAGCTCGGTCAGCAGATCCGCCATGAGCCGTCCCGTGTGGCGCGCGCGATCGACGAGGTCGTCCTCCTCCATCACGCCAATCGTCGCCAGCGCCGCCGCGCACGCGACCGGATGGCTGTTGTACGTCAGCCCGCTCGGGAACGGCGCCGCCCGGAAATGATCCGCGATGTGCTGCCGCATGCCCACGGCGCCGAGCGGCACGTACGCGCTTGTCAACCCCTTCGCCATCGTCAACAGGTCGGGGACGATCTGCCAGTGATCGACGGCGAACCAGGCGCCGGTGCGGCCGAAGCCCGACATGACCTCGTCGCAGATCATCAGGATCCCGTACTTGTCGCAGAGCGCACGCACGCCCTGCAGGTAGCCGTCGGGCGGGACGAGGATGCCGTTGGTGCCGGTGACCGTCTCGAGGATGAACGCGGCGATCGTGTGCGGCCCTTCGAGCTGGATCACTTCGTCGAGGTGCGCGAGCGCTTCGTCCACCGGCTCCCAGCCGCGTTCGACGCCGTGATACGGATCGAGGACGTGCACGAACCCCGGGAGCGCGGGCTGGCTCCAGCGCCGCGGCTCGCCGCTCGCGTTGATGGCGCCGGCCGTCGCGCCGTGGTACGAGCGGTAGCGCGCGAGGATCTTCTGCCGACCGGTGAACGCGCGCGCGATCTTGAAGGCGTTCTCGTTGGCCTCGGCGCCGCTGTTGGTGAAGAAGAAGACGTCGATGTCGCCGGGCGTCAGCGTCGCGAGCTTCGCGCCCAGCTGCGCGCGCGCTTCGGTCGCGAGATGCGGGTGCACGTAGGCAAGCGTGGCGGCCTGCTCCCCAATCGCGCGCGCGACGCGCGCGTTGCCGTGGCCGATGTTGACGCACGTCTGCTGGCTGTTGAAGTCGAGATAGCGCCGGCCGTCGGTCGTCCAGAAATACACACCCTGCCCCCGGGCGACCGGCAGCGGCGCGATCGGGTCCTGGGCCGACCACTCGAAGATGGTGTGTTTCTTCGCGAGATGGACGATGTCGTCGGCGGTCATACGCGCCATCCGTTTTACCATACCGCGTGCACAAGAACCGGCTGGAGGCGTTCAGCGACGGCGTCGTCGCCATCCTCATCACGATCATGGTCCTCGAGCTGCGCGTGCCGGGGGGCGCCGACTGGACGGCGCTGCGCCTGCTCGGCCCGACCTTCTGCGCCTACGTCCTCAGCTTCGTCTACCTCGGCATCTACTGGACCAACCACCACCACCTCTTCTCCGTCGTCGATCGCGTGAGCGGCGGCATGTTGTGGGCCAACCTGCACCTGCTCTTCTGGCTGTCGCTCGTGCCCTTCGCCACGAACTGGATGGGCGAGCACCCGCGCGATCCGCTGCCGACGGCGGTCTACGGCGGCGTGCTGCTCTGCGCGGCGCTGGCCTACACGATTCTCGTGCGCACGATCATCCACGCCCAGGGCGCCCGCTCGAAGCTCAAGGCCGCGGTCGGCGGCGACGTCAAGGGCAACATCTCGCTGGCGCTCTATGTGACGGCGATCCTCTCGACGCTCGCGTGGCACGAACTCGCGTGGGTGTTCTACGCGCTGGTCGCGCTCATCTGGCTCGTCCCGGATCGGCGGATCGAGCGGGTGTTGTAGCAGATGTGGGTCCGCCTTCAGGCGGACGGCCGGCTGAGGCCGCCCCCCACACGTCACGTCAATACATCGCCAGCGCCAGCGCGTAGAACATCGCCGACGTCACCGCGGCGATGACGACCACCGCCCGGGCGCGGATGCTGGCGACGAGGACGAACAGCGGGAACAGCAGCGCGCACGTGCGGCCGAGATCGTCGTATCCGCCCGATGTGAGCGGCAGCCACAGCATCGCGAGCATGTAGATCGCATAGCCGCCGTCGAGCCGCCACCAGACGAACGGAATGCTCGCGAGCGCGAGCGCAGTCACCGCGCCGTTCAGCGCGTCGGCCGGCGATGGATGCGACGTCACGAGCCGCTGCAGCGAGAGCCACGGCGCCTGCCCGAGGTGAAATCCCCAGCGCGCCGTCGCGCCCGCCCATCCACCCGGAGGGCCGGCGCGATAGTAGAGATACGCGAGCTCCGCGCCGAAGCCGAGCGCGGCCAGCACGAGCGCAGCCGTAGTCCACAGCCGCCGCGCGCCGGGCTGCCGGAAGCCGGTCCAGGCCAGCGCGGGCACGATCAGGATGCCCGCCGGAAGCGTCGCCGTCGCCAGCGCGCCCGACACGGCGCCGACGATCCACAGCTGCCGGCGGAAACCGTAGAACGCGCCGAGCACGAACAGCAGAAACAGCGCGTCCTCCGGACGGCGGCCGACGACGAACGCAAATGGAAAGACCGCCGCGAGCAGCACCGCGCCGTCGGCGTGTTCGCCGTCGAGATCCAGACGCGCGACGAGCAGCAGCATCGCCATGCCGCCCGCGAACGCGAGCCACGCAATGACGAGCGCCGGCGTGACCGGACGGGCGAGCCAGCGGCCGATCAGGCCATCGACCTCCGCCGTCAGCGGCGGCGCCAATCCGAAGTCAAACGACGGGACCTCGACGCGTCCGCGCGGCCAGACCCACGCGCAGAACGCGCTCACCAGCGCCGACGCGCCGCGAAACGCGAGCGCGGCGGCCGCGACGGTCAGCAGCTGCGCCGACGATGCCGACGAACCGCCGCCTGTTTTCGATTGCGCGGATTTCGGGGGAAGGCCGACGCGCGGCATCGGGCTGTAGAATACTCGATTGGTGCCCCACGGCTTCTCGATCACGCGCTCCGCGCGCGCGCTTCGCCACCGCAACTACCGTCTCTTCTTCTCCGGTCAGCTCATCTCGCTCGTCGGTACGTGGATGCAGTCCGTCGCCGAGGCGTGGCTCGTCTACCGGCTGACGGGATCGGCGGCACTGCTCGGCGTCGCGGGGTTCGCCAGCCAGATCCCCGTGCTCTTCCTCGGCACGATCGGCGGCACCGTCGCCGATCGCTTCAACCGTCACCGCATCCTGGTGCTGACGCAGACCACCTCGATGATCCTCCCCCTGATTCTGGCGACGCTCGTCTTCACGGGACGCGTGCACGTGTGGCACGTCCTCGCCCTGGCGTCCGCGCTCGGCGTCGTCAACTCGTTCGACGTGCCCGCGCGCCAGGCGTTCGTCGTCGAGATGGTGGGCAAGGACGATCTCGTCAACGCCATCGCGCTCAACTCGTCGATCGTCAACGGCGCGCGCGCCATCGGACCGGCGGTGGCCGGCGTGCTCGTCGCCGCGGTCGGCGAGGGCTGGTGCTTCCTGCTCAACGCGCTGAGCTATATCGCGGTGATTGCCGGGCTGCTCCTGATGCAGCTGCCGCCGCGCATGCAGACGGATCACCCGTCGAAGGCGCTCGCCGGCGTGACGCACGGCTACCGGTATGTGCTCGATACGATGCCCGTGCGGGATTTGCTGCTCATGATGGGGCTGCTCAGCCTGGCGGGGCAGCCCTTCAGCACGCTGATGCCGATTTTCGCCGACACGATTCTGCACGGCGGCGCCCGCGGACTCGGGCTGCTGATGGCGTCGGCCGGCGTCGGCTCGCTCGCCGGCGCCCTGGCGCTCGCCTCGCGTTCGACCATCCGCGGCCTCGGCCGGCTCGTCGGTGCGTCGGCGCTCACGTTCGGCGTCGCGCTGACGCTGTTCGCCGGGTCTACCAGCTTCTGGCTGTCGGCCGGCCTGCTCTTCGTCGTCGGCATGTCGCTCATCACGCAGGCCGCGGCCACCAACACGCTGGTCCAGTCGATGGTGCCCGACCATATGCGCGGGCGCGTGATGGCCGTCTACGCCATGATGTTCATGGGCATGATGCCGATCGGCGCGCTCGTCGAAGGATCCGTCGCCGAGCGCATCGGCGCGCCGCACACGGTCATGATCGGCGGCGCCGTCTGCATGGCCGGCGCCGTCGTCTTCAACGTCCGGCTTCCCCGCCTCCGCCGTATGGCACGCCAACTGATCGACGCCCAACAGGTGCAGACGAGCTGAGAAGCCTCGTGCCTTCGTGGTTTCTCATTTCCCATGCGTGCGCACCGCCAGCGATGAGCCGTCGCTCACGACGTCAACCTCCCCGTCGCGATCGGTTCGGAAGATCTGCGCGCCGGCGTCCCGGTAGCGCTCGAGGACTTCTGGAGCGGGGTGGCCGAAGTGGTTGCTGCGGCCGGCGCTGACGACGGCGACGCGCGGCGCGAGCGCGCGAATGAACTCGGGCGTGCTCGACGTCAGGCTGCCGTGGTGCGGCACCTTGACGACGCGCAGACCGGCGGGCGCGAATCGGGGCGCGAGCGTGCGCTCGACGGCTTTGCCGATATCGCCGGTGAGGACGATTGACACGTTGCGCCAGCGCAGTTCGAGAACGATCGAGTCGTCGTTGCGGACGCGCTGGCGCTCCCAGTCGGACGGCGGCGGATGGCGCACGTCGATCTCGACGTCGTCCAGCCGCACGGCCTCGCCGGCCGTCACGGCCGTCCACGGGAGCCCGCGCGCCACTGCCGCCGCGCGAAGCGCGTTCATCGGCTCGAACCGCGGCACCGGCACGCCCTCCCAGATCCGCCGCGGCCGAAACTCGTCCACGATCGCCCCGGCGCCCCCGATGTGATCGGGATCGCCGTGCGTCAGCACGAGACAGTCGAGCCGCCGCACGCCGGCCGCCCGCAGCACCGGCGCGACAACGCGATCGCCGATGTCGAAGCTCGACGCGCCGACGAGTCCGCCGGCATCGACGAGTAGCGTCGAGCCGCGCGGCAGGCGGATGAGCGCGGCGTCGCCCTGACCGACGTCGAGAAACGACACGTGCAGCCGGCCGTCCCCTCGCGCGGCGAACCACGCCCAGGGCTCGGCGAGGATCCAGATCGCCGAGAAGACGACGGTCAACGCGGAGATCGCCGAAATCGCGGAGTAGACGGCTTTGCGTGATCGCCACCACACGACGAGCGCGACGTAATAGAGCGCGACGACCCACCACGCGGGTGGCGCGACACGGAAGGCCAACGCCGGCGCGAAGCGCACGAGCCCGGCGGACCAGAC
>CAZOIK010000325.1:0-17417 GCA_964579765.1 uncultured Bifidobacteriaceae bacterium
AGAGCTCGTGCGGCGTGCCCGCCACGCAGTCCCTCACGACACTGGCCCAGATGACGTCGCCGTCGCCGCGCACGACCGCGTGCGCGCCGCCGTGCTCGTGCGCTTCCTGCGGATAGAGCGTCGCGTGAATGCCGCCGAACACGACCCACGCGCCGCGCGCGCGCGCGAGGCGTCCGACTTCATACCCGCGCAGCGCGTTGCCGGTGTGTATGCCGATGCCGACGACGTCGCCCGGCGCGATGGCCTCGAGCTCCACCGGCGCGAGCGTTTCGTCCACGATGTGCGGATCGCCCCAGCGGTGCCCGGTCGCGGCCGCGAGGACGTAGAGCCAGCGCGGCGTGATGACGGCCACGCCAAAGGAGATGTCGCTGGGGTTGACGAGATGAACTCGCGGTGTCGCCGACACGTCAGAGCCCCGCCGCGTCGAGCGACGGTTCGTCCGCGGCGACGTCGGCAGGCGTTTCGGCCGCCCCGGGGGTCGCCTGCACCGACGACACGGTGCCGCCCGCGACTTCCATCTGCGCGGTGACCGCGACCGTGTGCTCGCCGTCGATGCGCGGCAGACAGCCGCGGCACAACTGCGAGGCTCGCAACGACGCGAGCACGGCAAACTCGAACGCACCAATACCGGCAGGACGATGGATCACGCGTACCCTCACGGAGGCTTTGGTGAGGGCTCGGGCAGAATTGCCTAAGAGCTCAGAAAAGCAGGGAGCCCTGAGTATACACCCGGCCTCAGAGCGTCTTCTCGAACAGGGCGTAGCGCTTCGACGGGACCGCGCCGAAGCGTTCCGCCATGCGGATGACGGGGTGATTCGTCTCGAGCACCCAGCCGAGATCGCAGTACTCGTAGCCCAGGCGCCGCGCCGCCTCCTGTTGACGCCACAGCGCGACGGCGTCGAGGCCCAGCCGCCGGAATCGCCGCTTGACGCCGAGATAGCCGAGGCGGAAGCCGCGAATGCGCGATTTCGTCACGAGCATCCGCGCGGCGCGCAGCAGCTCCGACCCGCGCGCGGCGCCGCCGGTCGCCAGCGCCTCGAACAGATTCGGCACGCCGCCGAAGAACGCCGCGAGCTCGCCGTGCACGTACACGAAGACGAACAGCTCGGCCTTCATGATCAGCCGCATGTCGTCCACGATCGTGAAGAACTCCTGCTCGGTGAACGGCACGAAGCCGAAGTTGTCGTGCCACGCGTCGTTGTAGACCTCGAACATCTCGCGGCGACGGGTGGCGTACGGGCGCGCGCCCCACGGCTCGATCGTGATACCCGATCGCGCGACGACCTTCGCGCACGCCTCGCCGAAGGCGGCATCGGCGCCGCCGTGCTGCACGTCGCACTCCCACGAGAGGTAGTGCATCACCGGGCGGTAGCCGCAGCGCTCGACGAGCGGCGCGTAGAAGGGCTTGTTGAAGTGGTAGTAGACGACGGGGCGCGAGTCGAAGCCGTCGATCAGGAAGCCGGGCGTCGCCTCGTTGACGGGAAAGTTCTGCGGGCCGCGGATCGCCGTCATCCCGCGCGCGCGCACCCAGTCTTCGGCGCTCGCGAGCAGCGACCGCGCCGTCGCCTCGTCGTCCACGCACTCGAAGTTGCCGAAGAAGCCCGTGGCGTCGGCGGCGTGCGCGTTGTGGCGATGGTTCACGAAGGCGTTGCAACGGCCGACGACCTCGCCGTCGCGCAGCGCGAGGAAGAAACGCGCGTCGCCGTGCGAGAAGAAGAGGTTGCGCGCCTCGAAGAACCCGGTGATGCCGAGCAGGCGCGACCCGAGGTATTCGTAGTCGAGCAGCGGCACGTACCGCGGGTCGCCGCGGTAGTGCGTCCAGTGAAAGGCGACGAACCGCTCGAGCGCGCGACGGTCGGCGGCCGATTCGCACCCGAACGAGACGATCATCGTCTCCGTCTACTTCCGCGTCGCGGTGCGGCGGCGCGCCACGCCGATGGCGCGCGCGCCGCTGACCGCGTCGTCGATCAGGTCGAACGTCACGGCGTCGCCCACCGTGAGCGTGTTGAACGCCGTGCCGTCCTTCACGTCGGCGCGGTGAAAGAAGATCTCGCGCCCGCGCGGTCCTTTGATGAAGCCGAAGCTCTGCCCGACCAGCAGACGCACGATGCGCCCGCTGGCAGGCGTCCCCTCGGGACTCTTCGGACGACCCGGTTTCCCCGTCTGGCGCGCGGCGCTCATCGACTCTGCAGTCCGCCGCGCTGCTAACAGCGCGGCTCGGACCGGCGGCGATAGCCGCCGCCTCCGTCGCCGCCCTGCCGCCCGCCGCCGCCCGACGACGTCTTCGGGCGGGCTTCGTTGACCGTCAGGCCGCGGCCACCGAGCTGATACGCGTTCAGCTCGCTGATCGCCTTCTGCGCCTCCTCGTCCGACCCCATCTCGACGAACCCGAACCCGCGGGCCCGTCCCGTCGCCGCATCGCGCATGACCGTCACCTTCTCGACGGCGCCCGCGCGCGCGAACAGCTCCTGCAGCTCCGCTTCTCCGGTTTCGTACGGGAGGTTTCCGACGTATAGCTTGCGACCCATTGCTCCCCGCTCCTTCGCCGCGCATCGCACGGCACGTGCTCCGGTTTCCACCACGGATCCGGCCAGGATGTCGTCTCGTTGCTAAGCTGGACTTCAGGAGAAACGAGTCAGGACAGGCTCGATACGCCTACAGGCGGCACAGCACGCGGCAAAATCCACTACCAAGATACCACGCGTCCGCGTAACCTTCGCACCGCGCGCGCCGAAGTTCTGAAACACGGAGGGCAACGCGTTGACGTGGCGACAGTGGCTGGAGCGGCCGGAGAAGGTCTGGCTGCGACAATTCGTCTTTCAGGTGCATTTCTGGCTGGGCGCCGCCGTCGCGGCGTATGTCCTGGTGATGAGCGTCTCGGGCAGCGTGATCGTCTTCCGCAACGACCTGCCGCCGTCTCGAGCGGTCGAATGGCTGGTGCGGCTGCACGAGAGCTGGTTGGCCGGCGACGCCGGCCACGTCGTCAACGCCGTGGGCGCGGCGACGCTGCTGGGGCTCGCGCTGACGGGCGCCGTCATCTGGTGGCCCGGTCTCGCCTACTGGCGCCGGAGCCTGACGATCGAGTGGCGGGCGCGCGTTCCGCGGCTCAACTGGGACGCACACAGCGCGCTCGGCGCATGGTTTCTGCCGTTCGTCGCGATGTGGGGGCTGTCGGGGCTCTATCTCGCGCGGCCTGAGCTGTTCGACGTCCTGCTGCGCCTCGATCCGGCCGATCGCGTCGTCGATGGCGGCCTGTTCTGGCTGACGGCGCTCCACTTCGGACGGTTCAACCGCGCGACCGAGTTGGTCTGGGCCGTGGCCGGGCTGGTGCCGGCCGCGCTCGCGTTCACCGGCGTGTTCATCTGCTGCCGCCGCATGATCTTCAGTTTGCCGTCGAACCCGAAGCACGCCGCCGGCTGATTTCTTCTAGTAGCGAGAGTACAATCGCCGCCGCGTGGGCACCCTTCGGGAGGACTGATGGTTCGCCGCCTGTTGACGGCCGGCGCCGCGGTGTTGGCCGCGAGCGCGTTCTGTTTCGCCACGCCGCTGTATGCCCAGTGGCTGAAGTATCCGACCGCGCACGTGCCGCGGACGCCCGACGGCAAGCCGAATCTCGCAGCGCCGACGCCGCGCACGGCCGACGGCCATCCCGATTTCTCCGGCTTGTGGCTGACCGGCGACGGCGCGACGTGCCCGCCCGCCAAGGACGGCAGCTTCCAGTCGTGCCACATCGAGCTGCCGATCTCACGCTACGGCGTGGACATCGCGAAGGCCGTGCCGGGCGGTCCGCCCTACCGTCCCGAGACCGCCGCGATCGTGAAGAAGCGCATGGCCGAAAACGCCAAGGACGATCCGCACGCGCGCTGCCTGCCCGACACCTTCCTGCGGCTCTACGGGCTGCCGCATATGCAGAAGTGGGTCGAAATCCCCGGTCTGCTCATCATGCTCGACGAGGACAACGCGACCTACCGTCAGGTGTTCACCGACGGACGGCCGCTGCCGCAGGATCCGGATCCGGCGTGGAACGGCTACTCGACCGGCCACTGGGAGGGCGACACGCTGGTCATCGACTCGGCCGGTTTCCGCGACGACATCTGGCTCGACGTCGCCGGCAACTTCATCACCAGCGCGGCGAAGCTGCAGGAGCGCATCCGCCGGCCCGACTGGGGTCACCTGAAGATCGACGTGACCATCGACGACCCCAAGGCCTACACCAAGCCGTGGACGGTGCACCTGACGCAGGACCTCACGCTCGACACGGAGCTCATCGACGAGATGTGCGTGGAGAACGAGAAGTCGTCGCACATCATGCTGAGCAAGTAAGACCGTCCTGACGCGGCCGGCGCTGTTACTTGCCGGCCGCCCGCTTCGCCGCCCAGTACTTCTTCATCCGCAGGCTGGCCGCCTTGCGGGCCGCGGGCGACATCCGGCCGCGGCGCCGGCGCCCGCCGCGCCGCTTCACCGCCTCTTCGGGCACTGGATAGCTGCCGCCGATCTCCCCTCGCAGGTGGGGAAACTGTGCCATCAGGTCGCGGATTTCGTCACGGAGTTCGCGCAGCCGCACCGAAGCGCCGCGCCGGGCAAGTTCGAGAATCCTGGATGAATGCTTGGCCACAGACCGTCTCCTCTCCGATATCGTTCAGCTGCTTCACGATATAGGAGAAGGTGTCCTACACGCCAGCGTTCGTCGTCGGGAGGTCCGTCACGGCGTGATGCACGCCATCCAGATCGCCAGCGTCGCAAGCACCAGCATTACGACGATAAAGTGCAGCGGCTCATGACGATCGACTCGCAGGGTCGGAAAGCTCATCGCGTCCCCCGTTGCGCCTGTGCGATTCACATGCCAACGAGAGTGCACCACATTTCGCGACGAAGTACAAGACAACTCCGCGTACCGCTGACGTAACGCTGCCGGGGTGACAGCAAGTCGTGGCCCCACGGAACTTATGACGCGCATGTAACGCGCTCCCGGTGAATTTCGCAACGCGGCAGGAGGTGATGGCAAACCGGCAGCAGCGTCCCGCCGACCGGCAACGGCTCGACGGCCACCGGCAATAGCTCCCCGGCCACCGGCAACGGCACCCCGGCCACCGGCAACAGCTCCCCGGCCACCGGCAACACCTCGCCGGTGGACGGCAACAGCTCCCCGGCAGACGGCAATAGCTCCCCGCGAACCGGCAGGAGCGCCCCGCACGCCGGACGGGCGTGCCGCGACGCCGCGCACCCCGTCCGGGCTCGTGCGCACTGCGTCCGATCGCGGGCGCGCCCGTTCCCACGCCGGTCACACGGCTGCCGCATTCCCGAATCCGCAGAATCTCTGCAGGTCGACGGATGTCGCGTCGCCTGGCGGGGTCGTTGTGGTCAATGAGACGCTGGCCAAAACGTATTGGACGGGACGGAATCCGATCGGGCAGCAGCTTCGCCCGGGCGGGAGCACTCCGTGGCTCACGGTGATTGGTGTCGCGCGGGACGTCAAGCAAACGGGGATCGATCAGCCGGTGCGTGCGGAAGTCTACGCGCTCGTCGATCAGGTCTCGAGTGCGTCGCTCACGAGCTTTCTCTCCATTTCGCCAACCACGATGCACGTGGTCGCACGAACGACGCTGGCACTGGCGACGCTGGCGCCGACAATCACACGGGTAGTCCGCGACGTCGATCCGACCGTGCCAGTCGCGCGTCTGCGCGAGATGGACGAGGTCTTCACTGAATCGATCCGGGGGCCGAGACTCCTGGCGCAGCTCGTCGGCGGCTTTGGAGTCCTCGCGTTACTCCTCGCCGCCATCGGCACATACGGCGTGCTCTCGTATATGGTGACCGAGCGGCGCCGTGAGATCGGCATCCGAATGGCGCTCGGCGCCAATGCTTCGCACGTACCCGCGCAGGTCATGAAGCACGGCCTTCTGCTGGCCGCCGTTGGCATCGCCGCTGGTGTCGCAAGTGCGCTTGGTCTGAATCGGCGGCCACGCTCGGACGTCCGGCTCGCTGCGTGTGCGTGACCAATTGGCAACGTTCGTTGCTTCTGCCCCATAAGAGCCGCGACGTGTTTCCACTGAAGACCGAGATCTAATCGACGCTTCCGTAAATGATCACCTAACGTTTTCAAAACCTGTGGGTAATCAACCGGAAGTCGTTTCTCGACTTGTCCTCTCAACCGGACACAGCAAAAGGCAACGCGGGGATGCAGGTCGGCCGAATCGATCAGCATGCATCCCGAACGCCTGCCCTTTGTGTGTACTCGGATGAAAGCGCGCCACCGGCCGCTTATTGACCAGTCCCGCCTCCCCGTCGCGATCACATCGTTGCCGCCAGCGGTAGAAGCTCGCCCGGCCGATGCCGAAATAGCGACAAGCCTTGCGCACATTGCCGATCTGCCGCGCGTAGTCCAACACCTGCCGTTTTTGTCGGATGTCTTGCTCTGCGTGGGACACGTCCGCCTCCTTTGGGAGCGCTTAGCGTGTCTCGCAAGGTCCGTAATGTCTACACACCACTCGGGCGAAATCACCTGTTGACATTCTACAGGTCCAGCGCTACTGTCGCGTAGACTATCTACAGGAGGGTGCGTGACCCAGGGGCAAACAAACCTACTTCAAGGCACTCTTGACCTTCTGATCCTCAAGACGCTGCGCCTCGGCGAAATGCACGGGCTCGGGATCTCGCGCCGCATCGAGCAGATCACCCAAGGCACTTTCAGCGTGAAGACTGGTTCGCTGTTTCCCGCGCTACGCCGCATGCAAGAAGAGGGCTGGATTAAATCGGCGTGGGGCGAATCGGAAGCCAATCGCAAGGCGAAGTACTACCGGCTAACCAAGGCGGGCAGGAAGCAGCTCGAAACCGAAACAGCGAAGTGGGAGCGGATTGTGCTGGGGATCTCGCGGACTCTGGAGGCGTCGTGACCCCAAAAGCCGGGTCACGCTGGTTTCACCGGGCGATCAGGTTGCTGCGCAATATCGTGAGCAGAGACCAAGATGAGCGGGAGATTGACGCGGAAGTAAGCGCCCACCTTGAGCTGCTGATCGAGGAGAAGGTGCGATCCGGCATGAAGCCAGATGAGGCGGAGCGAGCAGCGCACATCGAGTTGGGAGGCGTCGAGCAGGTGAAGGAACAGGTGAGAGACGCGCGGGCGGGAGCATGGCTCGACACGGTGGTACGAGACTGTCGCTTCGCGCTCCGCATGTCGCGCAAGAATTCAGGATTTACTGCCGTCGTCGTTCTTACGCTGGCGCTCGGCATTGCCGCCAATACCACTGTGCTCAGTTGGATCAGCGCTACCTTGCTGAACCCGATTCCGGGAGTCGCTCACACGAGCGACCTTGTCACCGTGATGCGCGGCGATCGCAGCGATCATCCCACCCCGCCATTTTCTTATCCCGACCTTCGTGATCTCAGCGAGCGCACTCACACTTTTTCCGGGCTTCTCGGCTATCACGACGACTACATGTCTCTCACGGGCGCCGCAAAGCCCGAGCGCATCTACGGGGATCTGACCACCGCCAATTATTTTGATGTTCTCGGCGTCCGTCCTATTCTCGGCCGCACTTTTCTTCCAGAAGAAGGAACGCCGCACGCCGGCGCTGCCGTGATCGTCATCGGTTACGCCGTCTGGCAGAACCATTTCGCGGGAGATCCGCAAATCGTCGGCAAGAAGATTCAGATCAATCGCCATCCCTACTCCGTTATTGGGGTAGCCCCGCGGGATTTCACGGGCTGCGCGCCCGGGCTGCGCGCCGAATTATGGATTCCTCTCTCGATGGATCGTGATGTTTGGGGTGCGGACCGTCCTGCCCGTCGCGGCACTTTCTGGCTGAACGTGCTCGGAAAGCTTCGCCCTGGTGTGACGAAGAATCAGGCGCAGGCCGAACTCAACCTGCTCATGCGGGGAATCGCCGAGCGGTTCCCGGAGGATCACCGGGATAGTCCGAACGAGATTTCTCTCGACCCCCTTTGGCGCTCTCCCTTCGGCATCAACGGCTATCTCTACAAGATTCTTCCGATGTTGCTGGGGCTCGCCGCCGTCCTGCTCCTGCTGGCCTGCGCCAACGTTGCGAGTCTCCTGTTGGTGCGTTCGGTCGGACGCCGCCGCGAGATTGCCATCCGGCTGGGAATGGGCGCTTCACGCAAACAGATCATCCGGCAGTTTTTGATCGAGAGCCTGCTGCTTGGTCTGCTCGGCGGTACTGCCGCCATAGTGATTACGAAGTGGACCTCGCGCAGCCTCGTCGCTTTCTTTCCGCCCAGCAATCTTCCGCTGACAAACGACGCGCACATCGATCAACGCGTGCTTTTCGTGACGATTGCGGTTTCCATCCTCGCTGCGATCATCTCCGGTGTTCTTCCGGCCCTGCGGTCTTCGAGCCTGCCGGTGCGATCGGTTCTCAAGGAGGAAGCGACCAGCGTCTCGCTTACTTTGCACAAGGGTCGTCTCTTGAGCGGCCTGGTGGTGGCGCAGATTTCGCTCTCGCTCGTTCTCTTGGTCTGCGCGGGTCTCTTTACCCGCAGCCTTCAGAAGGCACAGCAATCGGATCCGGGATTCGAAGCAAGCCATCTGCTGCTTGCCTCTTATGAGCTCTCGCCGGCTGGTTACACGCGCGCGACCAGTGTGGCGTTCGACCGGCAGGTGCTCGACAGGCTCTCGGCGCTTCCCGGGGTGGAATCCGTGAGCTTGGCTGATTTTTCACCGCTGAGCTTCAGCATCCATACCGACTATCTGCAGCTTGAAGGCTACGTGCCGCAACCGCACGAATCGATGGAGATCAGCCGAGCGATCGTTGGGCCGAATTACTTTCGCACTCTCCGCACGTCCGTGATTTCCGGCCGTGAATTCACCGAAGCTGATACGGTGGATTCGCGACTCGTTGCCGTCGTCAACCAGGCCTTTGTCGATCGCTATTGGCCGGGTGAAGACGCTATCGGCAAACAGGTGACGGACGGCCGCGATCGCTTCACTATCGTTGGGGTCGCACGCAATGCCAAATACCGCTTGCTCACCTACCCGGCCGAGCCCGTCATCTATTTGCCGATTTACCAGGCCTACCGCTCCACGCAGGACACCACCATTCACCTCCGCACGACTGGCGATCCGCGTGCCATGGCTTCTTCTGTGGAACAGACCATCCATCAGCTCAATCGAGAGTTGCCGCTGTTCAACGTGAATCCGCTTTCCGTCACCATGCGGCTCGGCACACTTTTGGGACGCGTCGCGGCTACGTTTGCCGGCTCGTTCGGTCTTCTTGCCATGCTGCTCGCCGCCGTCGGCATCTATGGCGTCGTGGCTTACAGCACTCGCCAACGCGCGCGGGAAATCGGCATCCGCATGGCTCTCGGCGCGGAGAAGGGAGGCATCTACCGTCTCATTCTTGGCCAGGGATTCCGGCTCACACTGGCGGGCCTCATCGTGGGCACGGGGCTCGCTGCGGTATTCACGCGCTTGCTTAAGGCGCAACTCTTTGGCGTCAGTGAGACCGATGCGATTACGTTTGCCTCAGTCGGGCTGCTTCTGGCCGGTGTCGCTCTGCTCGCGTGCCACATCCCCGCCCGCCGCGCCACGCGACTTGATCCGATGGTCGCGCTGCGTTACGAATGAAAACTACACTGCATGTTCAGAATAGGGGGCGGTTTCGGCTTTGCGACCACGCGGCTCTGCGAACCATCGGAAACCTAAAAGGAACGACAAAACAATTCGGATGGTTGCAGCCCCCGCAACCACGAAATTATTCCTACGCAGCGAGGCACGAGGAGCCGCTAATTCACGCGTTAAGACCATTCAGTTTTGTGGTGATGAATTGGATGCGCTGTCGCCCCTCCCCACTGAATGACTCTTAAGGCACCGTCAAAGATTGCTAGCGCTAAACGCCGAATTCTTGCCAATCACGTGATTGTCTGAGCACTGTTCGAATCCGCTCAAGAAAGTCACGAGCCGGGACACGCTCCTCGCGCTCCCATTTCGCCAGAGTGCTGGGATTGACGCGGAAAGGCCTTGCCCCGCTCGATGTCGTTTCAACGCGGCTCCCAGAGAGGTCGCGTCGGGCCTCGGGTCGTATCCAAGGAACCGAATGATGCCCGGCCAGGCTCGCACGTCCGGCTGTCCGCGTGTTCGTGACCAATTGGCAACGTTCGTTGACCTGCCCCCAATGGCGCTCGCTACTTGCTTCCAGGTGAGACCGAGATCGAGACGACGTTTCTGCAAATGATCGGCTAAGGTGTTCAAACAGCGAGGGTAATTGGCAGGAATTGGCTTGCCAATCTGTCCTCGAAGACGGACATAGCAAAAAGGCAACGCGGGGATGACGATGCGTCGTTATCGCCCGGTATTCGGAGGCGCGCCGGCCGCGGCGCCGCCACGCCGGCCGCGGAAGCTCGCCTGCAGCAGGTGCGTGATCGTGTGGACCTCGCGCAGCTTACCGTGCTCGAGGCGGAACAGATGGCTGTCGGGCGCGCCGCTGCCGCCGTTGGGGCCGCCGGCGCCGAACGTACAGAACACCTGGACGGCGCCGATCGTCTCGTCCACGATGAAGTGGCGGTTGGCGATGTTGACGCCGCTCGGGACGCCGACGTCGCAGCTGTCGGTAGGTACGCCCCGGCCGGTGTGCATGCCGCCTTCCGTGCGGTTGCACGGATAGCCCCACGGCACCAGATCTTTCTTCCCTTCGAGGAACGCGTCGAGATAGGCGTTGGCCGCCGCGACGAGCGTGTCGCGCGTGTCGCGCTGACCGTCGGGAATCGGGCCCCAGTTCTCTTCGGTCGCGTACTTCAAGTACGCGTCAGCGTTGAACAGCCAATACCCGGTCGTCGTCCACAGGATTTCGATTTCGGCGATCTTGTCGCGGTTGACGCGGAGCCGCGCGCCGAGCACGTACGGCTTCTCCCCGTGGTGAACAGTGTCCGTGACGATCACCTCAGTGAACGTCTGGCACGTCGCCGTGTCGAGGAGGCTGCGCGTGTGATCGATCGTCATCGGCGTCTTGATCAGGCCCGTGGTGATGTCTGCCGGCGCGGCGTTCTCGATGTAGCCCAGGCCGGTCGCCAGCGGCAGGCCCGACGTGTCGCCCCTGGTCTGCGCGGCGACGTAGAGATCGACGGCGCGCTGGAGGCCGTCGCGCGAACAGGAGATCTGAGCGAAGCTCGCCGACGGGGCGGCGAGCGCGGCCGCGAGCACGAGTCCGGCGATGGCCATGCGTGTCATCGAACCCCTCCCCTCTGGAGGCACAATAATACGAGGACTGCCTCGTGCTTTTCCTGCCGCTCGCCATCCGGCTGGCACTCGCGGCGATCTTCCTCGTCGCGGGGACGGCCAAACTGGCCGACCTTCGGGGATCCGTGCAGGCGCTCGGCGATTTCGGCGCGCCACGGGTCCTTCAGCCGCTCGGCGCCCTGCTGCCGCCGGCCGAGCTCGCCGTCGGCATCGGCCTGCTGTTCACGCGCACGGCGCACGTGGCCGCCGTGGGCGCGCTGGTGCTGCTCGCCGTGTTTGTCGCGGGCATGGCGGTCAACCTCGTACGCGGACGCCGGCCGGCGTGCCACTGCTTCGGCCAGCTGCACGTGCATCCGATCGGCCGGGGCACGCTCGTCCGCAATCTCGTGCTCGCGGCGGCCGCGGCCTGGCTGGTCGTCGCCGGACGCGGGCGCGCCGCGATCGACCTCTGGGTATTCCTCGGGCGTCTCGGCAGCACCGGACGCCGCGTCGCCACGGTCGTCGCCGCCGCGATAGTGTTCGCGGCGCTCAGCGCGCTGACGCGCACGTCGCCGGCCGACGACGCGCGGGAGGACGACGAACCGGAGGCGGACTGGGAGCCGATCGCCGAGGCGCCGACGCCGCGATCGCGTCCGGCGCCGGCGGTGACAGTTGCCAGCACGCCCGCGGCGAGCGCGAGCGCGTCGCCCGCGCGCACGGGCATGGGGCTGCCGATCGGCACACCGGCGCCCGTGTTCGTCCTGCCGGATCTCGACGGCCGCACGTACACGCTCGACGAACTTCGCGCCCCGGCCAAATCAGTGCTGCTCGTCTTCTCGAGTCCGCACTGCAGCGCCTGCAAGGCGCTGGCGCCGCGGCTTCCGGCCCTGGCCGCGCGGCATGAAGCGACGATGCGGACCGTCGTCGTCATCGGCGCCAGCGCGGCGGACGCCGGCCGCGCGCATGACGGCGGCGGCACGCTCGTGTTGGTCCAGCGCGACACCGAGGTCAGCGACGCCTACGAGTGCACGACGATCCCGGCGGCCGTGATCGTCGGTCCCGACGGCGTCATTCAAAGCCGGATGGCCGTGGGGGCGCGGGAGATCGAGCAGCTGATCGCCATCTAGATCGCCATGTAGTGCATGGCCTTCAGGCCTGCCGGCGTCGGGACGGGCGGAGATCGCGGCGCGCGGCGTCGAGGAGCGCGCGTGCTCGACGGCGACCCTACACCTACTCGTCCGTGACGCATCCGTCGCTGGCGCTCTTCACCAGGCGGATGTATTTCGCGAGCGTGCCGCGCGTGCTCTTGTAGGGCGGCATCGTCCACGCCGCCCTGCGGCGCGCCATCTCGTCGGGCGCGACATCGACGGAGATCTCGTTCCGCTCCGCGTCGATCGTGATGCGATCGCCGGTGCGCACGAGCGCGATCGGCCCGCCCTCCTGCGCCTCGGGCGTGATGTGGCCGACGATGAAACCGTGCGAGCCGCCCGAGAAGCGTCCGTCGGTGAGGAGCGCGACGTCTTTGCCGAGGCCCGCGCCCATGACGGCGGAGGTCGGCGTCAGCATCTCGGGCATCCCCGGTCCGCCCTTCGGCCCCTCATAGCGGATGACGATGACGTCGCCCTTGACGATCTCCGTGCGCTCGAGCGCGGCGAGCATGTCTTCTTCGGAGTCGTAGACCTTCGCCGGCCCTGAGAACCGCAGGCCTTCCTTGCCTGTGATCTTCGCGACCGATCCGTCGGGCGCGAGGTTGCCGCGCAGGATCTGGAGGTGTCCGGTCTTCTTGATGGGATTTGAAATCGGCCGGACGATGGCCTGGCCCGCCGTCAGGCCCGGCAGCGCGTCCAGGTTGTCCTTCATCGTCTTGCCCGTGACGGTCATACAGCGGCCGTCGATGAGCTTCGCGTCGAGCAGCATCTTCAGCACGCCCGGAATGCCGCCGACTGTGTCGAGGTCTTCCATCACGAACGCGCCGCTCGGCTTGAAGTCGGCGAGCATGCCGACGCGGTTGCTCACGGCCTGGAAGTCGTCGAGCGTCAGGCGGACGCCGACCGATCGCGCCATCGCGATGAGATGCAGGACGGCGTTGGTCGATCCGCCGAGCGCCATGACGAGCGTCATCGCATTTTCGAACGCCGCGCGCGTCATGATGTCGCGCGGCTTCAGATCCAGTTCGAGGAGCGTGCGCACGGCCTTCCCCGCCTGCACGCACTCGGCGAGCTTGCGCGGATCCTCGGCTGGCGTGGACGAACTGTACGGCAGCGACATCCCGAGCGCTTCGATCGCCGACGCCATCGTGTTGGCGGTATACATCCCGCCGCACGCGCCCGGCCCCGGGCACGAGTGCCGGACGATCGCCTGCCGCTCGGCCTCGGTCACCGCGCCGGCGAGGAACTGTCCGTAGCTCTGGAACGCCGAGATGACGTCGAGCTTCGGATGCTGCGCGTCGTGGCCCGCGCGGATCGTCCCGCCGTACACCATCAGCGAGGGCCGGTTGAGCCGCGCCATCGCCATGATGCAGCCGGGCATGTTCTTGTCGCAGCCCGGCAGCGACACGTTCGCGTCGTACCACTGGCTCGACATCACCGTCTCGATGGAGTCGGCGATGAGGTCGCGCGACTGCAGCGAGTAGCTCATGCCGTCGGTGCCCATCGAGATGCCGTCGCTGACGCCGATCGTGTTGAAGCGCATGCCGACCATGCCGGCGGCGACGACGCCTTCCTTCACCTTGTCAGCGAGCGACAGGAGGTGCATGTTGCAGGGGTTGCCGTCGTACCAGACGCTGGCGATGCCGACCTGCGGCTTGTTCATGTCCTCAGGCGTCATGCCGGTCGCGTACAACATCGCCTGCGACGCGCCCTGCGACTTGGGCTGCGTGATCCGGGAGCTGAATTTGTTGAGAGTCGTCATGTGAGAGTGTCTGTCAGCATACTGTAGGCGGGCCTGAAAGACGCGCCCCACACGACACTCGCAGGGCGGCCCTTGCAGAGCCGCCGCGCGCAGCTCAAAACTCGACGACGAGGCCGACGCGGGCGGTCCGCGGAATCGTGGGATGCGTGTGGATGTCGTCGATGCCGCTCGACGGCTCGCCGGGCAGGCGCGACGCGTAGTAGTAGTCGATGTCGCTGTCCGACGCGTTGGACAGGTTGAAGACGTCGAGCACGACCTTCGCGTGCCGCGTGACGCGATAGCCCGCCTGCAGGTTGACGAGGCTCGTCGCCTTCGACCGCACGGAGCCGTCCTCGAGGAGCGCCCGCGGGCCGAAGTACCGCCATCGCAGGCTGCCGACGACGTTGTGAACGGCGTCGATCGTCGCTCCGGCCGAGACGACCGTTCCGACGGCCTCCGGCACGTCCTGCCCCACCGGATCGAATGTCGTGAAGCGCGCCTGCGACCAGGCCACGTCGCCGTCGATGCGGAGCCATTTGAGCGGGCTGTAGTAGCTGGCGAGCTCGATGCCGCGCCGCGTGCTGGGCCGGCTCGGCTCGGTGCCGCGATGTTCGCCGTCGAATACGAGTTCCGAGGCGTGGTGCAGGGTCCACGCCGTCAGCGTGCTCTGGAAGTGCGGAAGGGCGACCGTGCGCACGCCGACTTCGCCGCCGACGGCGCGCACGAGCGGCGTCACGCGCGTGGCCGGGTTGCCGTCGGCATCGACCGCGATCGTCGTCCCGCGCGCGTCGTTGCTGTGGAAGCCGGTGCCCGCATCGACGTAGAACTCCGTCTTGCGCCACGGCCCGATCGTCACGCCGCCCTTCGGACTCACGAGCCCCGCAGCGGCGACGCCGCTGTTGGCCGGGACGATGTCATCCACGCGATACCGCGCGATGTCGCCGCGAACGCCGGCCATCGTGCGCATCCACGGCGTCCACTCGATCTCGTTCTGCGCGTAGACACCAGCGGTCGTTTCGAGCACGGAGTCCCGGTCACGCGTGTCGAGGACGACTCGCGCGCGGGTGTGGTAGAGGCCGACGGTGGGAATGTCGTCGTTGCGAACCTGTACGCCGAAGGTGTTCTGCACGGAGCGGCCGCCCCACCGCGTCAGCCGGCGCTGCGACACGCGGCCGCCCGTGACGAATCGATGATCGGCCTGCTCCACCTGATCGCCGTGCACCGGGTCGTCGAGGAAATACGTGAAGTTCGAGAAGAGCCGGAGGTCGTAGCCGATGCCGTAGACGGTGACGTGGGTGACCGCAGTGCCCGCCGTCCGCTGCCAGTCGCCCGAGACGCTGTAGCGGTATGAGCGGCCGCCGTCAGTGGCGTCGATCGCCCCGAAGCGATCGATCAGGCCCTCCGCGATTGCGCGCTCCGGCACCTGATCGGTCGCGTTCCAGTCGCCGTGATACGCCATCGCGGTCAGCGACCATCCGTTCAGCGCGTCGCCGCGGCTGTACTTCGCCAGCGCATTGATCTTCCGATAGTCGTCGGGACGGTTCCACGGCCCGTCGTTGTGCGCCGCCTCGAGCGCCACGAGCAGGTGGCCCGATCCGAACGCGGGTGAGGCGGCGAGCATGGCGCGGCCGTAGCCTTCGCCGCCGCCCTCGACGCGGGCGATCGGCGCGTCCAGCACGCTCGCGTAGTTGACGTTCGCGGCGCCGGCCGTCGCGAAGTCGCCCTGCTCCGCGTAGTACGGCCCTTTCGAGAACTGGATGCCCGTCACCAGCTCCGGCATCATGAAGTTGAGATCCGAGTAGCCCTGGCCGTGGGCGTGCGACGGCATGTTCACCGGCATGCCGGCCACCACGGTCGCGAAGTCGGTCCCGTGATCGAGGTTGAAGCCGCGCACGAAATACTGATTGGCTTTGCCCTCGCCGCTGTGCTGCGTCACGATCAGGCCGGGCACGGCTTCCATCACTTCACCCGTGCGCATCAGCGGCCGCTGCCCGAGTTGCGCGGCGGTGATCGCTCCCTGGCTCGCCGACTGGGCGATGCCGACGAGGTTTTCCTCCGGGTTCTCGACGTCGGCGAGGTTGCCGAACGTCCGCGTTCCGGTGACCGTCACGTCCGCGTTCAGCGCGAGGTGCAGCACGGTATCGATGCGGATCGCGCCGCCGGCCGGAATGGTCAGGGCGCGGGTCGTCGCGGCGAAGTTGACCAGCCGGAACGACAGCTGGCATGGCCCCGGCGCCACCTGCTCGAACGTGTAGACGCCCGACGCGCCGGTGACGGCCGTGACAATCGCCGCACCCGATCGGCGCAGCTCGACGGTCACGCCTGGCAGCGCAGCGCCGGTTTCATCCGTCACCCGCCCGGAAACCTGCCCCGGTTTCTGTCCGGAGGCGGATGCGGCCAGCGAGAGCAGCACCAGCAGCAGCGACAGCAGCCGGTGCGTCACGCGAGCCAGTGCCAGACGATGCGCGAGCCGGAGACGGCGCCGTACACGATCGACAGCCCGCCGCTGACCGAGGCGAGCGCGGCGAGCGCCGCCGGCCGCTGCACCGCGCGCAGCAACGGCCAGCTCGCGCACGCCGAGAGCGCCGCCATGCCGATCGTCGATCCCAGACCGAAGACGACGACATACGCGAGCTGCGCCGACAACGTGGGCAGGTTCGCCATCACGAGCGCGGCCAGCGCGCCGCTGCCCGCGAGGCCGTGCACGATCCCGACCGCCAGCGGCCGCCGCGCCAGCGCCCAGGGACCGACATGGACATGATCGACGGCGCCGCCGTGACGATGGACGGTCGATGCGTGCGCGTGCAGGTGCGCGGGGCCCGATGCGCCGTCACGGCGGGCGGCCACGATCGCGCGCACGCCCAGGACGACGAGCATCACGGAAACGGCGAGCTCGAACGTCGTCGCGGCGTGCGCGGGCAGATGCGAAAGGCCGACTGCCAGGATCGCGCCGACCGCGAACAGCGACACGGTGTGGCCGAGTCCCCAGCACACGCCCATGCCGGTCGCGCGCGCGGCGCTGCGCTCGCCCGTCATCAGGGTCGAGATCGCAAGCAGATGATCAGGCTCGCACGCGTGCCGCATTCCAAGCAGCAGGCCGAGCAGCGTGCCGAGGCCGAGCGTCATCGCGGGCAACGCCGGCCGCATCGTCACGACGCGCACCGCGGCGAACGCCGCGGGCGCGCTGCCACGGACGGCCCAGAGACACACGGCCGCCGCTGCGGCGAAGACCGTGACACTTGCCCATTCCGGCTCGGGCGCGGCACCCTCGGGATCCGTCAGCCGGACGATGCGCCGCACGAGGTCGCCGCCCGCCCGCCGTTCGTACGGCGGCCCCGAGCGGCGGCGTTCGAGCGCGACG
>CAZOIK010000326.1:0-17784 GCA_964579765.1 uncultured Bifidobacteriaceae bacterium
GGTCGGGTTGATCAACCTGCCGGTCGCCGGCGGCGGCTACTTCCGTCTGCTGCCGTACTCGTGGACACGTTGGGGCATCGGCCGCGTCAACCGCTGCGAAGCGCGGCCGATCATTTTTTATCTCCATCCCTGGGAGATCGATCCCGATCAACCGCGGCTCGAGGCCGGCCTCCTCAGCCGCGTCCGCCACTATCGCAACCTCAACAAGACCGAAGCGCGCCTGCGACAGCTGCTCAGCGATTTCGACTTCGGGCCCATGGCGACCGTCCTCGACACGGCCGTCGATCCCGAGGCGGCGGGGCTGCCGGCGGTGACGCTTCCCTACGTGTGGTGAAAGGGCGACACGCATGCAAATCGGCATCATCGGAACCGGCTATGTGGGCCTCGTCAGCGGCGCGTGCCTGGCCGACTTCGGCCACTCGGTCATCTGCGTGGACGTGGACCGCGCGCGAGTAGACCAGCTCGCGCGGGGCGAGCTGCCGTTCTTCGAGCCCGGCCTCGCGGAAGTCGTCGAGCGCAACGTCGCCGCCGGACGGCTGCGCTTCACGACCGACACGGGCGTCGCCGTCACGGAGTCGCTCGTGATCTTCGTCGCGGTCGGCACGCCCGAAGGCGAGAACGGCGAGGCGAACCTGTCGCAGATTCTGTCGGCGGCCGAGGCGATCGGCGCGAGCCTGGCCGAGTACCGAGTCATCGTCACCAAGAGCACCGTGCCGATCGGCACCGGCGCACAGCTCTCGCAGGTACTCGCCGCGGCGGCGCCGCTGCCGGTGGACGTGGACGTCGTGTCGAACCCGGAGTTTCTGCGCGAAGGCGCGGCGGTCCAGGATTTCATGCGGCCCGATCGCGTCGTGATCGGCTGCTCGAGCGCGCGCGCGGCCGCGCTGATGCGCGAGGTCTACCGCCCGCTCGGCCTGCCCGAGTCCGCGCTGATCATGACCGACGTCGAGACGGCGGAGATGATCAAGTACGCGTCGAACGCGTTCCTCGCCGTCAAGATCAGCTACATCAACGAGGTGTCGAACCTCTGCGAGCGCACCGGCGCCGACGTCCAGATCGTCGCGCGCGGCATGGGCCTCGACGAGCGCATCGGCCCGAAGTTCCTCTCGCCCGGCCCCGGCTACGGCGGCTCCTGCTTTCCGAAGGACACGCGCGCGATGGCATCCCTCGGTGTCCGCTTCGGCGCGCGCCAGGGCGTCGTCGAGGCCGCAATCGCGGCCAACGAGCGCCAGCGCGAGACGGTGCTCGAAAAGCTGCACCACGCGCTCGGCTCGCTCATCGGACGGCACGTCGCCGTCCTCGGCCTGGCGTTCAAGCCGGACACGAGCGACGTCCGTGAGTCGCCGGCGCTGCACCTGTGCCGCCGGCTGACGGCGCTCGGCGCGCGCGTGCGGACCTTCGATCCGGTCGCCACGTGCGAAGCGAAGCATGCGCTCGGCGCGGCCGGGCGAACGATTCAGTACTGCGAGAGCGTTCTCGACGCGGTCACCGACGCGGACGTGGTGGTGGTCATGACCGACTGGAACGAGTTCCGCAGCCTCGACCTCGAGACGCTCGGCTGCACGATGCGCCAGCGCATCGTCATCGACACACGCAACGTGCTGGACGCCGGGGCCGCGCGCGCCGCCGGCTTCAGCTACATCGGCACGGGACGGCATGTCGCGCCCGATCGGATGTTCGCGTGAGCGCTCCGAGCGTCGACATCGCGCTCGCGCAGCCGGCCGACGCGGCCGACTGGGACGGGTTCGTCCGCGCGCAGGGCGAGGCGACTGGCTATCACGAGTGGGCCTGGCGCGACGTCTTCGCGCGCGGCCTCGGGCGCGAGCCGCACTACCTGGTCGCGCGGCGGGACGGCCGCGTCGCTGGCGTGCTGCCGCTCGTCGAAGTCCGCAGTCTGATCTTCGGCCGCGCGCTGAGCTCGCTGCCGTACGTGAACTATGGAGGCGTGGTGGCTGCGGACGACGACGTCGCGCAGGCGCTGGTCGACGAAGCGGCACGACTCGCCTCCGCCAGATCGCTCTCCTACGTGGTCCTGCGGCATCGCCGCCGCATGTTCTCCAACCTGCCGACGCGCGAGCACAAGGTGACGATGACGCTGCCGCTCGCGCGCGATCGCGACGCGATGTGGAGCGGGCTCGATCGCAAGGTGCGCAACCAGGTTCGCAAGGCCGAGAAGAGCGGCGTCGTGGCGGCGTCCGGCGGGATCGACTTGCTGGACGATTTCTACGACGTGTTTGCCCGGAACATGCGCGACCTCGGCACGCCGGTGTACGGGCGCTCGCTGTTCGCGGCGATCCTCGAGTGTCTTCCGAACGACGCGCGGATTCACGTCGCGCGCGTCGAGGGCCGCACGATTGCGGCTGCGCTCAGCTACGCGTACGGCAGCACGATCGAGGTGCCGTCCGCCTCGTCGCACCGCGAGCACCGCGCGCTGTGCCCGAATCACCTGCTGTACTGGTCCATGATCTGCGGCGCCATCGCCGAGGGCCGGCGGACATTCGACTTCGGCCGATCGACGCCTGACGACGGGACGTATCACTTCAAGGCGCAGTGGGGCGCGGTGCCCGAACGGTTGTCGTGGGAGTACCGGCTCGCGCCCGGCGCACGCGTGCCGACCGACGACCGCCACAGCCGCAAGTTCCAGACGACGATCGAGATGTGGAAGCGACTCCCCGTCGCCGTCGCCACGGCCCTCGGCCCGCGCCTCGCGCATTCGGTGCCGTAGCGTCCGCGTTCGAGCCGGAAATCATCTGCCGGGCAGACTATTGAGATCGGCGCGCGGCACTTCGGGCGCGGCTTCGGACGCATTCGCAGGAAAGTCGCCGCGGCATTGGAGTTGCTCAACCCCTGCCGCAGACGACATGGCCACAGTTTCCGACCGCTCTCGGCCCTGGGACATCCTTTCGATCTTCGTCCAACTGCTGCTCATCGCGGCGCTCGTTCAGCACCTCGATCTGCTCACGTCCGCGATGCGGCGGACGATCGACCTCGCGATCGTCGGATTCGTCGTCCATCACTTCCTGCCGCCGCGCTATCGGCTGCGCGCGTTCGTCGCGCTGTGCGGGCTCACGCTGCTGCTCGTCCTGGGCGGATCTCCGGGCGTCATCTGGAACGCACGCGCGGCCGTCGTCCGCGCGCTGCCGCTCGCGGGCGCCGGGGCAATCGTGATCGGTCTCTGCCTGCTGCCCACCGGATTCTGGCGGCGCGCCGCGCTCGTGACGCTCGCCGGCGCGCTCATCGCGGCGCTGCGCGCCGGCACGTTTGGCCCGCCGTCGATTGCGATGGTCTGGCCGGTACTGGCGGGCCTCTTCATGTTCCGCGTGGCGATCTACCTCTATCAAATCGCCGGCATGAAACAGCGGCCGTCGATGGCCCACACACTCGCCTACTTCTTTCTGCTGCCGAACATCGCTGCGACGTTCTTCCCTGTCGTCGATTTCAAAGTGTTCGTCCGCTCGCACTACGACGCGGACGCCATCGAGATCTACCAGCGCGGCGTGCGCTGGATCCTCCGCGGCGTCGGGCAGCTCATGCTTTACCGCATCGTCCTGCAGCTGTTCGCGATCGACGTCGGTCGCGTCGCGAGCGGCACGCAGGTGATTCAGTACATCCTGGCGAACTCGTTCCTGTACGTCCGGGTCTCCGGGCAGTTTCATCTGCTCGTCGGCCTGCTGCTGCTCTTCGGCTTCAACCTGCCGGAAACGCATCGCCGCTACTTCCTCGCGTCGAGCTTCACCGACTACTGGCGGCGCGTGAACATCTACTGGAAAGACTTCATTCTCAACATCTTCTACTACCCCGTCTACTTTCGGCTGAAGGCGCGCGGCGCGGTGCTGGCGCTCGCGGCGGCGACGATGTGGTCGTTCTTCATGACGTGGGCGCTGCACCAGTACCAGACGTGGTGGGTGAAGGGCGCGCTCGCGCTGACCGTGCCCGACGCCCTCTTCTGGTTCATCCTCGCGCTGCTCGTCCTCGTCAACGCGCTGTGGGAGATGAAGCACGGGCGGCAGCGCCGGCTCGGCGCGGCGACGTATTCGCCGCGCGGCGCGATTGGGCTGATGCTCCGCACGGCCGGCACGTTCGTGTGCGTCAGCGTGCTGTGGTCGCTGTGGAGCGCGCCGACGCTCACCGTGTGGCTGGCGATGTGGCGCTTCGCCGACGTCCACACGCTCGCAGGCGCGCTGGCCGTGTGCGCCTGCGTGATGGTGGCGACGCTCGTCCTCGAGATCCGCCCGCTCCGGTCGCGCGCGCCAGCGGCGGCGGCGCAAGCCCCAGCGCGGTGGACGGCGACCTGGAGGCCCGTGCTGCAGTGCGCCGTTCCCGTCGCGGCGCTCTATCTCGTGGCGACGCCCGCGCTGCAGGCCCGGGTGGACGCGGCGTCGCTGCAGCCCTGGTACGACGCCATCAACGCCGGCGACTCGATCACGAATCAGATCGTGAGCGGCGGCGGCTACTACGAACATCTGCTGGACGTCGATCAGGCCAACCTGCAGCTCTGGGAGACGCTGACGCGCGAGTCGATTCCCGCCGTCTACCAGGGCGCCGATCCGCGAACGCCGGTGCGCGACTTCCGCTTCATGCAGCTGCTGCCGAACGTCCACCTGCACGCGTACCTCACCGACTTCTCCACGAACCGCTGGGGCATGCGCGACCGCGACTACGCGCTGGCCACGCCAGCCGACACGATTCGCATCGCGCTCGTCGGTTCGTCGCACGTCATGGGCTTCGGCGTCCCCGACGACCAGATCTTCGAGACGATCGTCGAGACGCGCCTGAACGCGACGCTCGCCGCCGCCGGCGGGCCGCACGTCGAGATCCTCAACTTCGCGATGAGCGGCCTGAGCCCGCTCGGCGACATCCCGATGGTGCGGCAGCGCGTCGCCCCGTTCCACCCCGGCTTCGTCCTCGTGGTGACGCACCCGACCGACGCCATGTGGGTGAATCGCGATCTGTCGCACAGCGTCCGCGAGGGGCTCCCCGACGATTCGCCGTTCCTCGAGCGCGTCCTGCGCGACGCGCGCATCGCCAGCACCACGCCCGAAGCGATTGCCACACCCCGGCTGACGCCGTTCGAGCCGGCCGTGCTCGCATGGGCCTATCGGCAGACCGCCGCGAGCATCCACGCGATCGGCGCGACCCCGCTGGCGCTGTTTCTGCCGCTGCCCGAAAACCTGCCGATGACGCCGGCCAAGATCGCGGCCGCCGCGCAGCAGACCGCCGTGCTTCGCCGCAGCGGGTTCGCGGTCATCGACTTCACGTCGATCTTCGCGCACGAGCGCCCTGCGGATCTCATGCTGCCCGAGCCGACGCATCACAGCAACGTCCGCGCGCACCGTCTCGTCGCGGACGCGCTGTATCGCGCGCTTCTGACCGATCCGCGCGTCGGCCTGACGCAGGCGATCGCCGCGCTTCGCCGCCACGACCACCGAGGGGCTGGCGCCCCGCACATCACAGGGTGACCTGATGCCGATGACTGACGTCGAACAGACCGTGAAAACCTACATCCTGAGCGAATTCCTGCCCGGCGAGGATCCCGCGCAGCTCACCGCGACTACGCCGCTCGTGACGACGGGCATCCTCGATTCGCTCGCGACGCTCAAGCTCGTCGCGTTCCTCGAGGAGCGCTTCGCGATTGCGGTCGGCGCGCACGAGGCCGACTCGGACAACCTCGACACGATCGAGCGCATCGCAGCGCTCGTCGCGTCCAAGGGCTGACCATGTCGCTTCACGAACGGCTCATCGACTCGGCCCGGCGTCACCCGGCGCGCATCGCCGTGATGGAGGCCGACGGCACCGGACGCCTCGACTACGCGAGCCTCGATCAACTGTCGGATCGCCTGCGCGATCGGCTCGTCGCACTCGGCGTTGGCCGCGGCGACCGCGTCGGCATCTACCTGCGGAAAAGCGTTGACGCGGTCGCGTCGATCCTCGGCATCCTCAAAACCGGAGCGGCGTACGTCCCGGTGGATCCGACGGCGCCCGCCTCGCGCAACGCCTACATTCATGACAACTGCGGCGTCTCGGCGGTTGTCATCGAGGGCCGGTTCGAGGACGCGTATCGCGAGGAACTGGCGGCACTCGGCGCGGCGCCTCCGCTCGTCGTCCTCGACGCCTGCGGCGGCGGCCGGGGACTCGACGATGCCCTGGCGCAACTCGAGGCCGAGTCGCCGGCGCCGCCGGCCGCATCGATGCCGTCGCGTCTGGACGATCTCGCCTACGTGCTCTACACGTCAGGCTCGACGGGCCGGCCGAAGGGCGTGATGCTGTCGCACGGCAACGCGCTGTCGTTCGTCGACTGGGCGGCCGCGACGTTCGAACCGCGCCCGGATGACGTGTTCTCGTCGCATGCGCCATTTCATTTCGACCTGTCGATTCTCGATCTCTACGTGCCGCTCGCGCACGGCGCCACGCTCGTGCTGATTCCCGAGCACGCCGGCAAGGATCCGCTCGCGCTTTCGCGCATCATCAGCGAGCGGCGGATCACGGTGTGGTACTCCGCGCCGTCGATCCTGAGCCTGCTGGCGCAGTTCGGCCGCATCGCCGAGCACGACTACTCGAGCCTCCGCACCGTGCTCTTCGCCGGAGAGGTCTTTCCCATCGTCCACCTGCGGTCGTTCACCCGCCAGGTCCCCGCGCCGCGCTACTTCAACCTGTACGGGCCGACCGAGACCAACGTGTGCACGTTCCACGAGATTCCGCGAGCCATTCCCGACGACCGCGTGGATCCGTATCCCATCGGCCGCGTCTGCGACAACCTGCAGGCACGTGTCGTCGATGGCGACGGCCGCGACGTGGACGTGGGCGACGAGGGCGAGCTGTGCATCGCCGGCCCGAACGTGATGCAGGGCTATTGGCGGCTGCCCGAGCAGACATCGCGATGCTTTCTCGGCGATCGCGGCGACGGCGCCCGCTGGTATCGCACCGGAGATATCGTCTCTCTCGACGCGGACGGCAACTACAAGTACATCGGCCGGCGCGATCGGATGGTGAAGAAGCGCGGCTACCGCGTCGAGCTCGGCGAGATCGAGGCGTGCCTGTACCGCCATGCCTCGGTCCGCGAGGCCGCCGTCGTCGCGCTCGCCGATCCGGAGGGCGTGCGGGTGAAGGCGCATCTGAGCTTCCGCCCCGAGGAGCGCGCGTCGATCGTCGAGCTCAAGACGTTCTGCTCGAGAAACCTGCCGCTCTACATGGTGCCCGACGTGTTCGCGTTCCATGAGTCGCTGCCGAAGACATCGACCGACAAGATCGACTACGTATCGCTCGCCAACCTGAGCTGAGGGGGCGCGATGGACTTCTCCTGGTCGCCACAGCAGCGCGAGCTCTTCGACGCCATTGGCGCCTTCGCGTCGAAGGAGCTCAACGACAACCTCGTCGCCAACGATCGCGCGGGCACCTTCAATCGCGCCGGGTGGAAGAAGTGCGGCGAGATCGGCATCCAGGGCCTTGCGGTTCCCGTCGCGTACGGCGGCGTCGGCCAGGATCCGCTGACGACCGTGGGCGCCCTCGAGCGGCTCGGCTATGCCTGCCGCGACAACGGCCTCGTGTTCTCGCTCAACGCGCATATGTGGACGGCGTGCATGCCGCTCGTCGAGTTCGGCAGCGCCGAACAGAAGTGCCGCTACCTGCCCGGCCTCTGCAGCGGCGACCTCGTCGGCGGCAACGCGATGAGCGAGCCGAACTCCGGCTCCGACGCGTACGGCTTGCGCACGACGGCCGTCAGGAAGGGCGATCGCTACGTCCTCAACGGCAGCAAGATCTTCGTCAGCAACGGCTCCGAGGCCGACGTCGTCGTCGCGTTCGCGACCGTCGATCGGACCAAAGGACCGGCCGGCGTGAGCGCGTTCCTTGTGGAGAAGACGTTTCCCGGCCTGACCGTCGGGCGCAAGCTCGAGAAGATGGGTCTGCGCACCAGCCCGATGGCGGAGCTGTTCTTCGACGACTGCGAGGTGCCGGTGGAGAACCGGCTCGGCAACGAAGGCGCCGGGCCGTCGCTCTTCACGCACGCGATGACCTGGGAGCGCGGCTGCATCCTCGCCAGCGCCGTCGGGTCGATGCAGCGCCTGCTCGAGACGTGCGTGAAGTACGCGAAGGCGCGCAAGCAGTTCGGCCAGTCGATCGGCCGGTTCCAGCTCGTCGGCAGCAAGCTCGTGGACATGAAGCTGCGGCTCGAGACCGCCCGGCACATGCTCTACTACGGCGCCTACCAGCGCAGCCTGGGCCGAACGGCGCTGATGGAAGCGGCGCTCGCCAAGCTGCACATCAGCGAGTCGTGGACGCGCACCTGCGAGGACGCGATCCAGATCCACGGCGGCTACGGCTACATGACCGAGTACGAGATCGAACGCGAGCTGCGCGACGCGATCGGCAGCCGCCTCTACTCCGGCACCAGCGAAATCCAGCGCAACATCATCGCCGCCCTGCTCCTGTAGAGATCGTTCGGGCGGCCCTGAAAGGGCCGCCCGAACGATTCACAAGCGCCGCCCTACGATTCACAACGGCCGCCCCACGATTCAGTCGGGGCCGCTCTACGATTCACTATTGATACGTCGCGTTGTAGACGCCCGCCGCGACGGTGACGAACGCGTAGCTCACGCCTTTGATCGTCTGCGTCGTGTAGCTGACCGGCGCGCCGTTCAACGTGATGCCGGCCAGGGTCAGACTGCCGGCCGTCGCTGGAACCATCACCTGCAGGCCGACCGCATTGGCGGCGGCGATGATGCTGAACGCCAGCGTATTGCCGTTCCACGCAATCGGACCGAAGCTCGAGCCGTTGCGCGCGTCGAGCCACGTCAGCATCTGCTTCGCCGACACGATCGGGACGTTGTGCGCGGCCGCCGACGACAGGATCGCGTCCGAGCTCGACGAGGCGGCCTGATCGGTGTGCATGTTGGCCGTGAAGGCGCCGTAGTAGCCCGTCGAGCCGAGCGCATTGTTCAGCAGCGTGTCGATGTGCAGCGGATACGACTGGCCCGATTCGTCCGTCATCTGCGTGGTCGCCTGATAGACGTCGATCAGCGTTCCGTTCGTCGTCGCGAAGCGCATCGGCATGCCGGAGCCGGTGAACAGCCCCGGCGTGTCGTTCACCCAGGCCGGCGGCCAGTAGTAATAGTTGGTGTCGAGCCGGATGCCTTTGCTCAGCTCGACGGTCGGCTGCGTCGACCAGTCGGACCACATGACGCAGTGCATGCGATGCGTCACCGGCGAGCCCGCCGACGGGAACGCGCTCTTGAACTGCGCGAGCTGGGTCGTGTAGGCAGTCGTCAGCGTCGAGGACGTGAAATTCGGGCCGCAGCTGTACTGCGTCGACTGATCCAGTTGCAGGTGCATGCCGATGTCGAAGCCCTGCGCGATGAGGCTCGCGACCTGCGTGTTGCTGATCGGCGTATACGCGTAGATGTACGAGCTGCTGCGAATGCACTCCCAGTTCGCGACGTTGCAGCCGGCCGGACTCGACGCGGCGTACTGATTCATGCGCCCCAGGGTCCCTCCAACGCCGTGATCGTCGCCGGTCATGACGATGACGGCCTTGAACCCGCGCGGGAAGTACCAGAACCGCGGCAGCGGACGCGCACCGCTTTCCATCAGCAGAATCAGGTTGGCCAGCAGCCGCTGCTGCTCATCCGCCTGCGGGATTGCGATCTTGCTGCGATCCACCCAGTCCGGCTGCGGGTCGGACACCGACGCGCCGTAGAACATATCGTCTGAACGAATCACCGGTGGGTTGCCGTTGTCCGGATCGCCGTCGCGCGCCTGCCCCGCCCACGCTGGGTTCCCCTGCCGCGTATAGACGACGGACTTCGCGAGATCGTAGGTGAACGCCGCCGCCTGTCCGCCGCTGGTGCCGACGGCGTTGAGCGTGACGGCCGGAAACGACGTCGCGTGCGTCGCGTCGGAGTAGAGCGTCGCCACGGCGCGCGCGCCGTTCAGGTTGTACTCGTCCGCCGGCCCGTGATACTGCATCGTCTGGCTGACGATGCCGGTGCCAGGCGCCTGCGTCGTGTCGATCTTCTGATATCCGTTCGTCAGCGACGCGCCGACCGAGGTGAGGCCGAGCAGACTGGCGAGCTTCGTGTCCGGCCGCAGCGCGATCAGCTTGCCGCCGCTCTTCACCCAGTTGGTGAACATCGTCACCTGCGTCGAGGTCAGCGACTGCTCGCCGAGAATGACGACGTCGTAGCCGGCGAGCGTGGACGTCGTCACGCTCGTCAGCGCAACCGTCGCGAACTCGTTCAAGCCTTCCGCCCGCAGAATCTCGTTGTAGTACGTCGTGAACGGATTCGACGAGCTCGTGACGACGAGAATCGGTCCGCCCGCGCCCTGCGTCGGCGGTACCGTCGAGGGCTGCGTGCTGAACGACCAGGCCGGCGGCGACGACAACGGATTGCCGGCGAGGTCGGTGATGCCGGAGGTGAGGATCGCGGTGTACGTGCTCCCGCTCGCCAGCGCGGACGTCGGCGTCAAGGTCGCCGTCAGCGTGCTCGCGTTGTAGCTGACCGTCGCCGGCACCTGCGCGTTGGTCGAGGTGCGCAGCTGGAACGTCGTGCCGTTGACCGTTGAGGTGCTGATCGCTTCGCTGAACGTCGCTGCGACCGTTTCCACCGTCGCCACGCCGGTCTCGCCGCTTGCCGGCGACGTGGACGTCACGGTCGGCGGCGTCGTGTCGATCGATCCGGTCGAGAGCACGACGTCCACCCAGTAGTTGGTGTCGCCGAAGCTCTGAGTCGGAAACGCGCTCGCGCCGTAGATGTACACGCCGTTGCCGCCCGACGCGGCGCTCGCGAGCGCGTGCAGCGGCGGGTTGTCCACCGCCGCTGTCAGCGTCGGCGCGTTCACGGCATAGAACCCGCTGTTCGTGTGGTACGAGACGACGTAGGTCGTGTTCGCGGCAATCTGGACGGGCGGCGAGAAACTCGCCTGCTGCCATCCCGACGTGGTCTCGTTGCTGAACGTGACCGTCGCGAGCAGCTGGCCGCTCGCGCTCCACAGGTTGCCCACGTGCGCACCCGTATTCTGCGCGTATTTGTAGAACCTCACCCCCGTGACGAAACCGGCCACGTCGGACTGGAACTTCAGGCCCAGCTCGACGGCATTCGCGTCGTTCAACATCGGTCCGGGCGTCGTGGACAGCGTCCAGATGCTGCACGGGCATGCCTGCTGCGCCGTCAGGAACGACCACGAGAAATCGCTCGCTAGAGGATTGCCGGACGCGTCCGTGACGCCGCCGGCGCCGCCTTTCACGGTGACCGAATAGCTGGCGTTGTTCGCGAGCGACGCGGCAGGCGTCAGCGTCGCGGTCAGCGTGGCCGCGTCGTACGTTACGGTCGCGGACACAGGCGTGCTCGTCGCGTCGAACATCTTGATGCCTGACGTCAGCGTGGCGGCGTTCATTGGCTCACTGAATGTCACGGTGGCCGCGGATGAAATGGGGACGTTGATCGCACCCGGCGACGGCGTCACGCTGCTCACGACGGGCAGCGTGCTGCCGGCCATCGTCGTGAACGTCCACGACACGTCGCTCGCCAGTGCGTTGCCGGCCGCGTCCTTGACGCCGCTTGTGCCGCCTTTCACCGTCGCCGTGTAGCTCGACGACGCGAACAGGGGCGCCGACGGCGTCAGCGTGGCCGTCAGCGTCGCGGTGTTGTAGCTGACCGTCGCTGCGACCGCCGTGTTGCCCGGCCCGGTCAGCAGCATCGTGGCCGTCGAGATCGACCCCGCCTGCATCGCTTCGCTGAACGTCGCGGTCATGGTCGCCGTCGGCGACACGCCCGACGCACCGTTCGACGGCGTGTTCGCGGTGACTGTCGGCGGCGTCGTGTCAACGGACGTCGTGAAGATCGGATCCACCCAATAGTTGCTGGCCTGATAGCTCTGTGTCGGGAAGGCGCTCGCGCCGTAAACGTACACCCCGTTGCCACCGGATGCGCCGCTCGCGAGCGCGTGCAGCGGCGGGTTGTCGATCGCCGACGTCAGCGTCGGACCGTTCACCGCGTAGAAACCCGTGTTCGTGTGATAGGAGATGACGTAGGTGGTGCCGGCCGAAACGGCGACGGGCGTCGTGAACGACGCCGACTGCCAGCCGGATACGGTCTCGTTCGTGAACGTCACCGTCGCGAGCAGCTGTCCACTCGCCGTCCAGAGGTTGCCCACGTGGGTGCCGCTGTTCTGCGCGTACTTGTAGAACCGCAGGCCCGTGACGAAGCCGCTCGTATCCGACTGAAACTTCAGTCCCAGCTCGACGGCCGCGGGATCGTTCTCGATCGACCCCGGCGTGGTGGTGGACGTCCAGATGCTGCAGGGACACACCCCAGGCGACGCGGTCGTGAACGTCCAGCTGCGATCGGCGGCCATCGCATTCCCGGCTGCATCCGCAACGCCTCCGGCGCCGCCCTTCACCGTCGCCGTATACGTCGTCCCGGTGGCGAGCGCCGCACTCGGCGTCAACGTCGCCATCAGCGTCGTCGGGCTGTAGGTGACAGACGCGGCGACCGGCGTGTTGCCCGGGCCGGTCAGCAGCATCGTGGATGTCGAAATGGAGGCCGTCTGCATCGCTTCGCTGAACGTCGCCGTCACGGTCGTCGTCGTCGAGACGCTGGTCGCGCCGTTGACCGGCGCGACGGCTGTCACGGTTGGCGGCGTCGTGTCAGCGCCGCCCGTCGTGAAGACGACGTCCACCCAGTAGTTGCTGCTTTGGTACGTCTGCGTCGGAAACGCGCTCGTCGTCTGGTAGACGTAGACGCCGTTGCCGCCCGACGACCCGCTGGCGAGCGCATGGAGCGGCGGCGTATTGACGGCTGAGGCCAGCGTCGGCGCGTTCGCGGCATAGAAGCCAGTGTTGGTGTGATACGAGGCGACGTAGGTCGTGTTCGCCGCAATCGCGATCGGCGACGCGAACGTCGCGGTCTGCCAGCCGGACGCGGTCTCGTTCGTGAACGTCACAGTGCCGAGCAGCTGGCCGCCGGCGGTCCAGAGGTTGCCGACGTGCGTGCCGGTGTTCTGCGCGTACTTGTAGAACCGCACGCCGGAGATGAAGCCGCTCACGTCGGATTGAAACTTCACGCCCAGTTCGAGGGCGTTCGGGTCGAGTTCCACCGGACCCGGCGTCGTCGATGTGGTCCAGATGCTGCAGGGACAGGTTTGCGCTGCCCCGCGCTGCGCGTGCAGCAGCACGAGGGCGACGAGCAGGATGAAAGTGCGGACGCTGAGTCGTATCGACAAAGGGAGCCTCCGATGTGACGCGCCGGTGCACTGGCGTGCGGCGTCACCGGATCCGCAAGACGCATTCCTCCGCCAGACACTGACCGCCCGCGTAAAACCCTGCGAGTTGCACGCGCGCGCGCGGAGTTGGTCGTGCTTTGGCTGACCTTGGGCGCGTCGGCTTGTGACTTGTACGTGACGTTTGTCGTGGTGTCGCGCGGAGCTTCAGGTCCGCCTGACGGCAGGCCTGAAGGCCCGCACGACACGAGAACAGAGTTAGTAATAGCGAGATTTGATCCGTGGCTCGGCGAAGCGAAAGGCGACCAGGCGGACGAAGACGGCGAGGCAGACGCGCGGATCGTCGAGCATCGCGTCGTAGTGGCGGCGGACGGCACCCAGGCCGATGCGCGCAATGCTGCGCCACCGCATCAGGTCGCGCCGCACGAAGTACGCGATCGACGCGTATTCGTTGGCGCGCTTGCGCACGGAGCGTGCACGCGCGTTGGCCGAGACGGCGCCGCCGGCGTAAATGCGGGCGATGGCCCGGCCTTCCTCCTCGACCAGCCACTTCGACCATTCCTGATCCTCGGCGGTGAACACCTCGGGGCGGAAGCCCCGCCGTCTCACGAGCGACGTCTTCACCATGCCGCTCGTGTTCCACAGTCCGTTGAAGCCGTCAAACGACCGCCGGTCGATCAGCACGTGGCGCAGCGCGCCTCTGTTCTCGTTGCAGAAGTACGCGGCGCCGACGCCGTCCACGCTCAGCAGATCGAGCGCGTATTCGACGGCCCGCTCGTTGCGGAGCGACGTGTGCGAGCTGAGAATCAGCACGTAATCGGTCGAAACCGACTGAATCCCCTGGTTCAGCGCCTGCGAGTAGTTGAAGGCGCCGCCTTCGTAGCGACGAACGACGGCGCCCTCCGGCACCAGGCGAAGCGTCCCATCGGTCGATCCGGAGTCCACGATCACGTACTCGGTCGGCGGGCGGGTCTGATGCTGCAGCGACTCGATCGTCGCCCCCAGCGTTCTCTCCGAGTTGAATGTCCGGATCAGGACGGAATACGGGCGCGCGTTCACGCGTCTACCCGGCGGACGGCGTCGATGGCGGCGTCGAGGCGCTCGGCCCACGCGGGGCCGAGCATCCGCTTCACGCGGAGACTGCGCCAGCAGGGTCTCCTGCGGATCGAGGGATCGAGGCTGGCCGCGAACGCCAGGGTCGCGTCGATGTCGGCGGCGGGCTCAGCTCGGCGGAACGCGGAGTTCGCGGTCCAGAACAGCTCGAGGGCCATCGTACGCCTGACCTGACGGAGCAGCTCCTCGTGATCCGGCAGCAGCGCCTGACAGCTCGCCGCGATGGTCGCGAAGGCGTCTGCGCGCTGCGCGTAGTCGCGCAGGTGCTGGAACCCGCGCGACATATTCGCGCCGTGCTTGCGATAGAGGCCCTGGTCCACGTCCAGCCGGCCCACGGCCGCTCGCGCCGCGCAGCGCAGGTACATCTCGAGATCGCCCGCATGCGGCAGCTCCGGCAGATATCCGCCGACCTCGTGCTGCAGCGTAGTGCGGATCATGACCGACGCCGGGCTGCCGATCGGATTCTGTGTGCTGGCGAACGTCTCGCGGATGAACTCGACGCCGTCCACGACTTCGGATCGACAGTCCGACGGCTGCGGCACGGCCGGCACCTCCCCGTGAAACATGCGCGTGTGGCCGTAGACCAGCCCGACGTCGGGGTGCGCGTCGAGAAACGCGGCCGCACGCTCGACGGATCCCGGCGCGACCAGATCGTCCGCCGACAGCAGAACGAAGTAGTCGCCCCTCGCCCACCGGATGCCTTCGTTGTACGTCGCGATGTGGCCGATGTTCACCGCGTGGCGCACGTAACAGACGTCCGGATAGCGCCGCGCCAGCGCCGCCGCAACCGCGGGCGTCTCGTCGGGCGAGGCGTCGTCCGCGATGAGCACGCGCACGGGACGCCGTGCGCCGTCGAAGACACTGGCGACGCATGCGTCGAGAAAGCGGCCGTAGTTATAGCAGGGGATCAGGACGTCAACGCTGCCGGTCACTGCAGCCGCCCGACGGCCGCGGCGTCCATGCGCGCGGACCGGAGCACCTTTGCCGGATTGCCCACGACGACCGCCTCGTCGTCCACGTCGTCGAGCACGACGGAGCCCATGCCGACGAGCGCCCGATCGCCGATCCGAATGGAACCGATGATCGAGCAGTTCGTGCCGAGATAGACGCTGGTCCCGATCGACACGCACGACGAAATGCACACGCCCGCCGCCACGCACGTGTGCGCGCCGACGCTCACGTCGTGGCTCACGACCGACGATGCGAGGACCAGTACGTGATCGCCGACCGTGGCATACGAGCCGACCGAGACGTGCGGAAAGAGCACCGCGCCGCGACCCACGCGCGCCGTGCTCGCGATCGTGGCCGTCGGATGCACGAGCGTCTCGAAGCGATCGGGATCGACGCCGGCGGTCGCGGCGATTTCCGCCCGGCGCCAGAACGTGGCCGGGCCGCCGATCCCGTTGACGAAGCGCGCCGACGGAAAGTCGCGCGCCGCCGACAAGGGGCCGAGCACCGGCACGCCGTGCCGCACCTTGCCCCACTCAGTCTTCTCGTCGTCCAGACAGCCGACGCAGACGTAGGTCGGACCACCGGGGTTGGCGGCGTTGATGTCGCGCATCGTCTCGAGGATCTCCGGCGTGTTGCCGCGCGCGCCGAACACGACGAGTTCGATTGGGGTCGTCATGGCTCCGCCCATCTTCAGGCCACCGGCCGATACTCCGGCGCCGCCGCGACGGGGTCGCACGCGTCGAGCGCGTCGCGCAGCGCGGAGACGACGACGTCTTGCTCGGCGTTCGTGAGGCCGACGAACATCGGCAGCAGGATCGTCTCGGCAAACGCCGCCTCGGTGACCGGGAGCGAGGGCCGCGGCAGCCGTCGCCGGTATGCAGGTTCCAAATGGACGGCCATGATGCGGCGGCTCGCGACGCCCGCGCGGGCAAGCGACGTCATCACGTCGCGCTGGCGGATGCCCGCGCGCAGGCGGATGCAGTACGACTGATAGACGTGACGGTACCCGCCCGGCGCCCAGGGCGGCCCGACGCGCGGCTCGTCGGCCAGCAGCGCGTCGTAGCGCGCGGCGACGCGCCGCCGCTCGGCGACGATCGCGTCCACGCGCCGCATCTGCACGAGGCCGATGGCCGCCTGGACGTCGGTGAGCTTGTAGTTGTAGCCGACCTCCGGGTACGCCTCGAAGACGACGTCGTTCGACGAGTGCCGGACGTCGGCCGCGACCGACGCGGCGTGCGCCCGTAGCGCGCGCAGGCGCGCCGCCGCCTCGTCGTCGCTCGTCGTGATCACGCCGCCCTCGCCCATCGTCAGGATCTTGCGGGCGTCGAAGCTGAAACAGGTGAAGTCGCTGATCGATCCGAGCCGGTCGCCGCAAATCGCCGCGCCGAGCGACGGCGCCGCGTCCTCGACGACGGCGAGACCGTGCCGCCGGGCGATGGCGCAGATGGCCGGCAGGTTGGCGGGCAGCCCGATCTGGCTGACCGGCACAATGGCCTTCGTGCGCGGCGTGATGGCCGCCTCGACACGCGCGGGATCGACGTTGTAGGTGTCGGGATCGATGTCGGCGAACACCGGCACGCCGCCGCAGTAGACGATGGCGTTGGCGGTCGCGATGAACGTAAACGACGGGCAGATCACTTCGTCGCCGGGCTGAACGCCGGCGGCGAGGAGCGCGAGATGCAGCGCCGTCGTGCCGCTGTTGACGGCAACGGCGTGCGCCGCGCCCACGTAGTCGGCCACCGCGCGCTCGAACTCGCGGCCGCGGGCGCCCTGCGTGAGCCATCCGGACCTGATCGTCTCGGCGGCCGCGGCCGCTTCCGCGTCGCCGACGCTGAGCCTGGTGATCGGAATCATGCGACCCGTCCTGTCTGCAGCGCCTGCTGCCCCGCGTGCCAGTCGATGAGCGCGCGCAGTCCTTCGTCGAGGCCCGTTGACGCGCGGAAGCCGATGTCCTTGGCCGTGCGATCGACGGCGGCCTGCCGCCGCGTCACCGGGTTGACCTTGCGTGCGGGCTGGTGCTGCGGCTCGATGCCGCGCCGGCCGCTCGCGTCGCAGAGCCGCCGGCACAGCTCGCGCAGGCTGATCTCGGTGCCCGATCCCACGTTGAGAGCGACGTCGTGCGCGTCGCTCATCGCGGCCATGGTGTAGGCGCGCGCGACGTCGGTCACGTACACGAAGTCCATCGTCTGCTGTCCGTCGCCGAAGATGATCGGCGGCCGGCCGGCCGCGAGCTGCTCGAGCCAGCGGATCATCACCTCGGTGTAGACGCCGTGGACGTCCATGCGCGGCCCGTAGATGTTGAACGGGCGGAGCGCGACGTACTGCAGGCCGTGCATGTCGGCGTACGAGCGCAGCATCTGCTCGCCGGCGATCTTGAGCGCGCCGTAGAGCGTCCGGTTGTTGAACGGGTGCCGCTCGTCCATCGGCAGGTAGTCGGGCTCCCCGTAGACCGACGCGCTCGACGCGGCGACGATCTTCTTCACGCCGTGACGCACGGCGGCCTCGAGC
>CAZOIK010000327.1:0-10805 GCA_964579765.1 uncultured Bifidobacteriaceae bacterium
GCACGTTGTGCACGCCGACGAGCGGCACCTCGAACGCGCCGAACGGCGACCCGTTCCTGCGGACCTGAAACGCGGTGCCGGCATCGCCCGGCACCACGTCATGAGCCTGCCATCCGGCGTCGGCGGAGGTGCCGAACGTCTGCATCCGGGAATGGGCCGTCTCGGCCACCGCTCGCGCGCCGGGGCTGTCCGCGCCGACGAGCAGCAGCCCCTTGCGCGGCACCAGGTTCACCAGGCGCCGGAACGCGAGCGACACGGCGTCGAAGTCGGCGTAGATGTCGGCGTGATCGAACTCGACGTTGTTGATCACGGCGATATCCGGCAGGTACTTCAGGAACTTGGCGGTCCTGTCGAAGAACGCGCTGTCGTACTCGTCGCCTTCGATGACGAAGTCGCGGCCGCCGCCGAGCCGGTAGCTCGACCCGCCGTCGCCGAAGTTTCGCGCCACGCCGCCGACGAGCACGCTCGGATCGACGCCGCCGTGCGTCAACACCCATCCGGTCAGCGACGTGGTCGTCGTCTTACCGTGCGTCCCGGCAATGACGATCGACCGCGCGCCCCAGAGAAAGTGCTCGCGGATCGCCTCGGGCAGCGAGCCGTACCTGATCTTCCGGTCGAGCACCTCTTCGAGCTCCGGGTTGCCGCGCGAGATCGCGTTGCCGACGACGACGAAGTCGATCTCCGAAGTAATGTGGTCGGCCCGGTATCCGCTCTCGACCGGGATCTGCTCGGCGGCCAGAAAATCGCTCATCGGCGGATAGACGTCCTGATCCGAGCCGCGGACGTCGAAGCCGCGACGTTTGAGCATCGCGGCCAGCGTGGCCATCGCGGTCCCGCAGATGCCGATGAAGTAGATGCGCTTCACGCTATCGCACCGCCGCTTCTTCGATCACGAGCTTCGGACGGCCGCCGGCGACGACACGGCACGCCACGCCGAGCGGCAGCGTGTAGGCTGGCCCGGTCGTATGTCCCGATGGAAAGCCGGCGACGATCGGCCCTGGAAAACCGGCGAGCACGTCGGCCATCACGCCGCGGCCGGTGACTGCTCCGCCCGGCTCGTCGCATCCGTTGAGCTCGCCGATGACGATCGCCGAGGCGCGCGCGAGAATGCCGGTCTGACGGAGCTGCGTGACCATCCGATCGAGGCGATACGGCCGCTCGCCCACCTCTTCGAAGAACAGCACGAAGCCGGCCGGCGGATCGAACGCGAACCTCGTCCCCATCGTCGCCAGCAGCTGCGTGACGGTGCCGCCGAGCAGCATGCCCGTCGCCTCGCCGCGTGCGACGACCTCGAGGCCCGGCGGCGCGAGCTCGCCCAGCGGCTCGGCGCGCGAGACCGCGTTCAGAAACGATCGGCGGTCGTACTTCGCCTCGCCGCGGCTCAGGCACTGATCGATCATCGGGCCGTGGAAGGCGACGACGCCGCACTGGATCGTCAGGAAGCTGAGAATCGCCGTGAGGTCGCTGTAGCCGATGAAGGGTTTGCACGCGCGCTTCGCTTCCTCGACGTCGAGCAGCGGCAGCAGCTGCGCGCTGCCGTAGCCGCCGCGCACCGCCACGATGGCGGCGATGGAGGGATCGCGCAACGCCGCACGCAGTGCGTTCGCGCGCGCCTCTGCCGCGCCAGCCAGGTAGACGGGCGATCCCTTGGCGAACACGCCGTCGTCGTACACCGGGTCGAAGCCGAGGCGCCGCAGCTCTTCGACGCCGGCGTCGAATTCGTCGCGCCTGAACGTGCTGGCCGGCGCGACGACGGCGACACGCGAGCCCGGCGTGAGCGCACGCGGCTTCAGCATCAGAGGAAGCGCGCCATCTCGTCGGCGATCGCGCGATGCTCGTCGCGTCCGAGCACCTGGCGCAGCGTCCGGCCGCGCGCCGGCCGCGACACCATCGCCGCGCCGAGGAACCGCTCCTTCGCCCGCTGCTGCCGCTTCAGCGCGTCTTCGACCCTCGAGTACGGCAGGCGCTCCGTTTCGACGGCGCGCACGAGCGCCTCGAGCGCGGCGGCCTGCGTGTCGTAGTCGGCGCTGCAGATCAGGACGCCGTCGCAGCCGGCCTCGACGGCCAGCACCGCCGCGTCCGGCACGGCATACGTGTTCGCGATGGCCTTCATCTCCAGGTCGTCGCTCAGGATCACGCCCTCGAATTTCAGCTCCCTGCGCAGCAGATCCGTGACGACGTGCTTCGAGAGCGTCGCGGGGCGCTCCTCGTCGAGCGCCGGTACGGACACGTGGGCGGTCATGATCGTCGCGACGTCGGCCTGCACGGCGGCGCGGAAGGGCACGAATTCCACCGCCCGCAGGCGATCCGGCGGATGCTCGACGAGCGGCAGCTCGAGGTGCGAATCGACGCTCGTGTCGCCGTGCCCCGGAAAGTGCTTGCCACAGGCAGCGACGCCCTCGGCCTGCAGCGTGCGGATGATCGTCGAGCCCAGCCGGCCGACCTCGTCGGCCTTGTCGGCAAGCGCGCGGTCGCCGATCACCGGGTTCTTCGCGTTCGTCAGCACGTCGAGCACCGGCGCGTAATCGAGCGTGATGCCGGCCGCCTTGAGCTCGGCGGCCAGCGCGCGGGCAAATCGCTCGGCGAGGCGCTCGTCGCCGCTCCGGCCGAGCGTCGCCATCGGCGGCCACTCGGTGAACGGCGCTTTCAGCCGCGCGACGCGCCCGCCTTCCTGATCGACGCTGACCCACAGCGGGAGATCGGGCACGAGCCGCGCCGACTCGTACGCCAGCTCGGCGACCTGCTCGGGTTCGACGACGTTCCGGGCGAAGAGGATGACGCCGCCGAGTCCGAACTCCCGGGCGAGCGACGCGAGCTCCACCGGCACTTGATGGCCGCCGAAGCCCGCGATGAGGAGCCGGCCGATCTGCCGGCGAAGCGACCCTGACGGCATGCGCCAACGATTCTATAATTTCCCGGTGTCAAATCGCCGCTCCATCGAGACGTCCGCGCCGACGCGCAACGATCTGGCGGGCGGCACGATCGACATCTGGCCGCTCTACCTCGCGCACGACGGCGCCTGCACCGTGAACGCCGCCATCAGCCTGCGGGCGCACGCCGCCATCGAGCCGCGTACGGACGGCCGCGTCGTGCTCGAGTCCATCGACACGGACAAGCGGGTCGAGGCGGCCCGCTGGCAGGATTTGAATCCACGCGGCGATTTGCCGCTGCTGGTGCTGCTCGCGCGCCACTACGGCCTCGCCAACGCGACGCTCACCACGCGCGGCGAATCGCCGGCCGGCGCGGGCATCGCGGGGTCGTCGGCGCTGGCGATTGCCGTCGCCGGCGCGCTGGCGCGCTGGTCCGGCGCGCCCGACGACGACGAGTTGCTGCTGCAGACGGCGATGAACGTCGAGTGCCAGACGATCCGCGTGCCGACCGGCGTCCAGGACTATCGGCCGGCGCTCTATGGCGGCGTCGCGGCCGTCGAACTCCGCACCGACGCCATCCGGCGGGTCACCATCGACGTCGATCCTCGCCAGCTCGAACGGCGCATCGTCCTCGCCTATACCGGCGCGCCGAGGAACTCGGGCACCAACAACTGGGAAATCACCAAGCGGCACATCGACGGCGACGCGTTCATCTTCGACTGCTTCGAGCGGATTCGCGACACGGCCGTGTCGCTCCGGCACGCGCTCGAGCGCGGCGACTGGGACGAGGTGGGACGCCAGATCGCCGCCGAGTGGGACAACCGGAAGCGCCTGGCGCCGGGCGTCTCGACGCCGAAGATCGACAACCTCATCGCCGCGGCGAAGGCGGCGGGTGCGACGGCGGCCAAGGTCTGCGGGGCGGGCGGCGGGGGGTGCCTCTTCTGCTACGGCCCGCCCGAGGCGCGCGCGGCCATTGAGCAGGCGCTCTCGCGCGGCGAAGCCCAGGTGCTCGACTTCACGATTGAGGCAGACGGGTTGAGGTTCGAATGATGGTCCTTGGTGCCTGGTGCTTGGTTCCTGGTCCGTTCTTGGTCCGTGGTCCGTCCTTGGTCCGAGGTCCCCGGGGCGCGCGGACGGCACGGCGTCGCACGGACCTGGGACGAGGGACTCCGGACGGACCCAGCACCAAGTACCAAGCACCAGGAACCAGAGACAGCCGATGAAACTGCCGATGCTGAGCACTGAAGACAAGCTCGCGGAGATCCGGCGGCTGTACTTCAAGACCACGGCCAAGACCGTCGAGCACGATCTCGCCCGGGCGCTCGACCTGCTGAAATCCATGCACACCGAAGAAGAACGCGAGCGCGCGACGGTGTACATGGAAGGCCTGGCGCAGATGCGCAAGGACTGGCAGCGGAACAAGCAGAAGCGACGGTAGAGTTCCGCGGGCGCGCCGGCGGCACCGTCCCGGAGACCGGCAACACGCTCCCGCTGACCGGCAACGCCTTCCCGCCGACCGGCAACGCCCTCCCGCTGACCGGCAACACTCTCCCGCCGACCGGCAACGCCCTCCCGCCGACCGGCAACGCCCTCCCGCTGACCGGCAATACCTCCCCGGAGGCCGGCAACACTTCCCGGGAGGCCGGCAACGCGCCGCCGCAGACCGGCAACACTTCCCCGGAGGCCGGCAACGCGTCGCCGCAGACCGGCACGCCCGTCCAGGACGCCGTACCGCGTGACCGGTGACGTGCGCGGCGTTGCCGTTCTGTTGCGGGTTGCGGCCGGCTGCCCGCACCCCCTGGCCCGATTGGACGCGCGAGCGTCCAGACTACGTGCGGCTGGCGACGATCTTCTTGCGGGCGGCGGCGGGTTCCCCTTCCGCCGCGGCCTGCCCGAGGCGCGCGCGGACGGCACGGCGTCGCACGGACCGAGGGCGAAAGACTGCGGACGGACGGCGCAGAAGTACCAAGCACCAGGGACAGAGACAGCCGATGAAGCTGCGGATGCTCAGCGCCGGCGCACGCGATAGCGCCGACACCGCACTGCGCGGCGGCGAAGGACAATCATCGCACCGGGCCGAAGTCGGGCGGCGGACGACGATGATGCGTCGCCGCCTCGTACGCCGAGGCGATTCTGAACAGCAGCGGCTCGTCGAACGGACGCGCGATGAAATCGACGCCGACCGGAATCGCCGCGGGCACCGGACCCACCAGTCGCGTGCCGCTGCCGTCGGCCACGCGGTCCCACACGTTCGTCGTGAACCCGGCGGGGACCGTGATGACGGGGAATCCCTGCTGGCCGATCAACGAATAACCGATCGGACTGCGGCCGTTCGACACCGGCTCGCGCGGCGACGTGAGCTTGCGCGGAGGAACGGTTGACATCGGCGACACGAGCGCGTCCAGCCGCTGCTCCTGCATGCACTGCATCAGCATCGTCCGCACGGCGAAGCGGCCCTGCAGCCGCGCGGCCATGTCGTAGGTCGTGGCGCGCTCGGCCTGCTCGCGCGCCCGCTTGCGATCCGGGAAGTGCGGGTCGTCGTAGAACCGCGCCTTCGTGACGAGGTCGGCGTTGCTCTTGACGTTCGCGTCGCCGCGCTCCCGGAGGTAGCGGTCCATCATGTACTTGCCCTCGCCGACCGGACCGAAGCCTCCGGCGTTGAGCGTCCGCAGCGACAGCTCCGCCGGCACGCGCGATGGATCGGCGTGCAGACCGAGCAGCGTCGCGATCTGATCGCTCCCGGACGGAAAGAGCTGTGGATATTGCCGTGCGAACGCGGCGTTGAGCTGTTCCGGCGCGGACCGTCTGATGCAGTCGGTGAACAGCTCGCCCTCGGCGCCGGGATCGACGATGGTCGCGCCCAGGGTCCGGAGCTGCGCGATCGCGCGGTTCACGAGGCCGATGCTCTCCTCGTCGGCCTTCGTCACGAGCGACGGGCGGAAGTACTCGCGAAGCACGCCGATGCGCAGCCCGTCGAGACGAGTGGCCGTCGCGAAGCTCGCGTACGGCCGCGCCGGCGTCCGGCCCACGCTGAATGCGGTCAGCTCGTCCTTCGGATCGTACCCGGCATACGCGTCCAGGATCCGGGCCGTGTCCTGCGTCGTCCGGCAGATCGGGCCGACCCGTGTGTTGAGTCCCGCGCCCATCATGCCGTCGCGGCTGACGAGCTCCTGCGTCGGCGCCAGACCGACCGTGCTGTTCACCGACGCCGGCCAGCGCACCGACACGACCGTCTCCTCTGCGATCGCGCAGGTCACGAGGTTCGCCGCCACGGCGGTCGCCGATCCGGCGCTCGACATCCCGGGCTCGCGCTCGGTGTCGTACGGATTGCAGAACGTGCCGCCAAACGAGCTGCGCGCGCCGTCAACGGCGTATTCCGCGAGATTCGCTTTGCCGATGATGACGGCGCCCGCGTCGCGCAGGCGCTTCACGAACGTCGCGTCGGCCGGCGGCCGGTCGTTGGCGTAATCGACGTCGCCGCCCGACGTAGTACGCATGTCGAACGTGTCGTACTGGTCCTTGATGGCCAGGACGACGCCGTGAAGCGGGCCGACCAGGCGTCCCGTCCGCGCAAACTCCCGATCCTCTCTGTCCGCGGTCTCGAGTGCGTCCGGCATGTTCGGCGCATCGTCGGCCGCGTTCGTGAGCGTGCGCGCCTTGCGCGCGTCGAAGCCCCACTGCGCGCGCGCCGCCGGCCGGAGGTTCAGCGTCGAGAGCGCGTTGATCTGGCCGGCGTGCGGGATGGTCGTGATCGGGCCGAGGATGCCCTGCGGCTGGTTGACGCAGGTGCCGTTGTACGCCTTGATGCGCCGGAGGTACGCCTCGACGACGCCTCGAGTGGTGACCTGCTTCTTCCGGATCGCCTCCTGGATGCGATCAATCGTCGCTTCCTCGATCTGAAAACCGGACGCGCGGCGCTCCGTCTGCCCCGCCGGGGCTGCCGTGGCCGCGCCGAGCACCAGGACGGCGAGAAGACGCCGGATTCTGCGCTGCATATGCGCGGGAGCTTAACACGCAGACGAGTGCTTCCGTCACGCGGACGCGTACGAGGTCGGGCCAATCTCCCGTGAGCGCGTTCGACGACATAACGCTTCACGAGTTTCGCCTGCGGAAGCCGGCGCCCGCTCCACACAATCGCGCCGGCCTTCTTCAGCGCGTCAATGCGTTCATGCAGCGAGGCCGACTCCGGAACGATTCGTGAACTCGCGCCGGTCGCCGGATAGCCCGGGCTTCCCGAATCAGTGCGCCGCGTGCGGCACGCGCGCGTCGGCCTGCGCCGCCTGCCACGCGAAGGCGGCCATGAAAACCGCCGACTCCTTCAGCGCGTCCTCGCTCATCCGCTCCGGGTAGTCGGCGTTGGTGTGGCGGGTGCGCTCGTCGTACCCCTTGAAGTCCTTGATCACGTTGAACGCGGGCAGGCCGGCCTTGTTGAACGGGACGTGATCGGTGCTGCCGATCCCCTCGATGATGTTGCGCGTCGCCCCGAACGGCTTCAGCGGCTCGAGCCAGCGATCGAACAGCGCCTTCGCGGCGGCATTGCCTTCCATGTAGAAGCCGAGCGTGCGGCCGCTGCCCGGATCGTCGTTCATGAACACGTCGAGCCGATCCTTCTCCGCCGCGGTGGCGAAGTGCTGCTTCACGTACGCGGTCGATCCGAGCAGCCCCTGCTCCTCGCCGCTCCAGAGCGCGACACGGATCGTCCGCCGCGGCTGCGCGCCGGCCGCCTGCAGGATGCGCATCGCCTCCATCACCGCGACGGCGCCGTCGGCATTGTCGGTGGCGCCGGCCGCCGTGTGCCACGAGTCGAGATGGCCGCCGATGAGGACGATCTGATCGCGCAGCGCCGGGTCGCGCCCGGCAATCTCGGCGATCACGTTGTAGCTGCTCCGGTCGTCGTCGAAATAGCGCGCGTGCAGCTCGATGCGCATGGCGACGGGCCGGCCTGCGACGGCGAGCCGCGCGAGCACGTTGTACTGCTCGCCGGCGACGACGATCGTCGGGACGGAATCGGGGCGGTGTTGCGGTTGCCGGTGACGCCGACCGTGCCGTCGCGGTACGCGCTCGGCCGCACGGCGACCGCGGCGCCCGCGCGCTGCAGGATCGGCATCAGGTCGGTGACCGGCGTCGTGCTCTTCGGCCCCGGCAGCGTCGGGTTGCCGGTCGCGACCGCCTTGTCGTCGAGGCCGGGCTGCGGGCGATCGCGATCGACCCACTCGGCCTGCGGCAGATGGGTGAGGACGATGGCGCCGCGAAGCCGGCCGGCCATCGCCTGAATCTGTGACGCCGTCTTGTCGCCGACATAGACGACGCGGCCGGTGACGGCGCCGCGCGTCGGCGGCGTCCACGCCTCGGCGTACGCGATCAGCCGCTGATAGCGCGGCTCGGTCATCTCGACCGAGATCTCGTCCACCTGCCAGCCGCGCCCGAACTCGTACGGCTCGAGGTGCGGGTTGGACAGGCCCCATTCCATGAAGCGGTCGCGCGCCCAGTCGGCCGCGCGCCGGTGCGCCGGCGAGCCGGTCAGCCGGGCGCCGATGTCGTCGGTCAACGTCCGGTACAGCGCGAGCGCGCGCGAGCGCTGCGTGCCTTCAGCCGCGATCCGCGCCACCATGTCGCTGCCGCCGCGCTGCATGGAGGCGCGCGCGAGCCCGAGCGACAGCACGAACACCGATGCGAGCAGCATGAGGCGCTTCATGCCGACGCATTGTAGTGGAGCACCTCACCCGACGCACGACAGCCGCCGAGCCAAGCCCCCCACGACTGGGGACTGGGGACTGGGGACTGGAGACTGGAGACTGGAGACTGGAGACTGGAGACTGCCGAAGGCTAGGTGCGGCTGGCGACGACCTTCTTGCGGGCGGCGACGCGGAGCGGCTCGGGGATGTTGCGGTCGGTGGACATCTGCGCGAGATCGCGCTCCATGATCCGCTGCAGCAGGTTCATGCTGATCGCGACCGGCGTCTTCGGGTTCTTGCAGAGCCGCAGCACGACTTTGTAGTTCTTCATCCAGGCGCGGTTGCGGGCGATCATGCGCAGCACCTCTTCCGACACGCTGCCCATGCCCGCGACGGCCTCGACGTCCTGCTCGGTCATCTTCGGGCTGCTCATCGCCGCCGCCGAAATCATCTTGTTGGTGTCCCGCACCAGGATCATGCGGATTTCCTTCGAGCCCTTCACGGCTGCCTTCAGACGCTGCGTGAAGTTCATCTTCTGCAGCTTCTGCGTCACGCTCTCGTGATCGAGTGACTCGTCCTCGATTTCCGGATCGTCGTCGTCTCCGGCGTCGATGAGCGCCTTCTCGAAGTCGATGACCACGTCTTCGTCGGGGAAAATACCGCGATCGGCGAAGAACTCGCGCAGGTCGATCGACACATCCGGACGCGCGAGGAACGCCGACAGCGCCGCCGCGGGAATGCTGTTGAGCGTGGCGTCGGCGGTTCCGCGGATCTCGGGGTCCGGATCGTCGAGCAGGTGGACGAGGATGCCGAGCTGCTCGTCGGCGCGCGGCGCGAAGCCGCCCTGCGCCGCCAGCAGCCGCACGTCGCGCGCGACCTCGCCGCGTTTGAAGAATTCGAGGAGCGGACTCTGCGCGCTCATGGAGCGGGCGTCGGTGCGGGCGTCGGTGCGGCCGGCGGAGGTGCCTCGCGTACCGGTTCGGATTCGGCCGGGGCCGAGGGCGACGACGCCGCCGGGACCGCCTGAATCGGCGTGGACGGCTCCGGCCGCACGGCGTCGGCGGAGGCCGGCTTCGGCGCGCGCGCTCGGGCGGCCTAGCGCCGTCCGACCGCGCCGAAGTAGAGGACGACGCCGGCCAGCGGCACGCTGATCAGCACGAGGCGCAGAAACGTGTAGGCCATCCGCCGATCGCTCTCGACGGCCTCGTGATCCTCAATCTGCGTCGTCGTCGGGTGTCCCGCGGTGACGGAGTCGTGCGGGAACTGCCCCATGAACTCTTCGATCAGCGGCTCGGGGTCGAGCCCGACCTCGATCGCGTACGAGCGGACGAACGCGCGGCTGAAGATGCCGCCAGGCAGGCGCGCGATGTCGTTGCGCTCGAGCGCCTCGAGCGTGATCGTCGAGATCTTCGTGGCGTTGGCAATCTGACGGAGCGACAGACCGCGGCGCTCGCGCGCCTCGCGCAGCTTCTGCCCGAAATCGCTTGCGCCTTTCTGTGCAGTCATCGGTCGGGGGACGAACCGCCGGTAATGTTAAACCGCTCCCGGAGAATCCGAACCACCTCTTTTATCGGCCGTTCCGTCTCCGTGAAGAGAGTGATGGCGGCCAGCCCCCCCGCGCCGGCTGCGGCAACCGCCCCGGCGCGCTCGACCGACACGCCGCCAATCGCGAGGACCGGGACGGCAACCGCCGACGCGATCGCGGCCAGCCCGGTGAGGCCGAGCAGATGCTCGAGCCCCGGCTTCGACGCGGTTGGAAACACGGTGCCGGCGACCAGGTAGTCGGCGTGCCGGCCGGCCGCGATGGCCTCGCTCACGCTCCGGACGGAACAGCCGACGAGGAATCCGGCCGGAGCCATGGTGCGGGCGCGCGCAGGCGGTATCGAATCGCCCCGCAGGTGCACGCCGTCGGCTCCGCAGGCGATGGCGACGTCGAGACGATCGTTCACCACGACGCGCGTGGACGAGCCGCGGGTGGCGGCGACCACGCCGGCAACCAGCGTCGAGAGCGCCGCGGCGTCGAGATCGCGTTCGCGGACGTGAACGAGATCGACGCCCGCCGCCGCGGCCTCGGCGGCCTGCGCGACCGGAGGCCGCCGGCGCCGATCGGTGACGAGGCACAGCATCATGGCGTGCGGTCGGGCGCGCCGTCGGCGTTGCGCGTGAGGAACACGGGCACGAGATCGGCGACGCCGGCAGCCATGTTCACGATGCCGACGCCGCTCACGGCGCCGCGCACGAAATCACTCACGAGCCAGGG
>CAZOIK010000328.1:0-25401 GCA_964579765.1 uncultured Bifidobacteriaceae bacterium
CACATCCACGCGAATGTCGCCCTGGCCCTTCATCGCCTGCGCGCTGTTGATGAGGAGGTTCAGGAACACGATCTTCAGCAGCTCCGCGTCGGCCAGCACGCGGCGGTGCGCAGGAGGTTGACGGTCGTGTCGAGCACCAGGCGCACGTCGAGCGGCATGGGACGGGGCTGCGGCGGGCGCGCGAACAGCAGCAGATCGCGCACGAGCAGGTTGAGCGTGTCGATGCGCGCGATGATGTCCGTGACGACCGCGGCTTCGCGACTGCCGGCCGCGAGCCGTTTGCCGATTACCTGAATCGCGCCGCGGACCGCCGCGAGCGGGTTCTTCACCTCGTGCGCGATCACCGCCGCCATCTCGCCGAGCCGCACGAGCGCGGCCTGCTCGCGCAGCCGCTCCTCCATCGCCACGCGCGAGGTCAGGTCGTGCAGGATGCCCGTGAACTTGCGTTCGCCGCCCAGCCTCATCTCGCCGACCGACAGGTGCACCGGGAACGTGGACCCGTCCTTGCGCATCGCGGTGACCTCGCGGCCGATGCCGATGATGCGCTGCTCGCCAGTTTCGAGGTAGTGGTGCATGTACCCGTCGTGCTCGGAGTGGTACGGCTCGGGCATCAGCAGGTTGACGTTCTTGCCGAACACGTCCGCCGCCGTGTAGCCGAACAGCCGCTCCGCGCCGGGGTTGAACGCCTCGATGTGCCCGCGTGCGTCGATGACGATGACGGCGTCAACCGCCGCTTCGACGATCGAGCGCAGCCGCTCCTCGCTGTCCTTGAGCTGCTGCACCTGCGCGTTCTTCTGCGTGATGTCGCGCGCGATCGTGGAGGCCGCGACGATGGCCCCGGACGCGTCCTTGATCGGCGACACGGTGAGCGACACGTCCACCCGCCGGCCGCCCTTCGCGATGCGAACCGTCTCGAAGTGCTGGACGCGCTCGCCGGCGACCACGCGCCGGACGATGTCGTGCAGCTCGTCGGGACGATCGAACGGGATGATGACGCCGATGTTCCGGCCGATCATTTCGTCGGCCGTGTAGCCGTACATCCGCGTCGCCCCGGCGTTCCACGCGAGGATGGTACCGTCGAGATCTTTGGCGATGATGGCGTCGTCTGACGACTCGACGATCGCGGCAAGTATTCGTTCAGCGTCCAACGGTCCTTCAGCTTACCGGATTTCTGGCACTCCCTGTGCTGGTGGATCGACCGTGCATCCCCTGCCTGCGCCGTCCATCCCCGGTCTCGAGGACGTCGAGAGCCATCGCCTGGTCCTGCGTGACGGATCGGTCGCGAGCATCCGGCCGACCACTGCGGAAGATGTCGCAGCGCTCACGGAATTTTTCGCAGCGCTCTCGCCTGAGTCGCGGTATCAGCGGTTCATGTCCGCCGGCGAACCGCCGAGGGCGCTTGTCGCGCGTCTCTGCGACTCATCCGACCCGGCGACGGCGCTGACGCTCGTCGCCGAGCGGTCGTCGGGGATTATCGCGACCGCGTCGTACATCGCGCTCGGCCGCGACTCGGCCGAAGCGGCGTTTGCCGTGTCGGACGCGTTTCAGGGACGCGGCCTCGGCACGGCGCTGCTCGGCCGTCTGGCCGCGGCCGCGGTGCTGCGCGGCTTCCGGCGCTTCGAGGCGACGACGCTCACGGAGAACGCCCGGATGCTCGAGGTGTTCCGCGACTCGGGCTTCGAAATCCGATCCAAGTCCGACGGCGGCTGCGTGGACGTGACGCTCGCGCTCGCGCCGTCGGCCGCCGGCTCGGCCAAAGACGACGAGCGGCGGCGCATCGCCACGGTCGCCTCGCTCCGTCCGCTGCTCGAACCGCGCGCGGTGGCCGTCGTCGGCGCGTCGCGGCGCGCGGGCAGCATCGGCCGCCGCGTGCTCAACGCGGTCGTCGCGGCCGGGTTCAACGGCGCGATCTACCCCGTCAACCCCGAAGCCGGCGAGATCGCCGGGCTGAAGGCTTATGCCTCGGCCCGCGATCTGCCGTCGGGCGTCGATCTCGCCGTCATCGCGGTGCCGGCGCCCGCCGTGCCTGGCGTCGTGGACGACTGCGCCGCCGCCGGCGTCCGGTCGCTCGTCGTGATCACGGCCGGCTTTGCCGAAGCGGGCGCGGACGGCCGCGCGGCGCAAAACGCGCTGACCGATCAGGTGCGCAAGCACGGCATGCGCATGGTCGGGCCCAACTGCATGGGCCTGCTGAACACGACGCCGTCCGTACGGCTCAACGCGTCGTTCTCGCCGCTCTTCCCGCCGGCCGGGCGTCTGGGCCTGCTGTCGCAGAGCGGCGCGCTCGGCATCGCCATCGTGCAGCTCGCCTCGGAGCGGCGCCTCGGCCTGTCCACGTTCGTCAGCGTCGGCAACAAAGCGGACGTGTCGGGCAACGACCTGCTCGAGTACTGGGGAGACGATCCGTCCACGAGCGTGCTCCTGCTCTATCTCGAGTCGTTCGGCAACCCGCGGCGATTCGCGCGGCTGGCGCGCCGGATCAGCCGCGCCAAGCCGATCGTCGTCGTGAAGTCCGGCCGGACGCACGCCGGCTCGCGCGCCGCGAGCAGCCACACGGCCGCGCTCGCCGCCGACGACGCGACCGTGGACGCGCTGTTCGCGCAGACGGGCGTCATCCGCGCGGACACGATCGACGAGATGTTCGACGTCGCGTCGGTGCTCGACCTGCAGCCGCTGCCGCCCGGCCGCCGCGTCGCCGTCCTGACCAACGCGGGCGGCCCCGGCATCCTCGCCGCCGACGCGTGCGACGCCGCGGGCCTGAGGCTGGCGGAGTTCTCGGCCGACACGCGCGCGCAGATCGCGCAGTCGCTGCCGCCGATGGCGAGCGTCGGCAACCCGATCGACATGATCGCGTCGGCCGGACCAGCCCAGTACGCGAAGACGATCGAGGCGCTGATGAGGGCGCCCGAGGTTGACTCGCTCATCGTCATCTTCACGCCGGTCGATCTGACGTCGGCCGGCGCGATCATCAAGGCCATTCGCGACGGCGTCGCCGCGGGACGTCGCGCCGGCGGCGTCCGCACGCCGGTGCTGTCGTGCGTCATGGCCGAGCCCGGGCGGCCGGCGCCGCTCGACACGGACGGCGAACGGCTGCCCGCGTTCGCGTTTCCCGAAAACGCCGCGCGCGCGCTCGGCAAGGCCGCGGCGTACGCCGAATGGCGCGCGCAGCCGCCGGCGCTCTACTGGGGGTTCGACGACGTGCAGCCGGACGTGGCGCGCGCGATCTGCCGCGACGCAGCGGCGCGCGGCGGCGCCGGCTGGCTGACCGACGACGAGGTGCGCGGCGTCCTGGCCGCCTACGGCCTGCCGCTCGCCCCGAGCGCGATCGCGCGCTCGGCCGACGAGGCCGTCGCCGCGGCGGAGCGCATCGGCGTCCCCGTCGCGCTCAAGGTCAGCTCCCCGCGCATCACGCACAAGAGCGACGTCGGCGGCGTGCGGCTGAATCTGGCCGGCGCCTCGGCCGTTCGCGACGCGTTCCGGCAGCTTGCCGCGATCGGCGGCGACGACGCGCACGTGCTCGTGCAGGCGATGGTGACCGGCGGCGTCGAGACGATGATGGGCATGGTGGCGGACCGGACGTTCGGTCCGGTCGTCGCGTTCGGGCTGGGCGGCGTGCACGTCGAGGTGCTGAAGGACGTCCGCATCCGCCTCGCGCCGCTGACCGATCGCGACGTGGACGACTTGATCCACGGCATCAAGGGCTTTCCGCTGCTGCAGGGATTCCGCGGCCACCCGGCCGCCGACCTCGACGCGCTGCGCGACGTGCTGCTGCGGCTGTCGCGCCTGGCCGACGACGTGCCCGAGATTGCGGAGCTGGATCTGAATCCCGTGATGGCGCTCGCGCCGGGTCAGGGCTGCCGGGTTGTGGACGCGAGAATCCGCGTGGCGCCGTCCGCGGAGCGACCGGTGTAGTGCAGACCTTCAGGTCTGCCTGCCACGCAGGCCGGAAGGCCTGCACTACCGTCCGGCCTGTCACGCCACTTTCACTTCGATCGCCTTCGGTTTGGCGCTCGCCGCTTTCGGCAGATGGACGTTGAGGACGCCGTCCTTGAATTCCGCCTTCACGTTCGGCGCATCGACGTCTGTCGGGAGCACGAAGCGACGGACGAACTTCCCGTACGCGCGCTCGACTTTGTGGAACCGTTTCCCTTTCTCCTCTTTCTCGTGCTTGCGTTCGCCCTCGACGCTGAGCACGCCGTCTTCGAGCTCCACCTTCACGTCTTCTTTCTTGACGTCGGGCAGGTCGGCCTTGACGAGGAACTCGGCGTCGGTCTCCTCGATGTCCACGGCCGGCTCCCAGTTGGCGAAGAAGCTCTCGTCGCCCGTGCGGGCCGGCAGATCGCTGAACAGACGGTTCAACCGCGCCTGAATCCCTTCGAGCTCACGGAATGGATCCCACTTCACGAGGTTCATACATCCTCCTTTCGGCGCTGCCGGCTTTTCCGGCCGCCACCCTCGACGGTGCAAGAGTCCGTCCTGCCGGGGTTCCGGCGGCCGCCGGGCGAGTCCGGATGGCGGTGCGGTACGTCATATGCGTAAGCTGAAGACAGACAGGAGCCGCAATGAACCTCACGACGTCGATGATGGGACTTCGCCTGGCCCACCCCTTCGTCGCCGGCGCCTCGCCCCTCGGACGCGACCTCGACAGCTGCAAGCGTCTCGAGGACGGCGGCGCGGCGGCGATCGTCCTGCCCTCGCTCTTCGAAGAGCAGGTGACGCTCGCCACTGAAGGCCGCATCCGCCATAAGGATCCGTACGACGAGCGATCCGCGCCCTATTTGCGGCACTTCCCGTGCGAGGGCGACTACGCGTTCACGCCCGACCAGTACGCGGAGCACGTCGCGCGCGTGCGCGCGGCGGTCGCCGTGCCCGTCATCGGATCGCTCAACGGCACCACGTCGGAGTCGTGGCTCACCTACTCGCGTCTCGTCGAGCAGGCCGGCGCGCACGGCATCGAGCTGAACCTCTACGAAATCGTCGCGGACCCGCGTCTCTCGGGCGCGGCGATCGAGCACCAGATGGTGCAGCTCGCCGCCGACCTCCACCAGTTCCTGACGATTCCGGTCGCCCTGAAGCTGTCGCCGTTTTTCGCGTCGATCGGGAACGTCGTGCAGCGGATCGATCGCGCGGGCGCGTCGGCCGCGGTGCTGTTCAACCGGTTCTATCAGCCCGACATCGACGTCGAGCAGCTGCACACGATCGTGGACACGCGCCTCTCGACGAGCGACGAGCTGCGGCTGCGGCTGCGGTGGCTCGCGATTCTCCACGGGCGCGTGAAGCTGTCGCTCATCGCGTCCGGCGGCGTCATGACGCCGGAGGACGGCGTGAAGGCCCTCCTCGCGGGCGCGGACGCCGTGCAGGTGGCGTCGGCGCTCCTGCGGCACGGGCCCGGGTACATCGCGACGCTGCGCGACGGCCTCGCGGCCTGGATGGACCGGAAGCACTTCACGCGCGTGGACGAAGTCCGCGGCCGGCTCAGCCTGCGCGACGTCGCCGACCCGTCGGCGTTCGAGCGCGCGCACTACCTGCGGGCGCTGCAGGGCTGGAAGCCGGAGACGGCGGTGCCGCGATGAGAGCCGTGAAGATCGCCGCGGGCTTCACGCTGATCGCGCTCGGCGTCGTCATGGTGGTGACGCCGGGTCCGGGCTGGCTGTCCATCGCGGGCGGGCTGGCGCTGCTGGCGACGGAATATGAGTGGGCGCGCCGCTGGCGCGATCGCCTCCGCGCACACAGCGCGAAGCTGACGCATCGCATCGGCCGGGGGTGACGTCATGACGGCACGAAAGACGCCGCAGATCTGCCGCGCGATCGAGCGCGCGCTGCTCGCTCGCGATCGGCTCGAGCTGGCCGCCGCCGACCGCCTGCTGCGGGCCGTCGGTCCCGCCACGCGCCGGCCGCGCCGACCCGGCGCCAGGACGCGGAAACACGCGAGGTAGACGGGCATGCTCGACGAGCAGCGGCGGCTCGTGGCGGCGCTCGGCCTGCCCGTCACCGAAACGCACATCTCGTACGTGCTGTTCGACCGCGGCACGGTCTACAAGATCAAGAAGGCGGTCCGCTTTCCGTTTCTCGATTTCTCCACGCTGACCGCGCGGGCGTTCTACTGCTGCGAGGAGCTGCGGCTGAACCGCCGGCTCGCGCCGTCGATCTATCTCGACGTCGTGCGCGTCACGGGGACGCCGGAGGCGCCTGTCCTCGAGGGCGACGGCGAGGCCGTCGAGTGGGCGGTCAAGATGCGCGAGTTCGATCAGGACGGCCTGCTGTCGCGCGTGATCGCCCGCGACGAGCTGACCACCGCGCGCGTGGACGCGCTCGCGGCCGCAGTCGCGGCGTTCCACGGCCGCACCACCCGCGCGGGCGCCGACCTGCCATACGGACACGCCGCCGGCGTGCTCGCCGACGCGCGGGAGAACGCCGCCGCGTTCGACGCCGGCGCGATCGCGCCCGCCGATCGCGCGCTCATCGACGCGCTCCGCGACTGGACGGAGCGCGAGGGCGCGCGGTGCACGCCCGCGTTCGAGTCGCGGCGGCAGCACGGCTTCGTCCGCGAGTGCCACGGCGACCTGCACCTCGGCAACATCGCGCTCGTGGACGGCGCGGTGACGCTGTTCGACTGCATCGAGTTCAACCCGGCGATGCGGTGGATCGACGTCATGAGCGACGTGGCGTTTCTCGTGATGGATCTGCGCGACCGCGGCCGCCCGGATCTCGCCGCGCGCTTCCTCAACGCGTACCTCGAGCGCACGGGCGACTATGCCGGCCTCGACGTCCTGCGCTTCTACGTGGTCTATCGCGCGATGGTCCGTGCCAAGATCGCGTGGCTCCGCATCGCGCAGACCGCTGAGACCGACGGCTCGCCGCAGCGCGCGGCGCTCCTCGACGAGTGCCGCGCCTATCTGGAGCTCGCGCGGCGGGAGACCTCGCCCGCGCCGCCGCGGATCGTCATCACGCACGGCGTCGCCGGTTCGGGCAAGAGCACGCGGGCGCTCGCGCTCGTGGACGCCGGCGCGATTGCCGTACGCTCGGACGTCGAGCGGAAGCGGCTCTTCGGCCTGTCGCCGGACGCGCGCACCGCGTCGGCGCTGGGAAGCGGGCTGTACACCGCCGACGCGGATCGACAGACGTACGCCGCGCTGGCCGACCTCTGCCGCATCATCGCCAAGGCGGGCTACACCGCCGTCGTGGACGCGACGTTCCTGAAGCGGTGGCAGCGCGACGGGATCAGGAAGGTCGCCGACGACCTGGGCGTGCCGTTCGTGATTGCGGATTGCGCGGCGCCCGTGCCCGTCCTGCAGGAGCGCGTCGCGCACCGGCTCGCGCGCGGCGCCGACGCGTCCGAAGCGACGCTCGACGTGCTGACGCGCCAGCTCGCGACCGAAGAACCGCTCGGGCAGGATGAGCAGCCATACCTCATGTAGTGCAGGCCTTCAGCCCTGCACTACATGAGTGCCTACATGAGTGCCGCGATCACGACACCGGCGGCGTGAGGAACAGGCCCAGGCCGACGGCGATCGCGAGCGCGAGGACGAGCCCGAGCACGCAAACGCCGATGGCGCGCGCCGTGCTCCGGTAGTCGAGCGCCTGGCGGACGGCGACCACCATCGCCACGAGCATCCACGCGGTCGTCAACGCGAACACCGGGACCGCGATCGCGGGCATCACGCCGAGCACGCGCAGGATGCCCGGCGCCGACGAGAAACCGATCGTCCGCAGCAACTCGCCGACGTCCACGCTCGTCTGGGGCTCGGGCAGCAGACGGCCGCCGATTTCGAACACGAGCACCGCCCACGCCGCCCACGCGATCAGCGCGACGGCCGACCAGAGGAGCACGCCCGGCAGCGCGACACGTCCGCCGGCCACCAGGCCCGACGCGCCGATGCCTCCCGCCAGGCTGGACGCGAGCACGACGACCAGCGCCTGTCCCGTGGCGGCCCGATCGGCTTCGACTTCTTCGTACGTCCCGACGTCGAGCACGGACGCGCCCATCAACCGATGCGGAAAGGTCGTCATGACGTCCTCCCTACCACACGCCCGTGTCGGCGCGGTGGCGGCGATGCGGAGCCTTGTAATTCAACGTGTGCCGATCCTGCCGCGACGGCCGCTCGGCGCCGCCGCCCACGACGGACAGCAGGTCCGACGTGGTGACGATGCCCACCAGACGCGTGCCGCGCGTCACCGGCAGACAGCCGATCGTCCGGCCGCGCATGATGTTGGCGGCCTGCCGTACGGTCGCGTCCGGCTTGATCGTCACGACGTTGCGGGTCATCAGCTCTTCCACCGTCCGCCCGGTCCGGGTGCTGCCGCCCGCGCGGCCTCCCGCGTCCCGATCGGACAGCACGCCGACGACGCGTTTCCCGTCCATGACGACGAGATGATGGATGCCGTCGGTCTTCATCAGCGACCACGCCTGATCGGCCGGCGTCGCCGCCGGCACCGTGCGGACGTTGTCGGTCATCACTTCCTGGACACGCATAACCGCCTCCTCCTAATACGCGAGCAAGTTCCGTGCGCAGCGCAGAGCCCGCGCAATGTCCGCCGGCGCCGGACTTCCGGCGTACGCCAGCTCGAGCACAACCCAGCCGCTGAATCGCGCCGCCTCGAGCGAGCGGCGGATCCGCGCCCAGTCGATGACGCCGTCTCCGGGCGGGAGGTGATCGTCGCGCTGGCCCGCGTTGTCGTTGGCGTGGACGTGCACCAGCCGCCGGCCGGCGACCTCGACGAATCGATCCCAGAACCCGCCGAGCGACACGTGCCCGGTGTCGATGCACACGCCGACCTCGTCGTCGAGGTGGCGCAGCAGCCAGTCGAACTCGTCCGGCTGGCCGCCAACCAGATGCGGCAGGGGCGTCTCCACGACGAGCCTGACGCCGAGGTTGGCGCAGCCGCGCGCGAGCGGGCCGAGTGAGGACGCGCTGTTCGCGAGCCGCACGCCGGCGTCTTCGTCGCGGGCCACGTCGGACGGATGCACGATGACGTGGCTGCCGCCAAGGTCGCGCAGCGCCGAGGCGGCGACGAGCGCCGTCCCCACCGCGGCATGCCGCCGTTCCGCGTCGGGTTCCGACAGATCGTGCGGACCGCCAAACGGCGCGTGAATGGAGATGGCGTGCATCTCGAGCCGGCGCAGCTGGTCGCCGAGCGTCCGGACGGCGGCAGAGTCCCAGGGGTCGAAGTGGCCTGGCGGCGTGCCGATCTCGACCGAGGTGACGCCGGCGGCGGCAAACGCCTCGAGCGTCGCCGCAATGGGCGTGTGGACGCTGCAGCCGGTCGCGATGCCCATGCGCCAGCTCATGGCCGCACCGTCGCGAGCAGGCGCCGCTGATCGACGCGGAGGTCGTGCGTACACGGCTCGCTCGGGCACAGGCCCTTCTCCTGCGCGGAGCGGCAGTTGAAGTCCACGGCGCGATCGACGCCGGTCGCGACCAGGCCGGCGAAGACGCGCACGTCGAATTCGGCGCGCGTCTCGGCGTCCGACCACGTCCATCGGCGGCCCCAGCCGAAGTCGCCGTCATAGCGCGACTGCACGAGCGCGGCGATGTCGCGCGCCGGCATCCCTTCGGCGAGAAACCAGCGCGTCACGTGCTGGATCCGCGCCGGCTGGAGCAGCAGGTCGTTGGGCGTCGTCAGCGGCTGCGCGACGCACCTGGGCAGCGCCGACAGCCGCACTCCGCGGAACACACGCTCGCGCTCGGCGGCCGTCAGCCGGCGCGTCGCGTAGAACGCGCGGTGAAACTGCGCGAGCGGCGATCGCTGGTACGCGTCCACGAGGCGTCCGACGCCTGGGGCGGCCTCTGGAATCCGCGTCGATTCCGATCGCGCGGCCCGCGCGGCGTGGCGCAGGTCGCGGGCGGCCATCGGCAGCGGCAGACGCGCCGTCCGGCGCGGCACGGCGACAAATGGCGGCACCTCGCTCGACGCACGCGCGCCGACGACGTCGGGACGGAAACGATGCTTCTGGTACGCGCCGAACGCGAGGCGGATGTGCCGGGCGTCGAGCGGATCGCCGTAGCAGGACAGATCGATCGACACGCAGTCGCGGCCGACGAGCCCCCGGCCGACGACGGTGCCGTTGAGGACGATCGGCACCGCCGTGCGCCGGCGCGCCCGCCGCACGATGCCGTGCGCCAGGAACTCCATGAGCAGGCCGGCGCCGACGTACGCGCGCGCGTGGCGCGCCGTCATGACCGGCGCGCCCGGCCCGACGCGGTCGGGCAGCGTCGGCAGCCAGGACGGCGCGTCGGGCGTCAGCAGCGCCAGCCGATCGACGACCGGCGAGTCGAGCGGCACGACGCCCGTGAAGTGGTAGCCCTGCCCCGTCATCAGCGCGACCATCGGCAGATCGAAGCGCCGCCGCACGTGCGGCACGGCCCGGTAGGTGGGCTCGAGTTTGAAGAAGACCTCGGCGGGATGGTGATAGGCCTCGCCGGGAAAGTCGGTGTTCTGGTAGTCGATGTCGAGATGGACGAGGAGGCCGCGGGTGTCCCACAACGACCTCGAGATGTCGGCGCCGTCCTCGAGCAGCGCGTCGAACTCGGCCGGCCGATGTCGCGTCGCGTGTTCCCACGAGGCGTGCGGCGCTTCGGCGCCCGTCAGCGCCATCAGATAGACCGCGCTCATCGAGCCGTCTCCGTCGTCGCCGCAGTACTCGCGCATGCGCTGCCGCACGTGAGGGTCGTCGTAGTAAGCGCCAAGGGCGCCAGCCACGGCCCGACCTCTCCGCTACGACTGCAGCACGTACGCGTCCCTCGGCGTGCGCCGCAGGAACTTCTGGCGTTCGAGGATATCGACCACCGTGTCGCAGGTCACGACGTCCACCCCGAGGAACCGCCGCATCTGCGGCTTGGTCAGCTGAAGGCCGGGCATCTCCCGGTATTCGGTCTGGACCAGTTCCAGGAAGCGATCAACGCGCGGTTGCATTGAAACCATGCCCCGGCGTCAGCAAGCCACGTGCCGTCAAGATCCGCGATTTCAGGCCTGAATTCGACGATCGTGCGCCGGCCGCGCGTGGGGTTTTTCAGGGAATGCGGGGAATTTCCCGAGTTCCGTGACTAGTGCAGGCGTTCAGGCCTGCCGTCGGGCGGACCTGAAGGTCCGCGCTACATCGGGCGACGTCAGCGCTGCAGCCGGCCGACGAGCGCCGTCTTGGCCACCTGCACCAGGACCAGATAGCACGCCGTCGCGGCCGCCACGAAGACGCCGAACCGCACCGGCGGGACGACGAAGCCGAGCGGCGGCCCGAGCGGCGTCGCGGGCAGCAGCACGCCGACGATGACGACGGCGACCGTCGTCAACGCCAGCGGCCGGCTCGGCCGGCTCGCGAGCGGGTTGCCGTACGTGCGAATGACGAACAGCACGAGCGTCTGCGTGGCCAGCGACTCGACGAACCAGCCGGTGTGAAACATCGGCTCGCTGGCCCGGAACACGCGCAGCAGCACGAAGAACGTGAGGAAGTCGAACAGCGAGCTGATCGGGCCGATGAAGATCATGAAGTCGCGGATGACGCGGATGTCCCACCGCCGCGGCCGGCTCAGGTAGTCGCGATCGACGGTGTCGGACGGAATCGTGATCTGCGCGAGATCGTACAGAAAATTGTTGAGCAGGATCTGCGTCGGCAGCATCGGCAGGAACGGCAGGAACACCGACGCCGCCGCCATGCTGAACATGTTGCCGAAGTTCGAGCTCGTGCCCATGAGCAGGTACTTCATCATGTTGCCCGACGCGCGCCGGCCTTCGACGATGCCGCGGTGCAGCACGTCGAGCCCGCGCCGCTGCAGGACGACGTCCGCCGCCGCGCGGGCCACGTCGGTCGCGCTCATCACCGAGATGCCGACGTCGGCCGTGTGCAGCGACGGCGCGTCGTTGACGCCGTCGCCGATGAAGCCGACGACGTGGCCGCGGCGCTTGAGCGCGAGGATGAGCCGGTTCTTCTGCGACGGCGACACGCGCGCGAACACCGACGCCTCTTCCGCCACATGCGACAGCGCGTCGTCGTTCATCCGCGCGATCTCATCGCCGGTGACGATGCGCGCGCCGTCGAGGTGGACCTGCTCGCAGACGTGGCGCGCGGCGACCTCGCTGTCGCCGGTGAGGATCTTGATGCTCACGCCGTCGGCGTTGAGCTGTGCGATGAGCGCGGAGACGTCGGGGAGAATCGGATCCGCGAACGCGAGGAAGCCCTCGAACACGAAGTCCGTCTCGTCCGCCAGGCTGTAGCTGCGGCGCAGCGGCAGCGTCCGCGACGCCACCGCGACGACGCGCAGGCCGGAGGCGCTGAGCGCGTGGTAGCGCTCGAGCGCGGCCGCGCGATCCGTTTCGCTCAGGCGCGAGCGCTCGAGGATCGGCTCGGGCGCGCCCTTCGTGACGAGCAGGCAATCGCTCGATCCGCGCGGCTGGACGGCGATCGACAGGCGGCGGCGCTCGAAGTCGAACGGCAGCTCGTCGAGTTTGGTGTAGCCGTCGATGTCGGGCGCGCGTGCCTTGAGGACGGCGGCGTCGAGCGGGCTGCGGATGCCGGTCTGGAGCCGGCTGTTCACGTACGCGAGCTCGAACACGCGGTCCGAGGGCGCGCCCGCCGGATCCATCGCCTGCTCCAGCGTGAGCTCGCCGCTCGTGAGCGTCCCCGTCTTGTCGCTGCACAGGACGTCGATGCTGCCGAGGTTCTGAATCGCCGGCAGGTGCTTCACGATCACCTGCTCGCGCGCCATGCGAACGGCGCCCTCCGTCAGGGCGATCGAGGCGATCACGGGCAGGAACTCCGGCGTCAGCCCCACGCCGAGCGCGACGGCAAACAGCAGCGACTCGAACGGCGGCCGCTTGAGCGCCAGGCTCATTGTGAGGATGAAGAGCACGAGCACGAGCGTCGTCCGCAGGATCAGGACGCTGAACCGCCGGAGGCCGTGCTCGAATTCCGTTTCGGGCGCCCGCGCCGCGACCCGCTCGGCGATGGCGCCAAACTGGGTGCGCGGTCCGGTCGCCGTCACCGTCGCCGTCGCCGTGCCGCTGATGACCGACGTGCCGAGGAACACGTCGTCTGGGGCGTGTTTGTCCACCGGCAGCGATTCGCCGGTGAGCGCCGCCTGCTGGACGGCGAGGTCGCGCGACTCGACGAGCGTCGCGTCCGCGGGGATCAGGTCGCCCGCCGAGAGCCGGAACACGTCGCCGGGCACCACGTCGTGCAGCGGAATCTCGCGCCAGGCGCCGTCGCGCCGCACGGTGGCCGTGGGCATCACCGAGGCGTTCAGCTTCTCGGCCGCGCGGCCGGATCGGAACGTCTGCCAGAAGTTGAGCCCGACGCCGAGCAGCACGATCGTGACGATGATGCCCGCGTCGGCGTTCTGGCCGAGGAGCGCCGACACGAACGCCGCGACGAGGAGGATGAGGACGAGCGGGCTGACGAAGAGGTGAAAGAGCTGCTGCAGCGCCGAGAAGCGCCGGACGCGCACCGGTTCGTTCGGCCCGTACTGCGCGAGCCGCCGCGCCGCCTCCTCGGAGGTCAGGCCGTCACTCTGCATATGTCGCGGTCGTGGAGCGCGGACCTTCAGGTCCGCCGTCGGCAGGCCTGAAGGCCTGCACTCCACGACGACTGAAAGGACCGGCCTACGACACTGTATTACACCACCGCCTGCGCCGGCTTCTCGTCGATCGACGGCGCCTCCAGGCCGCAGCGGACGATGCGGTCGCCGAGCGTGGAGCGTTTGATCTGCAGCAGCGCGGCCGCCCGCGACTTGTTGCCGTGCGTCGCGCGCAGCGCCCACCGGATGAGGCTCGCCTCGAACTCGCGGACGCGATCGTCGAGCGAGATCGGCGCCGGCGTCGCCGCGGACGACGGCGAGACGAACGGCGCAGCGGGCGCGGGGGCTGCCGGCGCCGCCGCCGGCGTGTCCACGGGCCGAACCAGCGCAGGCGCCTCATGCTGAAGCGGCGTCTCGTCGGCGGCCGCCGGCGCAATCGTCCGCGGCGGCTGCCCGGCCGCGCCGAACAGAATGGACGCCGACACGCAGCCGATGCGCACCGTGCCGCACGAACAGGTCTGGGCAATCCGCTCGCACGCGTTCTCGAGCTCGCGCACGTTGCCCGGCCAGGTGTAGCGCGTGAACGCCTGCATCACCGCGTCGGTGACCGGCGGCACGTCTTCGTTCTTCCGGCGGAAGAACCGGCGCAGGAAGTGGTCCATCAGCACGGGGACGTCTTCCGGCCGCTCGCGCAGCGGCGGCAGCGACACCGGGAGGACGTTCAGGCGATAGTAGAGGTCTTCGCGAAACCTGCCCTCGGCGACCATCTGCCGCAGATCGCGTTTCGTGCCCGCGATCACGCGCACGTTGATCGGGATCGTCCGCGTGCCGCCGACGCGCTCGACCGTCCGGTTCTGCAGCACGCGCAGCAGCTTCACCTGCATCGCGATCGGCACGTCGTCGATGTCGTCGAGGAAGATCGTGCCGCCCTCGGCCATCTCGAAGCGTCCGGGACGGTCTTTGATCGCGCCCGTGAACGCGCCCCGCTCGTGGCCGAACAGCTCCGATTCGATCAGCGTCTCGGTGAACAGCGCGCAGCTCACCGCGACGAACGGATGGTGCCGGCGCCGGCTGTTCTGGTGAATCAGCGTCGCCGTCACTTCCTTGCCCGTCCCGCTCTCGCCGGTGATGAGCACGGTGCTCTCGCTGTCGCCGACGACGCGCAGGAACTCGAAGACGGCCTTCATGCGCGCGCTCTTGCCGACGACGAGCGACTCCATGGTGACCACGTTGCCGGGAATCTGCGTAGTCATGGCTGCCTCACGCGACCTGCAGAGTGTCGAATTCGGGAATCTCGCTGCGGATGGCGGCTTCGATGCCGTCGTGCAGCGTCATGTGAGCGGCCGGGCACCCGGCGCACATGCCGATCAGACGCACCGACGCGGATCGGCCTTCGACCGCGACGAGCTCGATGTCGCCGCCGTCGGCCTGCAGGAACGGACGGACCCGGTCGAGCACGGCTTGAATGCGTTCTTTGTCGATCATGGCTGGCTCCTCGATCGTCCGGCTCGAGCCGGACACTACGGTGGCGCAGAGGGCAACGGACGTGCCACTGCGGGAATCCCGGAAATGCTGGCGATATTTCGACGGGACGCCGAAGGACCGCGGATTTCTCCCCGCGGGCTGCGGGAAATCGCAGGAGATGTGGGGTCCGCGCTACTTCTTTGCGGAGGCGCGCTCGAGCTGGAACTTCTCGACGCGGTAGCGGATCTGGTCGCGATTGAGGCCGAGGAGCGCGGCGGCCTTGGTCTGGTTCCAGCCCGTGCGCTCGAGCGCCTGGACGACAAGGGAGCGTTCGAGCTGCTCGAGATCGAGCCCCGCGGCCGGCAGCTCCACCGCGTCGCCGAGCCGCACCGCGACCGCGCCGCCCGCCGAGAAGTCGCCGGCGTCGAGCATGGGGCCGTCCGACAGCAGCATGGCGCGCTCGATCGCGTTGCGCAGTTCGCGGATGTTGCCCGGCCAGGGATGGCGCGTGATCTGCTCCATCGCCTCAGGCGTCACGCCGCGGATCCGCTTCTTGAACTCGGTGTTGTAGACGTCCACGTAGAACGCGACCAGCCGCGGGATGTCGTCGGCGCGGTCGCGCAGCGGCGGCAGCACGATCGGCAGGACGTTGAGGCGATAGAAGAGGTCTTCGCGGAACTTGCCCTGCTTCACTTCTTCCTGCAGGTTCCGGTTGGTCGCGGCAATGACGCGGACGTCAACCTTGATGTCCACGGCGCCGCCGACGCGCTTGAACGTCTTCTCCTCGAGAAAGCGCAGCAGCTTCGCCTGCAGCCCCGGCACCATCTCGCCGATCTCGTCGAGAAACACCGTGCCGCCGTCGGCCGTCTCGAAGAGCCCGCGCTTCTGCCGGTCGGCGCCGGTGAAGGCGCCGCGCTCGTGCCCGAACAGCTCGCTCTCCATCAACGCTTCGGGCAACGCCGAGCAGGTGATGTTCATGAACGGCCGGCTCGCGCGGGCGCTGTTGTAGTGCAGCACCTTGGCCGCCAGGTCCTTGCCGGTCCCGCTCTCCCCCGTCAGCAGCACGGTGGACGCCGGGCTCGTCGCGACCTTCTTCAACAGCGCCTTGACGGCGCTCACCGTCGGCCCCTCGCCGACGATGCGGTCGAAGCTGTACGGCTGCGCCTGCGTCTCGCGCAGCGACCGCACCTCGCGGCGCAGCTCGGTCGTCTCGAGCGCCTTCGCGACGAGGATCGAGATCTCGTCGAGGTTGAACGGCTTGTTCGCGTAGTGATACGCGCCCTGCTTCATCGCCTCGACGGCGAGCTCGACGCTCTGGTGCGCCGTCAGCAGGATGACGAGCGTCTCGGGATGATCTTCCTTGATCTTCCTCAGCACCGAGAGGCCGTCGCCGTCCGGCAGCTTGTAGTCGAGCAGGACCAGGTCCACGCCCTCGCGGCTGCGCGAAAGCGCCTGCGCGGCCGTCTCCGCCTCGACGACGCGGTAGCCGTCGGAGGTCAGGCGGTCGTTCAACGCGTACCGGATCAGCGGCTCGTCATCGACGACCAGAATCGTCCTAGTCTGCATCGGGAAGCCCTATTGTAGTGCAGGCCTTCAGGCCCGCGTGAGGCAGGGCTGAAGCCCCGCACTACGGCTGCGCCTGGGCGATGGCGCGCTCGATCACCGACGGGAGGACGTTCATGTCGAACGGCTTGTTGAGGACCGCCACCGCGCCGCGCGCCCGCGCCGCGGTCGTCAGCGCGTCGGAGCCGTACGCGGTCATCAGGATGATCGGCGTCCGCGGCGACAGCCGGCGCATCATCGACAGGACGCGTAGATCGGCGGAGTCAGGCAATCGCAGATCGAGCAGGACGACGTCCACGGCGTCGTCGTGGTGCATCGCCTCGAGCGCCCCCAGCGCGTCACCCGCCGTCTTCACGCGATAGCCGGACTCGGCGATCGTCTCGCCGATCGACCACCGCGCGAGCGGCTCGTCATCGACGATGAGAACGGTGGGCGCAGTCACACCAGCGTCAACTTCAAGAAGCTCGCCATCGCGATGTCGTTCGGCGCACGGGCGTGACGCGCGTCTCGCGCCGCGATTCACCCCCGTGTCGAGCCGGGAGTAATTCGCGATCGCGTGAATTTCTCCCCATCCGCCGCCGGCCCCGAAGCGTCGGCGTTCGCCAAACCCCTGAATATCGCGCGTTTGCGCGAGCGGCGCGACCGGCACGCGACTTGCCCTTTCGCGAAGCAGCGAGGGCGCCATGTTCGATCTCATTGTCCAGGGCGAGGAAGGCCGACCACTTCGGCAAACAACGGCGGGCTCGAGGATCGTGTCGATCGTCCTGCACGTGATCCTCGTGACGCTGATCCTCGTCGTGCCGTTGATGCGCGTGACGAATGTGCTGCCTCCTCCGCCAGCCATCATGGCGTTCGTGACGGCGGCGCCCGCACCGCCACCGCCCCCACCGCCGCCGCCTCCCGCGGCTCCTGCCGCGCGGAAGCCCGTCGCCGCCCCCGCAACGACGGCGCCGACCACGCCGGCCAATCCCAACGCGGCGCCCATCGCGCCGCCGGCTGAGATTGCACCGGAGGTCGCGCGCGTGGCGGACGCGGGCGTCGTCGGCGGTGTGGAAGGCGGCGTCGAAGGCGGCGTGCTCGGCGGGATCGTCGGCGGGCTGCCCGGCACCGTGGCGCCGCCTCCGCCGCCACCGCCGCCGCAGAAGCGCGGGCCCGTGCGCGTCGGCGGACAGATCACGACGCCGGCGCTCGTCAAGCGCGTCGAGCCGGAATATCCCGACATCGCCGCGCAGGCGCAGCTGACGGGCATCGTCATCCTCGAGGCGACGGTCGGCACCGACGGCTGCGTGGACACGGTGAAGGTGCTGCGCTCGGCGCATCCGTTTCTCGACCGCGCGTCGGTGGACGCGCTCAAGCAGTGGCAGTATTCGCCGCTCGTGCTGAACGGCGTCAAGACGCCGTTCGTGCTGACGGTGACGTTCAATTTCAGCGTGGCCCGCAAGTAGCGGCCCGCGCAGGAGACCGAGGAGGACGTCATGATCGCGATCAGGCACATTCTCGTGGCAACCGATTTCGGCGAGGCCGCCGACGCGGCGCTGACCTACGGCCGCGAGCTCGCCGGGCGATTCGACGCGACGCTGCACGTGCTGCACGTGGCCGAGAACGTCTACATCACCGCGTTCGGCGCCGAGACCTACGCCGCGATCGCGCCCGATCTGCAGCGCGAGATCGAGGAGTCGGCGCACACGCGGCTGCTCGAGCTCGTCGCCGACGCCAACGGGCCGAAGACGGTGCCCGTCGTGATGACGTCGAGCGCGCCCGCCTACGCCATCATCGACTACGCGCGCGAGCACGAGGTCGATCTGATCATCATGGGCACGCACGGACGCGGTGCCTTCCAGCACCTCCTCATGGGCAGCGTCGCGGAACGCGTCGTCCGCCTCGCGCCGTGCCCGGTGCTGACCGTCAGGCATCCCGAGCGCGACTTCGTGCACCCCGACACGCTCGTGGCGGCCCGCGCCGAGCCCGCGGGGGCACAGCGGTGAAAAACCTGCTGAGCCTGGCGGCGCGGGCGGCCGCGCAGGTGCGCGACGCAGACTCGGTGCGCACCTGCATCCACGCTGCGGCGGCGTTCATCGACGTGCTGGCCACCGTGCCCGACGAGGCGGCCGGCGCCCTCTCGGCCGGCGACACGCGGACGCTCGAGCGGCTCGCGGAAGAGGTAATCGACAGCATCGAGGCGCGGATCGCCCGGACGTCGCGCGAGAAGGACGCGCAGACGCTCGCGAGCGAGGTGTACGAAATCAGGCGGCAGCTCGAAGAAGTCAACCGGTGGCGGCGGCACTACGCCCAGATGAGGTCCGTATGATTCTGCTCAACTGCATTCTCGTCGCGTTCGACTTCAGCGACACCTCGAGAAGCGCGCTCACCTACGGCGAGAACCTCGCGCGCGCCTTCGGCGGACGCCTGCACGTGCTGCACGTCGCCGACGTGATCTCGACCTCCGCCGCCCAGTTCTACCCGGAAGGGCCCGGCGAGCCCGAGGCGAAGGCAACCGAGCTCGCGACGCACCAGCTCCGCGAGCTGCTGGCGTCCGATCACACGGACGCGCAGATCGCCGTACGCGTCTCGCCGTCGCCGGCGCAGGAGATCGTCGCGTATGCGAAAGAGATTCACGCCGACGTCATCGTCGTCGGCACCCACGGGCGCAGCGGCGTCTCGCGGCTGCTGATGGGCAGCGTCGCCGAGCACGTGGTGCGGAGCGCGCCGTGCCCGGTGCTCGTGGTGCGGCCCAACGAGCACGACTTCGTCGTCCCCGATCCGGTCAGCGTGGCCGCGAGGATGTAGCGATGAAGCCGGCGCCAACATACTTGCTGCTGTTGCTCGCGGCCGTCGCCGGCGGCGCAGCCGCCATGCCGACGGCTCAGCACTCGACGGAGGACAAGCCGTTCTCGCTGCTGTCGCCGTCGCTCTACGGCGTGGACAACTTCCACGACTACTGCTCGCCGTGCCATGGGCGCGACGGGACCGGCCATGGGCCGGTGTCGGCCGCGCTCAAGACGCCGCCGGCCGATCTCACGCGGCTCGCACAGAAGAACGGCGGCGTGTTCCCCCGCGCGCGCGTGCGCGACTACATCACCAACGGCAGCCCGAACATCCCCGCGCACGGGACGAGCATGATGCCCGTGTGGGGACCGACGTTCCGGGCACTCGACTCCAACGATCGATCCGTCTCCATCCGTATCGCCAACGTCGTCGAATATCTGGCCACCATACAGAAATGACTACACGAATCGCCGCCGCCTGTGTCTCGGTTGTGATCCTGTTTGCCGGCGTGTCCGGCGCGCGTCCCGCGCATCCGAGCCGGTCGCCCGCCCCGGCGGCCGCCGCGCAGACCGCGCGCACGGGCCGGCTGATGCGCGACAAGCTGGTCCACGCGCAGAAACTGCTCGAGGCGCTCACCACGAGCAACCAGGCGCTGCTCGAGCGCGAGAGCGACGCGATGGTGCGCATCGCCCAGTCGCCGCGCTGGCAGGAACTGCGGACCGCGGAGCTGGCCGGCTACACGGACGCGTTCCTGAAAGCCGTCGCCGACCTGTCGGCCGCCGCCAAACGGCGCGACCTCGACAACGCCATCGTCCACTACAACGCGATGACGCTGGCGTGCATGCAGTGCCATCGGCGGATCAAGGACATGCGCATCGCCGACTGACGCCCTATCGACGGTTGTCGTGACGCTCGTCGCGGCGGCCGCGATCGCGACTGTCGTCACGCCGGCGGTCGCGATCCCATCGATGGTCGTGGCGGAAGTCGCCGTGCGGCGTGGACCAATACCCCTCGTAGTACCGGCCGCCTTGCCAGTACGGCGCCACCCACCAGGAATCCGCGGCCGGGGGACGCGTCCAGTAGCCGTCGTGCCAGACCCAGCGCCTGCCGACGGGATACCAGTACCCTTCCACCCACTCATAGTCGAGACCGGGCCGCGCCGGCACGCGATAGACGCGCGGCGGCGGGGGCGGAGTCCCGATGGAAAAGCCAAACGAAATCTGCGCATGCGCCGGCGGCGGCGCACACACGGCCAATAGACCCAATACGGCTGAAATTGTAAGTAGTCGTCTCATGGTCTTCTTATAAGTGCAAATGGCAGGCCGCCAAAAACTCCCCGCCAATGAACGTCTACAGGACATGAGCGACCGGCTGGCCGCCCTTTTTGACAGGCACGCGGACAAACTCTACCGTCTCGCCCGCCGCCTGACGAACAGCGCCGATCAGGCCCACGATCTGGTGCAGGAGACGTTTCTGCGCGCGGCCCGGGCCCTGTCGTCGATTCCCGACGCCGTGTCCCGCGAGGAAGCCTGGCTCGTTCGCGTCCTCGTCAACGTCCGGCGCGACGAGTGGCGGCGCGCCGCCGTCGAGCGTCGCGCGGCGGCTCTGCTGTCGTCGCCCGCGCGCACGTCGGCGACCCCTGAATCCACGCTCGTCGCCAGACGCGCCGTCTGGGACGCGCTCGACACGCTCAGCCCCCGGCGACGCGCCGTCGTCGTCCTGTCGGAGCTCGACGGCATGGCGCCGGCCGAAATCGCCGGCCTGCTCGGCATCGCGGTCATGACCGTGCGATGGCACCTGTCGATGGCGAAACGCGAACTACGGCGCGCGCTCGCGCCACATGTTGGAAAGGAGATCGCATGAAGACGCTCTCGGACATTCTCCGCGACGCCGATCCACTGGCTCACGAAGGTCCCTCCTCGCCGGACGACCGGCAGGTGCGCAAGGCGGCGATGATCGCGGCGCTCGCATCGGCGGCGCCCGAGCCTGCTCGGGCGCACGGCCGGCGGCGCGTGCTCTCGGCGGCGGCAGGGCTCATCGTTGCCGCGGCGGCGGCGGCGTTCTTCGTGTGGCCGCAGACGTCGATCGACGTCATCGCCGCCGTGCGGTTCGAAGCGCGACTCGCGGGCACGACCGAGGCCATCGTCCGCAACAGCGACATCGCGAAAGCGGCCGTCGCCGACGGCGCGACGCCAGGGACGTTCGACATCGACATCACCTTCAAGCCCGAGGCGGTGAAGACGCTGCAGGAGGTGACGCGGCAGAATATCGGCAAGACGCTCGAGCTGCTCATCGACGGCAAAGTCGTGATGGCGCCGAAGATCCGCGCGGCGTTCCCGGACGCATCGGGCCGGTCGAAGATCACCGGCAGCTACACGCGCGCCCAAGCCGACCGCATCGTCGCGGGCATCGTGGGACGGTGAGCGGAGAGGCTCTGTGGGGACAATTCATAAGTTTGATCAATCAAACTTCTGGTTTAGAATGCCGAGATGGCGAGTGTCTGCGCCGTTCTGCTGCTCTCGCTCGCGGGCGCTGGTCCGGCGCCGGTTGGAGCGGCCCTTGTCGGCGTGGTCCATGACGCCAACGGCGGCGTACTCCCGGGCGCGACGATCTCGGTCGTCGATACCGGATCGAAAGAGGTTGGCTCGGCGACTACGGGAACCGACGGGAGTTTCCGCGTGCCGATCGAAAGGCCGGACCGCTATCTCCTGCGTGTCACGCTCGCCGGATTCGCGCCGCGGGAACTGCCCGTGGACGTCGAGGCCGGGCGCGCGACGACCGTGGACATCGTGCTCGAGATCATGCAGGTGCGCGAACAGGTGTCGGTCGTCGCGTCCGCCCCGGCTGTGGCGGCGACGACCGCGCAGACCCGTCATCTCGATCGTCAACTGATCGAGACGCTCCCGAGCGAGAGCGCCGCGAATGGCCTCAGCTCGCTCCTGACGCTGACGACGCCGGGCGTCGCCGCCGATTCGAACGGCGTCTTCCATCCGCTCGGCGAGCACGCGGAGGCGTCGCTCAGCATCGACGGCCAGCCGGTCGCCGATCAACAGAGCCGGATCTTCTCGAACCAGCTCTCGACGGGCGCGATCGAGTCGATCGACGTCATCACCGGCGTTCCGCCCGCTGAGTTCGGCGACAAGACGAGCCTCGTCGCCGTGACGACAACGCGCTCGGGGCTCGACATGCCGCGCGCCTCCGGCTCCGCGTCGATCGGATTCGGATCGTTTCGCACGCCGACGGCCTCGCTCGACTTCGGCGGCGGCAGCGGGGTGATCGGGAATTTCGTCGCGCTCGACGGCATGTTCAGCCGCCGCTTCCTCGACACGCCCGAAACGCAGCCGCTACACGCGAGCGGACACGTCGTGAACGCGTTCGATCGCTTCGATTTGCATCCGTCGGCGCGCACACGGCTGCAGCTCAACGTGTCGGCGGCACAGTCCGGGTTCGAGACGCCGAACACCGACGACCAGCAGGCCGCCGGCCAGAACCAGCGCCAGCAGCAGCACACGATCGACATCGCGCCCTCGGCCGGATTCGTGCTCGGCTCGAGCGGCGTCCTCGACACGAACGGCTGGGTCAGGCTCGATCGCGTGACGTACAACCCGAGCGCCGACGTGCGCGCCGATCAACCCGCGACGCTCGCCCAGGCGCGCTCGCTCTCTAACGCCGGGATCAAGGCGACCCTTTCGTACGCCGTGGGCGCCCATACGCTCAAAGCCGGCGTGCAACAGACGACGACGTGGCTGACGGAGCACTTTCAAACAGGGTTGACCGATCCGACGTTCAACACGCCCTGCTTCGACGCCGGCGGCAGTCCCTCGCCTGACACCGGGCTTCGCGCGACGGCGGACTGCGCGCCGGCCGGCCTCGCGCCGAATACCAACTTCCTCCCGGCGCTCCTGCCCTTCGATCTCACTCGCGGAGGGGCGCTCTTCACGTTCGACGGCCGAGCCCGCGTCACGCAGTGGGCCGCGTACGCGCAGGACGCGCTGCACGCCGGACCGTGGAGCGTCACGGCGGGCGCGCGGTTCGACGTCTACGACGGGTTGAGCCACGGCACCGGCGTCCAGCCGCGCGTGGGCGCGACGTACCGCGTCGAGCGCACCCGCACGGTGCTGCGAGCGGCGTACGGGCGCATCTTCCTCACGCCGTACAACGAGAACCTGGTGCTCGCGAGTTCCACAGGGCCGGGCGGATTCGGCACGGGGCTGCTCGGCAGCCGCGGCGGCGCGCCGCTCACGCCCGCCCGCCGGAACCAGTACGACACCGGCATCGAGCAGCCGCTGCCGCGCGGCCTCCGGCTGAGCGGCGATTATTTCTGGAAGTTCACGGACGGCCCGTACGATTTCGACGTCATCCTGAACACGCCGCTCACCTTCCCCGTGCAGTTCCGCAAGTCGCAGATCGAGGGCGGGCTGCTCCGCCTCGAGCTCCCCACGATCCACGGCGTGCAGGCATACACCACGCTCTCGCACAGCAGCTCGCGGCTGTTCGGGCCGTCGGTCGGCGGGCTGCGTTTCAGCGCCGACTACGCGCCCGTCGCCCGCCCCGATCACGACGAGCCGCTGCAGGCGACGACGCATGTCGAGTACCGGACGTCGAGACCGGCCGGATTCTGGGCGGGCGTGACGTGGCGCTACGACAGCGGCCTGGTCGCGGTGAGCGTGCCGACCTACACGGACGCGCTCCGGCTGACGGGCGACGAACAGGCGGCCATGGGACTCTACTGTGGCGGCATCATGGCGACGGTGGCGCAGCCCATCCGTCAGTGCGGCGCCGCGTCGTTCGGCGCGACGCGTCTCCACATCCCGCCGCTCGGCACGGAGAACGACGACACCAACCCGCCGCGAATCGCGCCGCGTCATCTCTTCGATGTCGCGGCTGGAATCGACGCGTTCAGAATCGGCGCGGTGCCGTTCCGGGCGCGTGTGACGGTGCTCAACCTCTTCGACACCGTCGCGCTCTACAACTTCCTCTCGACGTTCGCCGGCACGCACTTCGTCACGCCGCGCGCGGTACAGGTCGAGCTCGGCGTGCGCTTCTGACTGCCGGCCTGCAGGCGGCCACTCCGTGGCGCGGCAGTTCGCGAATGCTACGATCGCCGGTGACATGAAGCGCTCGGGTGTCGCCGATCTCCCGCTGCACGGCGGACGCGTACCGGCGTGGCTCGCCTCGCGCATGACGGTGCTCGGCACGGCGATCTGCGAAAGCGTTCTCGTCCATTACGGGTCGTCCGCGCTGCTGTCGCGGCTGAGCGATCCGTTCTGGTTCCAGGCGCTCGGCGCGGTGATGGGCATGGACTGGCACTCGTCGGGCGTCACGACGTCGGTGATGGGCGCGCTCAAGCGCGGCCTCAACCCGCGCGCCTCTGAGCTCGGGATCCACGTCTGCGGCGGCCGCGGACGTCATTCGCGCAACACGCCGGCCGAACTGCGCGCGGTAGCCGACCGCCGCGGGTTCGACGGCGACGCGCTGGCCGAGACGAGCCGCCTCACGGCGCGCGTGGACAACAACGCCATCGTTGACGGCTTTCAGATCTACCTCCACAGCTTCGTGGTGGCCGCCGACGGCGAGTGGGCGGTCGTCCAGCAGGGCATGAACGCGTCGGCGCGGCTCGCGCGCCGCTATCACTGGCATTCGGCGGCGGTGCGCGACTTCACCTGCGAGCCGCACAGCGCGATCGTCGGCGAACACGCGGGCACGATCACGAACCTCGTGGACCGCGGCGCGAAGCCGGCGCAGGACGCGATGCTCGCCGTCGTGCGTGACGATCCCGCGCGCACCCTCGTCGAAGCCCGACGGCTGGTCATGCCGCGGCGCCACGACGTGCGTGCCGCCGACGTCGATCTGAAGCGCCTCGGCGCGGTCCTCGCGGCGGCGCACGACCGCGAGCTGCGCGGCTTCGCCGATCTGCTGCTCGTCGAGCAGCTCGGACCGCGCACGCTGCAGTCGGTCGCACTCGTCGCCGAAGTCATTCACGGCACGCCGACGCGGTTCAGCGACCCGGCGCGAGTCTCGTTCGCGCACGGCGGCAAGGACGGCCACCCGTTTCCGGTTCCGCTCCGGACGTACGACGAGTCGATGGCGGTGCTGCGCC
>CAZOIK010000329.1:0-1790 GCA_964579765.1 uncultured Bifidobacteriaceae bacterium
TCCTCGAGACTGCCCACTTCAACGTCCACTACTATCCCGCCGAGCACGACGCAGCCGTTGACGCCGCGCAGCTCGCCGAACGCTGGTACGCGCGCCTCTCCGCCGTGCTGCACGATCAGTTCACCGAGCGGCAGCCGATCGTTCTCTATGCGAGCCACGCCCAATTCGTCCAGACCAACGTCGTGCCCGGATTCGTCGGCGACGGCGTCGGGGGCGTGACGGATCAGGATCGCGGCCGCGTGGTGCTGCCGTTCGCCGTCGGGCTCGGCGAGACGGATCACGTGCTGGGCCACGAGCTCGTGCACGCGTTCCAGCGCGACATCCTCAGGAAGATCGGCCGCAGTATGTCCACGATGCCGCTCTGGTTCATCGAGGGCATGGCGGAGTACCTGTCGATCGGCGGCCTCGACACGAACACGTCGATGTGGCTGCGCGACGCCGTCGCCGGCGACGCCCTGCCGCGCATCGACCAGCTCGACGACCCGCAGTGGTTCCCGTATCGCTACGGCCAGGCGTTGTGGGCCTACCTGGCCGAACGCTTCGGCGACGACGTCGTGCTGAAGTGCCTGACGTCGAAGGCTCGCGGCAACGCGGCCGCGCGCATTGGCGCGGTGACGGGGCAGAACGAGCGCGCGCTCTCCGACGCGTGGCACGCGTGGATTCGTGATCGCGCCCGCGCCGTCACGGCCGGTGACGACGACACGGCCAGCGGCGTGGCGGATGGAGCGAAAGGGACGAGCGCGGCGCCGACGCCGCCTGCCGCGAAGACGATTGTCGGTTTTGGCGGCGGCGGCGGCCGCCTGAACGTCGGGCCGGCGCTCAGTCCCGACGGCAAGTCGCTCGTGTTCCTGTCGGAGCGCGATCAGTACTCGATCGACGTGTTCGTCGCGGACGCGAAGACCGGCGCCGTGTCGCGCAAGCTCGTCGAGACCGCCGGCGATCCACACTTCGAGAGCCTGCAGTTCATCGAGTCGGCGGGTGGCTGGGATACGAGCGGACGGCGCTTCGCGCTCGCCGCCCTCGCCGGCGGACAGGCGGTCGTCTCGATCTTCGACATGAAGCAAGGCGCGCTCGAGCGCGAGTACCCGATTCGCGGCGTCGATCAAGTGTTCGGGCCCACGTGGTCGCCCGACGGCACGCGCATCGCGTTCTCCGCGATGGCGGGCGGCCTGAGCGATCTGTACGTGCTCGACCTGGAGACAGGACGCGTACAGGCGCTGACGCGCGACGCGTTCGCCGACGTCCAGCCTGCGTGGTCGCCCGACGGGCGCACGATCGCGTTCGCGACCGATCGGTTCTCGTCGTCGCTCGAGACGTTGAGCTTCGGGCGCTTTCGTCTCGCGACGATTGATCCCGACACGGCCGTCGTGCAGGCGCTGCCGGGCATTCCCGGCGCGAAGAACATCGATCCGCACTGGTCGCGCGACGGCTCGAGCCTGTTTTTCGTCTCCGACACCGGCGGTGTCAGCAACGTGTACCGGCTGGCGATGAAGACGGGCGATCTGTTCCAGATCACGTCAGTGAAAACCGGCGTGAGCGGCGTGACCGCGCTCAGCCCGACGCTGTCGGCCGCCGCGCGCGCGAACCGCATCGCCTTCAGCGTCTACCGCGACGGCGGCTACGAAATCCGGACGCTCGACATCGACGAGCATGCGCAGCCGATGCCGCGCGAGTTCGACGACGCGCCTGCTGCGACGGCGTCGGCCGCGCCCGCGCGCCCGCCGCTCCCGCTGGCGCCCGCCTCGTCGTTTTCCGATCGCCCGTACCGCGCGGGGCTGTCGCTCAATCGC
>CAZOIK010000330.1:0-13462 GCA_964579765.1 uncultured Bifidobacteriaceae bacterium
TGCCTTCCGCCGAGATGTAGTTCGTCTGGAGCGCGCCGGTGTGCGTCGTCAGCGGAGAGGACGCCGCCGCCGTGTCGCCGGGCAGGTAGATGTCGATGGCCAGATCGGAGGCCGCCGGCACGCGGAGGCTCACCGGATCGCTGAGCGCAACGGCGCCCGCCGCGATCATCGTCGAGCGGCTGCCCCCGAACGTCAGCGCCCGATCCGAGCCGGGCTGAATGGCCGCGTCCTTCGCGCGCAGCGCCACGTGCGCGGCGCCGATCTCGAGCGGGATCGTGCCGAACGCGTTGCTGAGGACGATGCGGACGCGGTCGCCGCCGAGCGACGTGTGCACGATCTCGCGAATCGTCTGGTTCTTGAAGTTGAGCGGCGGCGGCGGTGTCCCGGTGCCGCGCCCGCGGCCCGGCCCCGGGCCGAACACCGCCGGCTGGCACGCGTTGGGTTCGCCCGACGCGGTCGGGGGCAGCGGCGTCGGAGCCGCGGGCGGCCCCTGCGGCCGCGCGACGACGGCCGTCGCCCATGTGCCGACCCAGTGGTCGCTCGCGCCGTGCACGGCGGGCATTCCGAGCGCGAACACGAGGAGAAGCGCTGCAGCCAGTGCCATCTTCTTCATGATCATCCCTTCGCTTGCCGAATAGTTGGCGCTGCTAACAATAACACGAGGGGCACGAAGGGCTTCTCAAGACACGAAGAACACGAAGTAATATGTGGGATCGTGTCCGCCACGCATACCTTCGACCTGACCGAGGATCAGCAGCTCGTCGCCAAGACCGTCCGCGAGTTCGTCGAACGTGACGTCATGCCCGTCGCCTCCGACATGGAGCACCGCGACGAATACCCCGACGCCCTCGTCGAGACGATGAAGGGGATGGGGCTGTTCGGCCTGAACATCCCGGACGCGTACGGCGGCTCGGACGTTGACTACACCACCTTTGCGATCGTGTTCGAGGAACTGTCACGCGGCTGGATGGGCCTCGCGGGCATCCTCGGCGCGCATCTCGTCCTCTGCGACGTGATCGTCCGGTTCGGGACCGACGATCAGAAGCAGCGCTTCCTTCCGCGCCTCGCCAGGGGCGAGCCGCGCGGCGGCATCTGCCTGTCAGAGCCCGGCGCGGGCACCGATCTGCAGCGCATTACGACCACCGCCGTCCGCCGCGGCAACGCGTATGTCGTCAACGGATCGAAGATGTGGGTGACCAACGGCCGGCGCGCCCAGGCGCTGCTGCTGATGGCGAAAACGGATCCGGCGGCGACGCCGCCGCACCGCGGCATCAGCGCCTTCGTGATCGAAAAGGGCGCGCCCGGGCTCACCGTCAGCCGCGACATCGACAAACTCGGCTACAAGGGCGTCGAAACGTGCGAGCTGCACTTCCAGGACTTCGAGGTCCCCGCGGACAACCTCGTCGGCGGCGAAGAGGGCCACGGCTTCAAGCACGTGATGACGGGGCTGGAGGCCGAGCGGCTCAACGTCGCCGCGCGCGGCCTCGGCGTGGCGCGGGCGGCGTTCGACGAGGCGATCGTCTACGCGCAGCAGCGCCAGACGTTCGGCAAGCCGATTGCCGAACACCAGACGATTCAGATCATGCTGGCGCAGATGGCGACGAAGATCGAGGCGTCGCGTCTGCTCATCTACGCCGCGGCGCGGCGCAAGGATCGGCGCGAGCGCTGCGACGTCGAGGCCGGGATGGCGAAGCTGTTCGCCACCGAGACGGCGCACGACGTCGCCCTCGACGCGATGCGGATTCTCGGCGGGAACGGCTACTCGAAGGACTTCCCCGTCGAGCGCTATTACCGCGACGCGCCGCTGCTGATGATCGGCGGCGGCACCAACGAGCTGCAGCATCTCATCATCGCGAAGGGGCTGCTGGAGCGATATCGCCAGTCGTAGACGCCTATGCGTGCTTACGTGATGCCGGCCAACTGCCGGTCCTTTGAGGAAATCAGACTCGTCGAACGGCCCGATCCGGTGGCGGGGCGCGGCCAGGTGGTCGTGCGCGTGCGCGCCACCTCGCTCAACCGGCGCGATCAGGCCATCGCCGACGGCAGCTACTTCGGGCAGCCCGTGCAGCGCGACACGATCCCGCTGTCGGATTGCGCGGGCGAGGTGGTCGCCTGCGGTGACGGCGTGACGAGCGTCAAGACGGGCGACCGCGTCGCCGCGACGTTCTTCCAGACACCGCCCGCCGGTCCGCCGTTCGCGACCGAGGCCGCGCTCGCCTCCCCGCTCGACGGCGTCCTCGCGGAGCAGGTCGTGCTGTACGAAAACGGCGTCGTTCCGGTTCCCGCGGCGCTCTCGTTCGAAGAGGCGGCGTGCCTGCCCTGCGCCGCCGTCACGGCGTGGAACGCGCTGATGTGCGCGGGCCGGCCGATCGAGCCCGGCCAGACGGTGCTGACGCTCGGCACCGGCGGCGTGTCGATGTTCGCGCTGCAGTTCGCGCTCGCGGCCGGCGCGCAGGTGATTGTCACCTCGTCGAGCGACGCGAAGCTGGCGCGCGTGCGCGCGCTCGGCGCGTCGGCGACGATCAACTACGCGCACACGCCGGAGTGGAACAAGGAGGTCGCCGCGCTCACCGGTGGCCGCGGCGTCCACTGCGTCGTCGAAGTCGTGGGCGTCGACACGCTCGAGCGATCGTTCGAGTCGGTCGCCGAACACGGCAAGGTCTGCCTCATCGGGGTCATGACCGGCCGGCGCGCCCCGATCAACCCCTACTCGATGATGTGGAAGGAAGCCGCGCTGCACGGGATTCGCGTCGGCACGCGCGCGATGTTCGAACAGATGAACCGCGCCATCGAGGTCAACGGGATCAAACCCGTCGTTCACACCGTCGTGCCGTTCGCGTCCGCCCTCGACGCCTGGCGTGTACAGGCGTCAGGCAACTTCATCGGAAAGATCGTGATTGCCCTCTGAAGCGGACAACTTTTACGAATTTCCGTGCGGTTTTTCTGGAACGCGCTTTGTAGTGTCGCCGGTCCGAGGTCATCGCCCATGAGACGAACGTTGTTGTCGATTCTGTTGTCGAGTGCCGTGGCGTCCTCGGCCTACGCGCAGGCGCCGCTGCCCCCGCCGCCTACCGACGCGCAGGGCGCGCCGCTGCCGGCGCCGCCCGACCAGTCGCCGCAGCAGTTCTCACCGCAGGAGCTCGATCGCGTCATGTCGCCGATCGCGCTCTATCCGGACACGCTGCTCGGCCAGATTCTGACGGCGGCGACGTTCTCGCCCGAGATCCCCGACGCCGCGCGCTGGGCCGACGAGCACCACTACGTGCCGCCGGCGCAGTTGCCCGCGGCCATCGCCGCCGATCAGCTGCCGTGGCAGCCGAGCGTGCAGGCGCTGCTGCCGTTTCCAGAGGTCCTGCAGATGATGGCCGGCGACATGCCGTGGACCGAGGAGATCGGCGCGGCGTTCCTGGCGTCGCAGCCGCAGGTGATGGACGCCGTGCAGCGGCTGCGGCACCAGGCGTACGACTACGGCTATCTCCGGTCGAACGCGCAGATGATCGTCCGCAGCGGGCCGTTCATCGAAATCGCGTCCGTCGATCCGGGGTACGTCGTCGTGCCGTACTACAACCCGGCGGTCGTCTTCGTGCGCCCGCGTCCGGGCCTCTTTGTCGGCGGCGCGATTCGCTTCGGCTACGGCGTGCGCCTGGGTGTCGCGTTCGCGCCGTGGGGCTGGGGCGTCACGCGTTTCGGCTGGGGCGATCACGTGCTGATCGTCAACGGCGCACCGTGGGGACGCACGTGGGCAAACCGCTTCGTTTACGTGCATCCGTTCGCGGCGGTGCCGCGCTATCGCGCCCGCGCCGCCGAAGGGCACGTGATCCACGAGCGCAGCCCGCGCGAGCGCGCGGAGGAGCGCGAAGGCCGCCGCTACCGCGAAGAACACCGGCGCTGACCGGGCGCATGCACGTGGACTTCTAGCTCGAACGCGCCGGCAGCGCGCGCAGCGTCCGATCGAGCTGCGGCGTGGTGAAGGGCTTGGCGAGAAACGGCGCCCCCGACGCGCGGATGCGGTCCAGCGCCTCGGGCGCCGCCGCGAATCCCGACATGAACACGGCCGCCAGGTCTGGCTTCACGGCGCGCGCGGCCTCCGCGAGATCGATGCCGTTCATGCCGGCCGCGAGCATGACGTCCGTGAGCAGGACGTCGGGATTGCCGGCGCTGACGAGCAGCAGCGCTTCGGCCGCCCCCTCGGCGGCGAGCACGCGATGTCCGAGCGACTCCAGCTGCCGACGGACGATGGTGCGGACGTCGGCTTCGTCTTCGACGAGCAGGATCGTCCGAGGGACGTTCGGTGCGGCCACCGGCTGAGGACTCGCGGGAACCGCCACGTCGGCGTCTGCCGGCGCGATCGGCAGAAAGATGCTGATCGTCGTCCCTTTGCCCGGCGACGAGTCAACGGTGACCGTGCCGCCCGACTGCTTCGCAAACCCGTACACCATGCTCAGCCCGAGACCGGTACCGCGGCCGCCCTTGGTCGTGAAGAACGGCTCGAACACCTTGGCCGCGATCTCCGGCGGCATGCCGGTGCCGGTGTCTTCGAGCGCCAGGATCGCGTAATCGCCGGGCGCGAGATCTTCGTCGGTCCGCGGCTCGGCCGTGATCGACGCGCGTGAGGTGCGGATGGTCAGCGTGCCGCCGTCCGGCATCGCGTCGCGCGCGTTCAACGCCACGTTGAGCACGGCGGCCTCGAGGGCGGCCGGGTCGGCGAGCGCGACGCCTGTCTCGGCGCTCGTGCTGATCGCCAGGCGAATCGACGGCCCCAGCGTCGGACCGAGCAGACGCGCGAGGTCGGTGACGAGCGCGTTGACGTCCACCGGACGCGGATTGAGCGGGCGCTGCCGCGCGAACGCCAGCAGATGCGTGGTGAGGTCCTTGCCGTGCAGCGTCGCGTGCCGCACGTTGTCGATGAGCTCGAGCGCCTCCGGGTTGTGGTGGAACTGCAGCGCGAGCAGATCGACGTTCCCGAGGATGATCGCCAGGATGTTGTTGAAATCGTGCGCGAGCCCGCCCGTGAGCTGCCCCACAGCCTCCATCTTCTGCGCGCGAAACAACGCCTCGCGCGTCTGCTCGAGCGTCTCGGTGGCGCGCTTCAGCTCCGTGATGTCGTGCGAGATGCCGTAGAGGCCGAGGATGTTCCCGCCGCGATCGCGATACACGCCCTTCGTGACGAGATACGCCCGGCGCGCGCCGCCGTCGCCGCTCGCCTGCCCTTCGAACGCCTGCGGCACGCCGGTCGCGAGGACGCGCCGATCGTCCTCGACGAAGCGGGCCGCCGTTTCCGCGTCGTACAGCTCGCGATCGCTTCTGCCGATGATCTCTGCCGGCGTCCTGCCGACGAAGCGCGCGAACGCGTCGTTCACGAGGACGTACCGGCCCGAGAGATCCTTCACGAAGATCGCGTCCGGTGTCGCGTCGATGACGGCTTCGAGGATGTCGGAGCTGTTCGGAATGGCCATCGCACTTACCGACCGGCGCGAGGGTCGCCGAACCGCAGCCGGATGACGTCGGCGCGGTACTTGAAAATCTCGCGCAGCTTCGGCGCCACGAACAGCCGGTTGACGAACGGAGCCAGCCAGCCGAGCGGCGGCGCGTAGTACACGCGATCGTGCATCACCGTGCGCCCCTCGTCCACGGAAAACACGTGCTCGTGCCGCCACACCCGGTACGGCCCGCGCGCCTGCTCGTCCACGAACGCGCGGCCAGGGTCCCACGCGACGATGCGGGTGCGCCAGCGGATCGGCAGCGGCCCGACAAAGATGCGATAGTCGATGACGGCGCCCTCCGCGAGCGCCGGGATGCGGCCCTCGATCCGGAAGTTCATGGACGCCGGCGTGATGAGCCCGAGGTTGCCGGCCTTCGAGAAGAACAGAAACGCCTCGTCGGCCGGCGCGCCGACGACGGTGGTCGCCGTCAGCGTGAACGTCGCGCGCGGCGCCGAGGGCGGCGGCGCCGTCACGGGGCCGATCTCCACCGCCGCGCCGCCGACGATGTCGCGCAGCGCCGCGTCGAGCGTCGGGAACTGCCAGACGAATCCGTGACGCCGCGCCGCGGTCGGCTCCACGCGCTGGCTTGCGAGCAGCACGACCGAGGCCTCGCCGAAGATCGCGCGCAGCGCCAGCGCGGGCGCCGGCACGGCGGCCGGACGATGCAGCGCGCGCCCGAGCGCCCGCGCGAACGCACGGCTCGTCGCCGGCTCCGGCGCCACGCCGTTCACCGCCCCGACGTACCGCTCGTCGCCGATCGCCGCGACGATGAGGTTCGCGAGATCGTGAAGGTGGATCCACGGGAAGAACTGCCGTCCGGATCCGATGGGACCGCCCACGCCGGCCAGAAACGGCGTCAGCATGCGGGCGAGCGCGCCGCCGGCGCGTCCAAGCACGACTCCGGTGCGCACGACGACGACGCGCACGCCCGAGGCCGACGCCGCCTGGGCCGCACGTTCCCAGTCCGCGCACAGACGCGACAGGAAGTCGTCGCGCGGCGGTGACGCCTCGGTGAGCACCTCGTCGGCGCGATCGCCGTAGTAGCCGACGGCGCTCGTCGAGACCAGCACGCGCGGCCGCGGACTGGCGCTCTCGATCGCCGCGACGAGTTGCGCGGTCGTGTCGATGCGGCTCGCGCGCAAGAGCTTGCGCCGCTCCGCGCTCCAGCGCGGGCCGAGGAGCGGCTCGCCCGCCAGGTTGACGACCGCGTCGCACTGCGAGAGCGCGGCCACGAGCGCGTCCTGGCCGGCGGCCATCGACACGACGTCCACGTCCGCGCCGAGCCGTGCCATCGCGCGCGCGTCGGACCGCGCCCACGCGACGACGGAATGGCCGTCACGCTGCAGCCGGGGTACGACCGCCCTTCCGATGAATCCTGTCGCGCCGGCAATCAGCACACGCATGAGTCGCTCCGGTCTCGCTTCACCTCGACCACGATATACCGCGGCGGCCGAGTTCGTCCCGGCACTGCTCTTGAATTCTCCAAGTACTCGTGCTGACACATCGGGCGTAATGACCCGCCTGTTGCATCAGGGATAACCAGAGGAGGATCTTCATGAGTAGCTCACAGGTGTTGCGGACAATATGCGGGGTCGGGCTCGGCGTCGCGATGTTCGCGTCGGCCGCCCAGGCTCAGCCTTTCGACAAGCGGACATACTTCACGTTCAGCGCGCCAGTTGCGCTGCCGGGAGTCACGCTGCCCGCGGGGCGCTACGAGTTCCGCATCGTGGACACGACCACGTCGCGCAAGGTCATACAGGTCTTGAGCGATGATGGAAAGAAGCCGTATGTGATGGCCAACACGATCAACGACACGAAGCTCTCGCCGGTGAACGACGCCACGGTCTCCTTCTATGAGACGCCGCGTGGCGCGCCCGCCGCCGTGAAGTCGTGGTGGTACCCCGGCGAGTCGATCGGGTATCAGTTCATCTATCCACGCTCGCAGGCGAAGCAGATCGCGAAAAACACCGGACAGTCGGTGCTGACGACGAAGGGAGACACGACGAAGGCGGAAGAGACGAAAACGGCCGCGCTGTCGCGCGTGGACGCCAACGGCCGCGACACGGACGTGAACGCCCCTGACGCGGCCGCGAGCGCGGCCAGCAACACGTCGGCCTCGAACCGCGCGTCGGCGGCGAACAACGCCAGCTCGAGCGCATTCAGCCCGAGCACGTCGGTCGCCTCGAACGAGGCCGGGCGTACGCCGCCGCAGGCCTCGCGGTCGAATGCGGTCGGGACGTCGGGGGCATCGGCGTCGCAGAACAGCCAGAATACCGGCTCGAACCCGGCGAGCAGCACCAGCACCGCCGGCCGGACGACGCTGCCGAAGACCGCCAGCACGCTGCCGTTCGTCGGTCTGATCGGTATGCTATCGGCGCTTGGATTCGTGGCGCTTCGGTACGGACAGTCGCTGCGCAGCTAGCGCGGCACAAGGAAGGACGTTTGTTCAGACTCGCCGGCGCCGGCGCGATCGCGCTCCTCGCACTGGGGACCCTCGCGCCGGCGCAGGATCAGCAGCCCGAGTTCAAGTCGCAGTCCGAACTCGTCGTGCTCCACGTGCTGGTCACCGACCGCGCAGGCGGCTACGTGTCGGGCCTCACGTCGGACGACTTCCGCGTGCTCGCGGATTCTCGTCCGCAGACGCCGATGTTCTTCCTCAACGAGGACGCACCCGTCACGGTCGGGCTGATTCTCGACAGCAGCGGGAGCATGCGCCGCGCGCGCGACCTCGTCATCGCCGCGTCCACAGAGTTCGTCAAGTCGTCGAACCCGAAAGACGAGGTCTTCGCTCTCGTGTTCGACGACGACGTGCGGCCCGTGCTCGCGGATCACACGTTCACCAGCAGTCCGGGCGTGCTCAGCGAGGCGCTCGCGACGGCGTTCAGGCCGGCCGGCCGCACCGCGCTCTACGACGCGGTCGTCGAGGGCTTGCGCTACGTGGCTGGAGGCAGCAGCGAGCGGCGGGTGCTCGTCGTCTTGAGCGACGGCGGCGACAACGCCAGCACCGCCACACTCAAAGACGTCACGACGCAGACCGCGGCCTCGAACGCGGTCATCTATTCGGTCGCGCTCGAAGACGAGTTCGACCCGGACGCCAACCCGAAGAAGCTCAAGCAGCTCTCCGAGATGAGCGGCGGCGACGCGTTCTCGCCGAAAGACGTGGACGGCGTGCAGAAGACGTTTCAGAGGATCGCGCGCGACATCCGCCACAGCTACACGATCGGCTTCGAACCGGCCAATGTGTCGGCGTCGGGCTTTCATCGCATCCGCGTGGACGTGAAAGCGCCCGGCGGCCGCAAGCTGAGAGTGCACTCGCGCAAAGGATATTTGTCGGGACACGAGGATGGACAGCCGCTCGTCCGCTGACGGGCCGGCCGCGGCCCACGTCGCTCTGTGGCGGCGCGCGCTCGAAGGCGCGCTGCTGACGGTCGCAGTGATCTGCCTCTCGTGGTACGGCTGGCGTACGTACGAGATACATCGCGATCAGGCGACGTGGACGGCCGAAGTGCACCAGGCCCTGGCCTCAGCCGCGCACCCGTCCGGCGCGGACGTCGCTCTGCCGGCCACTCCACCGGCGGACGGGATTATCGGCGAGCTGGACATCCCGCGGCTGCACCTCTCGGCGCCCGTGAAGGTCGGCGACGACGACAGCGTGCTCGACTCGTCGGTCGGGTACCTGCCGGACACGCCGCTGCCGTGGATGCCCGGCAACAGCGCGCTCGCCGCGCACCGCGACCGGCTGTTCCGTCCGCTGGAGCACATCCGCACGGGCGACGCGATCACGCTGGCGACGCCGCACGGCCAGCTGCACTACCGCGTGCTCAAGACGTTCATCGTGGATCCCGACGACGTGTGGGTGTTGAAGCCGCTCCCGGACGTCAACCTGACGCTCATCACCTGCTATCCCTTCTACTTTGTGGGCCACGCGCCGCATCGCTTCATCGTGCAGGCGAAAAAAATGTAGACTGACGCCGCCATGGCGTTGGCCCTCATCATGTCGCTCGCACTCGCCGGCGGCCGCTACAACGTCGTCTCGACGCCGGAGCGGGTCTCGCTCGTCGATCGGTCCACCGACATCGTCGTGTCGATCGCTCCCGCCGTCGGCAACATCGCGTTCTCGATGAAGGTCAAGGGGCACGAGATTCTGTGGTGGCCGTTTGCCTCGGTCGGCGACTTCAAGGCGCGTCCGCAGATGAGCGGCATTCCGTTTCTGGCGCCGTGGGCGAACCGGCTCGACGAGGAGGCGTTCTATGCCAACGGCCGGCGCCACCCGTTCGACATGACGCTCGGCAACGTGCGCGGGCCGATTCCGATTCACGGCTTCGTGACGACCACCGACAAGTGGCGTGTCGTCGAAGCGCGGGCGGACGGGCACGCGGCCTGGGTGACGAGCCGCCTCGAGTTCTCGCGCGAGCCGTCGTGGATGACACAGTGGCCCTTCGCCCACACGATCGAGATCACGTACCGTCTGAGCGAGGGCGTGCTCGAGGTCGCGACCTCTATCGCGAACATGGCGGACGAGCCGATGCCGATTGCCGTCGGCTTCCATCCGTACTTCCAGCTGACCGATGTGCCGCGCGACGACTGGACGATCGCGGTGGGCGCGCGCACGCACTGGCTCCTCGCGGACACCAAAGTGCCGACCGGTCAGACCGAGCCCGTCGAGCGCGTGTTTCCGGATCGGCGCGCCGCGGCGCTTCGCGACTACGACCTGGACGACGTCTTCGGCGATCTCGAACGCGACGCGCGCGGGCGGGCGTCGTTCTCGGTGAGGGGAGGTTCGCAGCGCATCGACGTGGCGTTCGGACCCCGCTACCGGGCCGCCGTCGTGTGGGCGCCGAAGGGACGGCCGTTCGTCTGCATCGAGCCGATGGCTGGCATCACCGACGCGATGAACCTCGCGCAGCGCGGCCTCTACAAGGAGCTGCAGTCGGTCGCGCCCGGCGCGACGTGGCGCGAGAGCTTCTGGATCACCGCGACGGGTTCGTAGCGCGGCCCTTTCAGGGCCCGTCCACGGGGCTGAACGCCCGCTCTCCAGATCACGATTGCTATACTGTGCGCCTCCGAGGAGGTCTGATCGTGATCACCCACCGGTGGACAGCTCCGCTCGCGCTGATGCTTGCCGTCGCCGCGGGCTCCTACGTCGGCGTCGCGCAGCACAAAGTCGATCTGATGCCGGGCGGCCTCGGCATCCCCGTCGCGCCACGCGGGCTCTGGCCGAACGGTACCGGCAAGAAGCTGCCGACGCGCCCGCTGGTCTACGACACGGCCGAAGGCCAGCGCATCCACGTCGCCGTCGTCACCCGGGCGCTCGCCTTTCCGTGGAGCCTTGCGTTTCTCCCGAACGGCGACATGCTCGTGACCGAGCGCGCGGGCCGGCTGCGGCTCATCCACAGCGGCGTGCTCGATCCAAAGCCGATTCCCGGCGCGCCCGCAGCGCGCAACGTCGGCGTGTCCGGCGAGCCGGGCGCGGTCCACGGCTACATGGACATCGCGCTGCATCCTGATTTCTCGAGCAACCATCTCGTCTATCTGACGTACACGAAGCCGATCGACGCGAAGACGCAGGTGACCGCGATCGCCAGGATGAAACTCGAGCACAACGCCATTGTCGAGTCGAAGGACATCTTCAGCGGCGACATCGGCACCTCGCGAATCGCGTTCGGCCGAGACGGCAAGCTCTACGTCACGACGGTTGCCGTCGGCGGCGACGGCGCGCAGCACCTGAACGACGTGGGCGGCAAGGTGCTCCGCCTCAACGACGACGGCAGCGTGCCGAAGGACAACCCGTTCATCGGCAAGGTGAAGGGTGCGCGGCCGGAGATCTTTACGCTCGGCCACCGCAGCTCGCTCGGACTCGCGGTCAACCCGACGACCGGCGAGATGTGGCTGAACGAGAACGGCCCGAACGGCGGCGACGAAATCAACGTCCTCAAGCCGGGCGCCAACTACGGCTGGCCGATCGTCAGCCTCGGACGGACGTACCCCGGTCCGTGGCAGCAGGGGCACGGGCCGACCCACGAAGGCTTCGAGCCGCCAATCGTCTACTGGACGCCGTCGATCGCCGTCTCCGGCATGGCGTTCTACACGGGCGACAAGCTGTCGAAGTGGAAGGGCGACGTGTTCGTCGGCTCGCTGCGCACGGGCGAGATTCCGGGCACGGGCCATCTCGAACGTATTCTCTTCAACGACAAGTGGGAAGAGCTCCGCCGCGAGTCGCTGCTGGCCGATCTCGGTCAGCGCATCCGCGACGTGCGTCAGGGGCCGGACGGCTGTCTCTATCTCGTGACCGACATGCAGGAAGGCGCCGTGCTGCGCATCGAGCCGGCGCAGTAGGAGCGACACGCGCGCATGCCATACGCCGCCATCGTCGGCTGGGGTGAAGGTTTGCCTCCGGCCGTTCTCTCGAACGACGACCTCGCCACGTTTCTCGACACGTCGGACGAGTGGATTACCACGCGCACGGGGATGAAGGAACGCCGCATCTCGCACGTCTCGGCGATCGAGATGGCGACGGTCGCCTCGGCGCGCGCACTCGCGTGCGCCGGCCTTGCCGCCGCCGACGTGGACCTCATCGTCTACGGCGGCTGCTCGAACGACGAGGCCGTGCCCAACAGCGCGTCGGGGGTCCAGGTGGCGCTCGGCGCCACGCGCGCCGCCGCCATGGATCTCAACACCGCCTGCACGAGCTTCATCTACGGCCTGTCGGCGGCGACCGCCATGATTCAGAACGGCACCATCCGCACGGCTGTCGTCATCGGCGTGGAGCTCATCTCGCGCTACATGGACTGGAACAACCGCAACGTCGCGGTCCTCTTCGGCGACGGCGCGGCGGCGGTGGTGGTGCAGGCCTCCGACCGCGCGGAAGGCGTGATGGCCTCGATGCTCGGCTGCGACGCGCAGGCGCGCGACGTGCTCCGCGTGCGCGGCATCGGCTGCGCGTATGCGGGACGCGGCGTTACGTTCGGCGACACCGTCTGGGACTTCGACGGCCAGGCCATCTTCAAGCGCGCGGTCAAAGGCATGAGCGAGGCGTGCGCGCGCGTCATGCGGCAGGCCGGTGTCGCGGCCGATGCTATTGACCTCGTGATTCCACATCAGGCCAACCTGCGCATCATCGAAGCGGTCGCGAAAAACGCCGGCGTCCCGATGGATCGTGTCGTCGTCACGGTACAGAAGTACGGGAACATGAGCGCAGCCACCGTCCCTGTCGGGCTGGTGGACGCGCTGACGGCCGGCCGCGTCCGCCCGGGATCGCTCCTGCTGATGCCCGGCTTCGGCGGCGGGCTCACCTACGGCGCGCTGCTCGTGCGCTGGGGCGCTCGCGTGACGCCGCTCGCCACCTCCGCCGTGGACTTCCCGCCGAACACACGCACAGCGCTCGAGATGGTCAACGCCATCCGTGCCGATCAGGATCCGCACGGACGATCCGCAGCCGGGCTGTCGGCGCCCGTCTTCATCGAGGCGCTCATCCAGAGCTGACACGCGCGCCGCATGGCCGCAACCTTGCTACCTCCTCTCGTGAGGTAGCAGGGCAATGCATCACACCACGGACGAGCGCGCGGAGCGCGTCGAAGCGGAGCGGATCGAAAAGGACGAACACCTCAGCGGCGACGTCGCCGTCGCCAAAGTACGCAAGCTGCTGCCGAGATTCCGCGCGGCGATGTTCGTCACCGGCGTCAAGAGCGGCAAGGCACTGCACTCGCGTCCGCTCGCGCTGCAGGGCGACCCGGCCGTGTTCGGCGGCACGCTCTGGTTCTTCGCCGACGAGCGCAGCCCGAAAGCGTACGAACTCGCCGTAGACACCGCGGTCTCGCTCTTCTTCCAGAACGACGAAGACAGCACCTACCTGCAGCTCGACGGCACCGCGTCGCTGGTCAAGGAGAAGGCGAAGATACGCGAGCTCTACACGCCGGTCGTCAAGACATGGTTCCCCGACGGCCTCGACGATCCGCATCTGACGCTCATCCGCTTCGATG
>CAZOIK010000331.1:0-4972 GCA_964579765.1 uncultured Bifidobacteriaceae bacterium
GTCGCGCATGATGTCGGGCGTCGGCGGCGCGCCGCCGCGGCCCCCGCGCGCGGGCGCAGGCGGCAGGCCGTTGGCCGCGCGGACCGCCGCGTTCGCGGCCGCGAACTTCGCGCCGAAGTCCGGCGCGAGCTGGAAGTGCTCGTGAAAGAGCGTCGCCCCGCCTGCGAGCTCCTCCGGCGCATAGTCTTTCTGCACCGCCCGGATGATCGCGCCTTTCGGAAACGTCAGCGGCGCATCGGCCGTCTGCGCAAACGCCGTCTTCGACAGCGCCGCGGCGGCCGCAGTCATCCCGATCCGTTCGAGCGCCTCGCGGCGCGTCATTCGCTCTGACATGGTGGCCTCGCTCGCTATTTGTATCGGATGCCGTGTGTGATGACGATCACCGGGTCGCGCAGGATGTTGACGTGCTGCAGCGGATCGCCGTGCACCGCGATGATGTCGGCGTACTTCCCCGCGTCGATCGACCCGTAGTCGCGCTGGACGCCCATGACCTCCGCCGGCACGATCGTCGCCGCGCGGATCGCCGTCATCGGATCGACGCCGAGATCGCTCACCCACGCGTCGAGCTCGAGCCACACCGACTGCGGATGGAAGTGCCCGGGCGACCCGCTGTCGGTGCCGACCAGCATCGGCACGCCGAGGTCTCGCAGCTGGTCGAACTTCGCTTTGAGCGTGGCGCGGTCGAGCGGCGGACGCGACGCGACGGTCTTCCGGAACGCCGCCATCGACCGACGGACGTCTTCGACCATCGGCGCCGGCAGGCCGCGATGCCACGCCGGATCGTCCAGGATTTCCGCGTTCGTGCGCATGCGATCGTAGCTGTAGAGCTCGCCGACGGTCGGCGTCCACAGCAGCGGGCGGCGGGCGATCCGCTCGCGGATCGACGCGACGATGTCGTCGGGGAACACCGCCTGCGGCGACAGGTGCTGGAAGTCGTCGATGCCGGCGGCGAGACACTTCCGGACTTCGGCGTCGGTCCGGCCGTGCGCCAGCACCTTCAGGCCGCGCGCGTGCGCCTGCCCGACGACCGCCGTCGCCTCCTCGACGGTCATCTCCGGCACGCACAGCAGCTTGATCAGATCCACGCCCTTGTCCGCGAGCATGTTCACTTTCGCGCGCGCGTCCGCGACGCCGGCGACGCTCATGCGGAAGCTCTCGAACCCGGGCGGTCCCTTGTGCTCGAGCAACGCGCCGGACACGTACATCGTCGGCCCCGGGATTTCGCCCGCGGCGATGCGGTGCTTCACGTGCAGGACGGCGTCGGTCGGCGCCATCGGATCGCGCGCGCTCGTGACGCCGGCCATGAGCAGCTGGCTCGCGATCGCCGGCATGATCACCGTTTCCATCTGCGGCAGGTACGTGCGGTTCCAGTGGTTCAGATCCGCATGCGCCGAGTACTGCAGATGCGTGTGCATGTCCCAGAGACCGGGCAGCACGGTGAGGCCTTCGGTGGAAATCGTCGCGTAGCCGGCGGGCACCGGCAGCGAGTCCTCGGTCCCGACGCGCTCGACGCGGCCGTCGCGGACGAGGACGACGCTGTTCTGCAGGAGCGTGCGTCCGCGGACGTCGAGCAGCGTGCCGCCGACGAGCGCGGCGGTCCCGAGCGCGCGCCCGCGGACCGGCGCCTCGCCCTGCTGCGCGCGCGCCGTGACGAGCGCGCTCAGGACCAGCGCACAGACGATGGCCTTACGGACCGGCGGCATGGTGCGGCGAGTATTGTAGACGCCGGCGAGCCGTCCGCTACACCCAGGCGCGGACGGCGCCGTCGCGTGCTTCGAGCAGCTCGCCGATTGTGATCGCCGCGTGGATCAGGCCGACGTGCGTGTACGCCTGGGGGAAGTTGCCGAGCTGTGCGCCCGTCACCGGGTCGATGTCTTCGGAAAACAACCCGAGCGGGTTCTCGTAGCGCACGACGCGCTCGAACACCTGCACGGCGTCGTCGAGGCGGCCGATGAGCGCGAGCGCTTCGGCGAGCCAGAACGAGCAGATCGTGAACGCGCTCGTCGGGAGACCGAAGTCGTCGGGGTTGCGGTACCGCATCACCAGGCCGCGATCGAGCAGCTGGTCTTCGTACTGCCGCACCGTGCGCACGAAGCGCGCGTCGCGCGCGTCGATGATGCCGATGGCGGGCAGCAGCAGGTTCGCCGCGTCGGCGTTGGTGCCGTCGAGCGCCTGCGTGAAGAAGCCGAGCTGCGCGTTGAAGCCGCGGTCGAGGACGATCTGCCGTTCGGCGTCGGCGACGGCGTCCCACGCGGCGGCGACGTCGGCGTGCCCGAACCGCCGGGCCAGGCCGGCGCCGCGCGAAATGGCCGCCCAGCACATCGCGCGCGAAAACGTGTGGATGTTGAGCGTCGAGCGAAACTCCCAGATGCCGGTGTCGGGCGTCGGCGCGGCGGCGATCGCCTGTTCGACGAGCCGCCGGATGAGCGGGAAGTACAGCTGCTGGTCCTCGTCCACGAGGCGCGGATCGAGCAGCGTCGAGTGCAGGCACAGAATCACTTCGCCCATCAGGTCGTTCTGCCGCTGGTGGACGGCTGCGTTGCCGACGCGCACGTGTCCGTTGCCGCCGAACCCGGCCAGATGCGGCAGCTCGATCTCCTCGAGATCCATCCGCCCGTCGATCCCGTAGAGCGGCTGCAGCGGCGCGGTTTCGGCGACGTCGCGGACGAAGCGGAGAAACTTCTCGCCCTCGTCCAGATGGCTGAGCCGCCGCAGCGCCTCGACGACGAACGCCGCGTCGCGCAGCCAGCAGTAGCGGTAGTCCCACGTGCGCGGCGTGCCGAAAGCCTCGGGAATGCTCGTCGTCGCCGCCGCGATCACGGCGCCCGTGTCGTGATACGCGTGCAGCTTCAGACACAGCGCCGACCGCAGGACGCGCTGCGGCTGGAAGAACGGCAGCGCGCAGGTCTGGCACCAGCGCCGCCATCCGGCGATCGTGGTCTCGAGCTGCTGGCGCAGCTGGGCGAGCGTCGGCACGTCGCCGCCGCGCCCGTAGCGGAGCACGAACCACGCCGGCCCGTCGAGCGCCCATTCGCGCTTGCCGAGGATGTACGGCACCGGCACGTTCGTGAGCAGCTGCAGCGGCGCATCGCCGCAGTGCACCTCGAGGCCGATCGTCGTCTCGGTGATCGACGGCACGGTGCGCCCGTAGTCGGGCCGCGGATCGAAGTCCACGATGAGCCGCGGCCGGCCGCGGAGCGGACGTACCAGGCGGACGAGCTCGATCGGCACTTGCACGGTGAGGCCGGCGGGGATGCGCGGCGCGAAGTCCACGACCTCCCACTCGTCGTCGTCCGCCACGAAGTGCGTCACGAGGACGTTCGTGTTGCGCACGTACGTCGAGAGTCCCCGCAGCTCGCCGCGCGGCGTCAGGAACCGGAACGTCCCGCCGCAGCGCGTGTCGAGCAGGCGCGCAAACACCGACGGCGAGTCGAACCGCGGCAGACACAGCCACTCGATCGCGCTTGTCGGCGCGACGAGCGCGAGAATCCGGCCGTTGCCGATGGCGCCGTGATCGAGCGCGGGAGGACAGGAGGGATCAGGCATCGGCGTCCACGCGTACCGCAATCAGCGTCTGCAGGACGCGATCCATCTCGCGCTGGTTGCGGATGTAGTAGCGCGCCGCCGATTGTCGCTTGCGTCCGACGCGGACCGACAGCAGGCGTCCCGGGCGATCGAGCCGGAACACGTCTTCGTCCGTCTCGTCGTCGCCGAAGTAGATGACCGTGTCGCAGGCGAACTGCGACCGCTGGAGGTCGAGCGCGGTCCCTTTGTCGGGCGCGCCGGGTACCGTGAAATTGATCGCGAGCTTCCCGCCGACCAGCCGGACGCCGTCGAGCGACGCGGCGGCCGCGAGCACCGCGTGCTGCGTCGCGCTCCGGCGCTGCGCGTGCCGGTAGTGCACCGTAATCGAATACGTCTTGTCTTCGATGACGACGCCCTGGCGGCCGTCCAGCCGTGCGCGCAGCACCGGCAGCCAGCTGCGCACGCGCCGCCGCATGTCGGCGGCGTTCTGCGACGGCTCGGCGCCGTGGTTGCCGACGATGACGTGCAGTTTCAGCCCGCGCAGCCGGCGCTGCACGTCGGCGCGCGCGCGGCCCGACAGCACGACACACGGATACAGATCGCGGACGCGCGTCAGCAGGCGGCGCGTCATCCGGCGCATCACCGCGCGCTCGGGGCGGCTGACGATCGGCGCGAGCGTGCCGTCGAAGTCGAAGGCGAGCAGCACGTTGGACCAGGCGAACGTCTCGAGCAGGTCGCGCGCCGGGCGCGAGAACAGATACGTCACAGCGTGGCTTCCACCGGGTGGCTGATGAGGTAGTCGCTCAGCCGTCCCGTCAGGCGCTCGCGGCTCCGCAGACGCGCGGCGTCCACGATCATGCGGCCGGCCCAGCGATAGACGTTGAACTCGGCGACGAGCGCCCGCATCGCGCGCATGCGCTCGCGCTGCTCCTCCGGCGACATCTCGAGCGCCGACTCGAGCGCGCGGCTGGCCTCTTCGATGTCGTACGGGTTGACGATGAGCGCCTCGGTCAGCTCGCGCGCCGCGCCGGTGAACTGGCTCAGCACCAGCACGCCGTGCTCGTCGTCGCGCGCGGCGACGAATTCCTTGGCGACGAGGTTCATCCCGTCGTGCAGGCTGCTGACGTAGCAGACGTCCGCGGCGCGGTAGAAGCGGAACACGGTCGGCGGCTCGTGATGCGTGCGCAGGAGCACGATGGGCCGGTAGCCGCCGCAGCCGAACCGCTCGTTGATGCGCCGCGCCAGCTCGTCGACGCTGTCGTTGAGCTGCTGATAGCGCTCGATGGCCGAACGGCTCGGGGCCGCGAGCTGGACGAAGGTGAACCGCCCGCGCAGTTGCGGACAGCGTTCGAGCAGGCGCTCGACCGTCAGGAAGCGCTCCTCGATGCCCTTGGTGTAGTCGAGCCGGTCCACGCCGACGCCAATCAGCGCGTCGTCGGGCAGCCCG
>CAZOIK010000332.1:0-5991 GCA_964579765.1 uncultured Bifidobacteriaceae bacterium
AGTATGACGCCGCGCTGCCCTCGACCGTTCGCGGCCTGGTCTGCTCGGTGACGTCCTGGGTCGGGCGGGGCTTACTGGTGGGCGGCGCCTGCGGCGCCCCGGTAACGCCGGGCTTTGCCTGGTAGGTGAATCCCTAGGCCCAGAGCGGCTCCTTCTCGAAGTTCACGTTCGCGACGCGCGCCGGCAGCGGCGTGGACGCGGGCGCCGCGGCGGGCGCGGGCCCCTGCGCGACGACGTTCGGCGCGGGCCGATGCGTGTCGTAGTAGCGCATCACTCCAGCGCCCAGTGCGATGCCGACAATCAGGACGAGAACAGTGCCGACTGGCTTCAATGCGCCCTCCGTCAGTGGGCGTCATTCTAGATCGCCCGGCGAACCGGTAACGCAGAGATCACCAGATCGCAGAGAAAACCTCAAACGGCGCTATCTCCACTCCGGGGAATAGCGCCGGTCTCGGATGCGACGTTCGACGGTCAGGCTGACCAGGAACAGCGCGACGACCTCCATGAAGCCGATGCCGGCGTAGATCGCGTACCGCACGAACGCGCTCGGCTCCGGCCAGCACGTGTAGCCGGCGTCGAGGCACGCGCGCGTGACGCGATCCACGTCGGCCGACTCGCGGAAGATCAGCGCGAACGCGGTCCCCAGAATGACCGCCGTGCCGGCGAGGTTGCCGAGAATCATCTCGGTCCGCCGCCAGCACGGGTACGCCAGCAACACGCCGACGACGCCGGGCGCCGTCGCCATCAGCGCGATCCACGACCAGTTGAGCCCGATCACACCGCAGTCGTCTGCGCGGCCGCCTGGGTGGCGGCGTCGAAGAACTTGAGCGCCATCGTGCCGTGCGTCGCGCCGGCTCCAGCGCGCAGGGCGGCGGCCACGAGCGACGCCTCGACAATCTCTTCGCGCGTCGCCCCCGCGGCGGCCGCGCCTTTCGCGTGCGCCTCGATGCAGTACGGGCACTGCGTCGTGCAGGCGACCGCAATCGCCATCAACTCGCGGTACTTCCGTGGAATGGCGCCGTCGCGCCCGACGATCTTGTCGAGGTTCAGCCAGGCCTCGAACTCCGCCGGCGCGAGCTTGCGCATGTCTCTCAACAGCTTCATGTCCGCCGCGTCATGGTAGTGTTCGCTCATGGTGTCACGGTACACCATAACCAATCCGTAAAGGAGCCTTCGTGGACCTCCGCTTCGACTACCGGAAATTCAGCCCCGAGCCGGTGAACGCGATGATCGCGCTCGAGAAGTACATCGCGAGCTGCGGCCTCGATCACAGGTTCGTTCACCTGCTGAAGCTGCGGGCCTCGCAAGTCAACGGCTGCGCGTTCTGCATCGACATGCACTCGATCGACGCCAGAGCCGCCGGCGAGACCGAACAGCGCCTCTATGCGCTCAACGCGTGGCGCGAGACGCCGTTCTTCACCGACCGCGAGCGCGCCGGCCTCGCGTGGATCGAAGCGGTCACGCTCGTGTCACAGACGCACGTGCCCGACGAGGTGTACGAGGAGGCGCGGCGACACTTCAGCGAGAAGGAGATCTTCGACCTGACGTTCGTCGCGGCGACGATCAACGCGTGGAACCGGATCGCGGTGGCGTCGCGGACGCCGCCAGGGACGTACAAGCCGGCGCGCTGACCCGCCTCGCCGGCATAACCAAGGCATAAGTGCCACGGAAAAGTTACACTGCGTGCGCGCGGGCGTTGCGAGAATCGATTGCCGTGAAAACGAGACGCCGTCCGGCTGAGGCCGGACGCTACCTGATTGCTCTGTTGCTGCTCTGCCCCGCGTGCTCGAGCGGCACCACGACACCCCCGCCGGTGACGGCGCCGTCGCCGTTCGTGATGACCTGGCCGACCCTCGCCTTCGCATCGACAGGAGTCGGGCAGAACGCGCTGACGCCGGTCGTCATCACGCTGTGGAACACGGGCGCGTCGCCCGTCCCCGTCACGAGCGTGACCAACTCGAACTCCGACGAATTCCCCTGGACGACCACCTGTCAGGTCGGTGGCACGCTGGCCGCGAACTCGACGTGCGCCGTCACCGCCCAGTTCAAGCCGACGGCGCTCGGCGCGCGCACCGCGACCCTGACAATCGCTGCGAACTCGACCTCCACAGGCCTCGCGCTGACGGGCACCGGCGTGCCGTCCGTGGATCCGAAGGCGTCGGTCACCCCACCCACCGGCGACGCGACGACCGTTTTCATGCTGTCGGTGTCCGCGGTGACGCCCGGCGGCCAGGTCGCGCTCCACACGACGTACACGCCGGCGCCAGGCAACCCGGACAACGCCTTCGCGACGACCACGTGGACGGCCGACGCCTCCGGCAACCTCAACATCAGCGCCTCGTCCGACCGGCCGGGCGTCTACGACAACTGGTTCGTCGATCTCACGTCCGGCTTGTCGAGCAACCACATCATTCACACCGTGCAGTAGTTCTTGCATCCACGCGTTCCAGAGAGGAGCGCGTATGAACAGAAGAACCAGACTGCTACTCACCATCGCCGGCGTGGCGCTTGCGCTGTGCGCGACAACGGCCCTCCGCCCGGCGGTCGCCGAAGATCGCGCCGACACGGTGCGCGCCGAGATCCGCCACGCCCTGCTGCAGCTGCCGTACTACAGCGTGTTCGATTTCATCGAGTTCAAGTACGACCGAGGCACCGCCGAGCTGAAAGGCTACGCGTACGCGCCCACGCTGAAAGAGGATGCCCAGGACGCGGTGAAACGCGTCGCCGGCGTGGACGAGGTGAAGAACCAGATTGAACAGCTGCCCGCCTCGCAGTTCGACAACCAGATGCGGTGGAAGGTGTACTACGCGATCTACACCGATCCGTTCCTGCAGAAGTACGCGCCCGGCGGCGGCTTCCTCTGGGGACACCGACACGCGTTCGCGGGCGGCTTCGCCGGCCTCTATGACGGGTGGGAACCGGCCGGCGACTACCCGATTCACATCATCGTGCGCAACCAGCGCATCACGCTGTTGGGCGTCGTGGACAACGAGGGCGACAAGACGCTCGCCGGCATGCGCGCACGCCAGGTCCCTGGCTCGTTCGCGGTGACGAACAACCTCATCGTCGAGAAATCCGACACGAGCAACTGACCGCTAGTGCGCCGGCGGCCGCCGCTCCGGCGCACGCTCCCGCTCCACGCGATCGTCGTCGGCGCGATCGTGCTCGGCGGCGTCGCGATCCGGATCGGGGATCGTGGACGGGGCGTCGCTCGCGTCCATCGTCCCCTCGAGCGTCTCGTCGAGCGCGGCGTCGCGGCTGCGCTTCTCCTCTTCCGTCGTCGGCTCGTGCATCTGCGTGTCGTCCGGGTGTCTCATGCGTAAAGGGCCTGCAAACGCGTGGCCCGCCGGTTGCTTCTTGAATGTGAACTGGAGGGAACCCCCTATGAACGCGGATACGTTGAAGGGCCAGTGGCACCAGGTCAAGGGTGAGGTCAGAACGCAGTGGGGCAAGCTGACGGACAGCGACCTCGATCAGATCGACGGACAGAGCGAAAAACTCATCGGCAAGATCCAGGAGCGGTATGGCTACGCGCGCGATCGCGCCGAGCAGGAGCTTCGCGATTTCCGCGCGGCAGCGGATACCGGCTCCCCGGAGACGACGCACTGAGCGCGAGGGGTCGGGCCGGCCCGGCAATGCCGGCGCCGGCCTCGCTCCCCCGACGTTACGGCTTGAGCGCGCCGATGAGGAGTGAGTCGGCGTTCGAGGGACGAGCGGTGCCGTCGGAGCTGATCAGGTGGGTGTGTTGGCGGCAGACGTCCTGCACGCTGGCGTCCTTGTAGAAGTTGCCGAGCGCATAGCCGCACAGCAGCGAGAGATCGTTGGTACGGGCGAGCCGGTTCCACAGACGCTCGAGTTGAATCGCCGCGACGTCGCGGCCGGCGCCCCAGAGCAGGTTCACCATCTCGCCGTACGCGCGCACCAGAGCGTTCGGGCGGCCGCGCCGCACGCCAGCCAGCACTTCGGCCATCACGCCTTTGAACTTCTCGGCGTGGGGCGCACCGCCGACGATGAACCGCCTCATGGTGTGATACGCATTCAGCACAATCAGATCGCCCGACGCCTGCAGCGCCTTGACGTCCATCTCGCGCGCGCGCAGTTCGGCCAGGACGCCCTGCGCGTGCTCCGGCGTCGCAATCAGGATGCCCGGCTGATCCAGGACGAGGCCTTCGCGCAGAAAATTCGCGACGATCCGGCAGAGCGCCGGTTCGCTCTCATAGAAGCGGACCGCGTGGAAGTGTCGGGCAGTCATCTACAGCCTGACGAAAAGGTCGGCCGGGTCCGTCGCCCCGGCCGCGCGTTGCGTGCGGTCGAGCTGGACGAACGCGCCGTCGCGCGTCCGCATCAGGAATTTGGCGTCAACCAGATGCGACAACAGCGTCCCGCACGTCTCCCGATCCAGTCCCCAGAGCCGGCAGGCTTGCAATTGCGTCAGACAGAGCCCGGGCATCTCGAGGAACTCGCCTTGAATCCGACGGGACAAGGCTTCGGGGACAGCGCAGGTCGTCGAGGATGTCGTCGCCATCTGTGAGCCTCCTGAATTTCCCCAACTCGACCGGTGAGGAACGCGCTCACGAGGAGCAATCGACGTACCCGCCGTTTTCGGGAACCGGAAGGGACAAAAGGGCGAAATTCGTGGCCGCGGCGGCACAGCTGAGGCAAGGCCCGTATCACGTGTGGAAGGCCCTTACCTTGGCGTGAGGCTTGCGAATACGGCCTCCGGTCATGTCGGAGCCGCCGTTGCGCATTCTGCTCGTCGAAGACGATGCCGCCTACGCCGAGCTGACGCGGACGATGCTCTGCACGCCGACGCAACCCAACGTCACGCTCGATCACGCGACCTCGGTGCACACCGCAATCGCCTGCCTCGCGCGGCAGCCGTACGACGTCATCCTGCTCGATCTGGGCCTGCCGGACGCCCAGGAGCTCGAGGCCGTGAACAGCCTGGTCGGCGCGGCGCCCGATCTGCCGCTGGTCATCCTCACGGGCACGGAAAACGAAGTGCTCGCGCTGCAGGCGGTCAAGGGCGGCGCGCAGGACTATCTGATCAAAGGCCAGGCGACGCCGGAGCTGCTGCTGCGCGCGGTCCGTTATGCCATCGAGCGCAAGCAGTCCGAACTGCACATCCGGCATTTGGCCTACTACGACCCGCTGACGCAGCTGCCGAACCGGCGCCTGCTCATCGAGCACCTTGGCCACGCCCTCAAGCGCGCGGCGCGGACGGACACGATCGTCGGCGTGTTCTTCATCGACGTGGACAACTTCAAGCAGATCAACGACGCGTTCGGCCATGCGACCGGAGACGGCGTGCTGACGCAGGTGGCCGCGCGGCTCTCGAAGGCGCTGCGCAGCAGCGACACGCTGGGACGCCTCAGCGGCGACGAGTTCGTCGCCATCGTCGAAGCGGGCGAGCCGCGCGAGCTCGCGCTCGTGGCCGACGCGCTGCAGCGCGCGGTCAAGATGCCGCTGACGACGCCGCACGGCGAGCTGTTCGCGACGCTCAGCATCGGCGTCAGCGCCTTCCCCGCCGACGGCGAGGAGGTCGGTGAGCTGCTGCGCAACGCGGACCACGCGATGTACCGCGCGAAGGCGCAGGGGCGCGACACGGTCTGCTTCTTCGCGCCGCCGGCCGAGGCGAGCCGATCGTTTCCGCTGACGTTCACGAGCGCGCTGCGGCACGCCGCCGAACGCGGGGAGCTGCTGGTCCACTACCAGCCGCTCGTCAACCTGCACACCGGCACCGTGGACGGCCTCGAGGCGCTCGTCCGCTGGCAGCATCCGAGCCGCGGCGTGATTCCGCCGAGCGACTTCATCCACCTCGCGGAAGAAACCGATCTGATTCTCTCGATCGAGCGCTGGGTGCTCCACACGGCGATGACCGAAACGGCGCGCGATCCCTTCACGCGCTCGCTGCGCGTCGCCGTGAACCTCTCGCGCCGCCACTTCGACACCCCGGCGCGCGTGCGCCGCCTGCGCGCGCTGGTCGGCGAG
>CAZOIK010000333.1:0-11746 GCA_964579765.1 uncultured Bifidobacteriaceae bacterium
GAGGGCGCCGGCGTCCATCTGCGCCGCGCCTTCGGCTTCGGCGAGACCAGCGAGTTCGATCCGTTCCTGCTGCTCGATGACTTCCGCAACGACCGGCCCGAGGATTACAAGGCCGGCTTCCCCTGGCATCCGCATCGCGGCATCGAGACCATCACCTACGTTTTGGCCGGCTCGGTCGAGCACGGCGACAGCCTCGGCAACACGGGCACGCTCAACGGCGGCGACGTGCAGTGGATGACCGCGGGCAGCGGCATCCTCCACCAAGAGATGCCCAAGGGCGACGAGCGCGGCCGGATGCACGGCTTCCAGCTCTGGGCCAACCTGCCGTCGTCGCTCAAGATGACCGCGCCGCGCTATCAGGACGTTCAAGGCAAGGACGTCCCGCTCGTCACCGACGACGACGGGACGAGCGTGCGCATCGTGTGCGGCAGCTTCTGGGGCACGCGCGGGCCGGTGGACGGTATCGCCGCCGAGCCGATCTATCTCGACGTGTCCGTCCCACCAGGCAGGCGCAAGACGCTGCCGATTGAAACCACGCGACACGCGTTCGCGTACGTGTTCGCCGGATCGGGCTCGTTCCGCAACGCGTCAGAGCCGCGCGCGGTTAAGACCGACACGATGGGCGGCGCGGCGGCGAACGGCGGCGACGAGGGCGCGAACCGCTCCCGCGTCCTGTTCGATCGCGGCGACGAGGTGACGGTGCAGGCCGGCGAGCAGGGCATTCGCTTCCTGCTGGTGTCGGGCAAGCCGATCGAAGAACCCGTGGCCTGGTACGGCCCGATCGTGATGAACACGGAAGACGAACTGCGCCAGGCGATGGCCGAGATGCGCAACGGCACCTTCATCAAGACCGGCAGTGAGCCAACCCGCCGCTGACTTCTCGCTCAGCCTCGTGCGCGAGCTCGAGGGCTTCCGCCGCGAGCTCGCGCTCTTTCCCGACGACGCCAGCATCTGGCAGACCGTGCCTGGCATCAGCAACTCCGCCGGCAATCTCGCGCTGCACGTCGCCGGCAACCTTCAGTACTTCATCGGACAGGTGATCGGTCGTACGGGCTACGTCCGCAACCGCGATCAGGAATTCGGCCGGAAGTCAGGATCGCGGGAAGAGGTGTACGCGGAACTCGATGCCGCGAGCCGGATCGTGATGATGGTGCTGCCGCCACTCGAGGTGGACGTGCTGAAGGGCGAGTTTCCCGAAGTGGTCATGAACACGCGGTTCAGAACCGGCGCGTTCCTCGTGCACCTGTGCTCGCACGCGGCGTTCCACCTGGGCCAGGCCGGCTATCTGCGTCGCGTGCTCACGGGTGATACGACCTCGAGCGGCCCAATCCCGCTCGGTCCGCTCTCGCTCTGACCAGCCACAACGGAGTGCCCGCGCCGGATGGCATCGGCGCGGGTCTTCTGTACGGATGCTACTTCGCTCGGCCCTTGTAGCCCTGCGCGATCAGATCGATGGTGAAGATCTCGTCGAACTGCTGCGTGTTGGCGACGCCCCAGAGTGTCTTCTTCTCCGGACCGCTGAAAGCGACGGTGATGAGCGGAAGCGGCGACGGGATTTCTCCGAGCAACGTACCGCCCTTGTCCACCACCTGTACGCCTCCGCCGCCCGTGGTGTAAACGCGGCCCTGCGCGTCCACCGTGGAGCCGTCGCCGCCGACCATCGCGAACTGCCGTTCGTTGGTGAGCGAGCCGTCGGGCTGCACGTCGTACGCGACCAGGCCGCCGGGGCCGCCGAAGCCGCCGCCACGCCCGCCGCGGTTGCCGACGCGGCCGGTGACGTAGAGCGTCTTCTCATCGGGGCTGAGGATGATGCCGTTGCCGCCGACAGTGCCGTACCTCGTGACCTCGCCCTTGGCGTTGGCGTAGTAGACGCCGCCCATCGTGAAATACACGCCGCCCTTGCTGTCGCCGGTCGCATCGTTCACCAGGCCGCCCGCGCAGTCGAGGGGCTCGCCCATGTAGCGGTTCGCCAGAATCCTGCGCTTCGGCGCGAGCTCCCACACCGCCTGCGGCAAGCCGCGTTCGAGGATGAACAGCTCGCCTTTCTTGTTCATCGCCAGGGCGCCGCCCGTGTTCGTGTCCGCGTACGGGAACGACACGTGGCCGTCCTTGTCGATCTTCATGACCTTGCTGTCAGAGTTCTGCGCGAACAGCATCCCGCCATCGTCGGTCCCGACGGGACCGTCGGCGTTGTTGCCAGTGCCGGTCCAGATCGTCTTCCACTGCTGCCCTGCGGCGATGACGCCTGGAATCGCCTTGACCGTGTATTCGCGGTGCGCGGGACGTTCGGCGGGCCGCCGCGGGCGCGGCGCGCGCGCGGCCGGCGGGTTTTTGCAGTTCGCTTTCACGTAGGCGTCGTACTTCGCATCGCTCGGCGCCTGCACTCCGGGCCCTGTCTCCTGCGAAGGTGCGGGAGTCTGGCCCGCCATCACGATCGCGCCGAGGCACGTCAGCGCGACGACCGCCAATCCTGTCGATCTCAAAGACATAGACACGCTCCTTCGTTCCTCCGGGACTACTCGCGGCGCACTGGCGGCGCGACCGCGGAGAGCTTATCAGACGGGCGACCTTCAGGCCCGCACGAGCAGAGACTGCAGACTACTGCCGAACTCTTCGAACCACGCGGTTCCACCACATCACCGCGCCGGTGACGAACATCACCGCCGGCGTGAGGCCCGCGAGCGCCCAGACGGCCTTCGTTGTCTGATCGCAGACGCCGGGACCTTTGCAGGGAATGCCGATGCCGCAGATGCGGCCGAAGTGAAGATAGGCGAGCCAGTAAATGACTGAATCGACGAGCCGTGTGCCTGCGTTGGCGGCGGTGGGCGGCTGCAACCGATCGGCGATGTCCTGGAACGGCCCAGGGTTGCCGAGATACGCGCCGCTCAGGGCGAACAGCAGGACGATGGCGAGGCCCCAGAAGCCGATGGCGCTGTGCAGATCCCACGTGAAACGCCGCCATCCGACATCGCGATGCAACGTCAGGCTTCGCCGCCACCGCGACACACCCGGCCACCAGACGACGAGGCCGGTACACGCCATCAGCACGAGCAGCAGCGCGCCGATGCCGTTGACGCTGCGTCCGGTCATGCCGCCGAACAGATCGTCATGCAGCGAGAGGAGCCGCGACACGAGGACGATGCCGAGCGGCACCGCGTCGCCCAGATCCGCGCCCGTGTACGGATTGAACAGGCGATCCTTGTTCGCGTCGCCCCGCCGCACGGTGATTGTGACCGCCGCGTCGGGGCGATCCTCGTGGCTGATGTAGACGGCCGCGTAGCCCGGATACGCGTGCTCGGCGGCGGCTTTCAAACCGTCGTCCGTCAGCCGCGCGCCCGTATCGCGGACGAGGACCGGCGGGCGCGTCGCAGCGCGGTAGAGCTCGTTGCGATAGACGAGGATGCTGCCCGTGACGCTGATGAGCATCACGTACAGTCCGACGCCGATGCCGCTCCACAGGTGAAGCTGGAAGACCGCCTTGCGGAGCCACGTGCTCTGCGGCTGCGTCAGCCATCGCTGCCAGAACGTCATCGTCGCCGCGCGAGATGTTAGCAGACGACGTGCGGGGCGCGGACGCGCGGAGGCCGGCTCGCGCCGGCCCCCACAGAGTCAGGGTCAGGCGTTCTTCTTGGTCAGCTCCTCGTACACAACCTGCGTGAAGCTTGCGAACCGCGGCCCGCCGCGGCCGCCACGACCGGCATTGGCCGCCGGTGCCGGATCGACCGCCGCCTGGATGTCGGCCAGCGACTTGCCCTCTTTCACCATCGCGGCGATCTTGTCGCGCTTGGCCTGGGCCTTCTCGAGTCGGTCGTAAATCTGTCCCTTATTCTGCACGTCCCCGTGGCCCGGCACGTACTCGTCGGCGTCGAGCGCGGCCACTCCCCTGGCGGTCGTCAGCCAGCCCTCCGATGATCCATGCTTTTCGAGGTGGATCAGCGGATCCGGAAGCTGCGTGGCGATGATGTCGCCCGTGAAGACGATCTTCTGCTCGGGCAGATAGACGACCAGGTCGCCGCTCGTGTGGGCCGGCGCCCAGTGCAGCAGCTCGAGCTTGACGCCGTCGATCGTCTTCTTCTCCTTGTCCTTCGTGACCACCTCGGTCGGCAGGTGGCCGGCGGGCGGTGCGCCGCGTCCCCCGGCTTTGAGCGCGGCCTCCTGTTCCATCTTGTCGTTCGCGTGCGCGATGATTGTGATGCCCGCGGGGAACGCTGCGGCGCCGTTGACGTGGTCGCCGTCGCTATGCGTCTCGATGAGCGTCGTCACCGGCTTGGGCGTGAGCTTCGCGATCTCCGCCAGCAGCTGCTTGCCGCCGGCTTCCGTCGTCTTCGCGTCGATGACGATGACGCCCTTGTCGCCGATGACGACGCCGCTGTTGCCGCCGCCGCCCGACACCCAATACACGTTCGGCTTGAGCTGCTTGACTTGAAACGGCTGCGGGGGTTGCTGCGCCAGCGCCGGCATCGCCAGCCCCAGGCCGGCGACAGCGACAAGCGCCGCACGGACGAACTTCAGGTGTGACATAGGCAGAAACTCCTTTGAGGTCAAAACATCAAAGTATTACGAGGGCGGTGGGGGCTTTCGTTTACCTATGGCACGGATGTGTCGCCGCGATAAAGCAGATCTAAAGGCCGGCTGAAGCCGGCCCCCACATATGAGCGCGACTGACGACCGACGACTGGAAACTGGAGACTAAACCGCCTGCGCCCACTCCCCTCGTCGCATCAGCGGCTCGGTGGCGCCGTTGGCCATCACGCCGTCGATGTCGAGCGCGCCCGAGCCAATCATGAAGTCCACGTGGACGCCGCTGCGATTGCCGCCCGCGCGCTCGAATGCGGCATCGTCCATCTGTTCGCCGCCGCTCACCGTGAACTTGTACGCCGACCCGAGCGCGACGTGGCTCGCGGCGTTCTCGTCGAAGAGCGTGTTGTAGAACAGAAGCCCCGACTGCGACACCGGCGAGCTGTGCGGCACGAGCGCCAGCTCGCCGAGCCGTGCGGCGCCGGCGTCCGTGTCCACGAGCTGCCGGAGGACGGCCTCGCCGCGTTCAGCCGTGACCTTCACGGCTCGACCGGCTTCGAATGTCAGCGTGAAGTTCTCGATGATTGTGCCGCCGTAGCTGAGCGGCTTCGACGCGCGGACGACGCCGTCCACGCGATCCCTGTGCGGCATCGTGAACACTTCTTCGGTCGGCAGATTCGGAGCGAACGTGATGCCGCCGCGGCTCTCCGATCGGCCCGCGACCCAGAGATGCCCATCGGGCAGGCCGATCGTGAGATCCGTACCCGCGCCCGCATAACGCAGCGACGCGTACCGCTTCTCGTTGAGAAAATCCCTCCGCCGGGCGAGTACGGCGAGGTGCTCGTCCCACGCCGCGACCGGGTCGGGGCGATCGAGACGCACGAGCCGGCCGATCGCCTCCCAGAGCTTCTGTACCTGCTGATCGGGTGACGCCTGCGGAAACACGCGCGCCGCCCAGCCGGCGCCGGCGGCGGCCACGACCGACCAGTTCGTCTGGTTGCGCGATACCAGCTCGCGGAATGGACGCACGTTCTTTGAGACGGCCTGCTGCACGGCGGTGACCAGCTCCGGCGGCTCGTCTTTCAGTTGATCAGGGTCGTTGGCGTAGACAGACAGGATTGCGTGCCCGGCTTGCGCGTGCTCGTAGAGCGCGTTCGGCAGCCACGCCGAGAACTCGCCGAACGAATCGCGCGGCGCGTGCCTGAAGCGCGTCATTTGAATCGCGTCGTCGCCCCAGATCACCTCGACGAGCGAAGCGCCCGCCTTGTAGGCGGCCTCGGCGATGTGGCGCACGAGGGGCGCGGCCTCGAGCGACACGCCGCCGCTCGCGATCGGGCCGATGACGAGCAGCCGCTGGCCGCGCGTGAGGTTCAGTCCTACCCTGACGGCGAGCTCGCCGTACCGTTGCAGTTGTCGATCGCAGTCCGAAGTCACGCCCTCAGTCTGTCATAGATTCCGGGAAAACCCCGATCTACGCACCTGTGTGTAGCCGCATGAACGGCACGCGACGTCACGCGCCGATAAACACAAGACATGCCCGAACGATCGCGGCCATCGGAGTACCGGTTCGAGAAGCAGCGCGTCGCCGCCACCGTCACGCTGTCGAGCGGCCAGTCCACCCGCGGCGCGTTCTTCACGGCCACCGGCAGCGCGCAGCACGACGGCCCCGAGCGCGTCGGCGACCTGCTCAACCGCGAGACGGGCTTCTTTCCGTTCGAGATCCAGGAACCGGAGGGATCGCGCACGGTGCTCTACAACCGCGCGCACGTCGTCGTCGTGGGGTTAGCCGAGAACGAGGAACAGCGTGACGCCGGCTACGAGGTGGCCACGCGGCGCTTCGTGTCGATCCTGCTGACCAACGGTCAGCGCGTCGTCGGCGCGGTGCGCGTGTACCGGCCGAAGGGCCGCGACCGCCTGAGCGACTGGACCCGGCAGCCTGAGACCTTCCGCTATCTCGAAACCAGTGACATGACGGTGCTCGTCAACGCCGCGCACATCGTAGACATCAGCGAGGTTCCCGAACCGTGAGCGACGCACAACCGATCGACAAACTCTTTCACGCGATGGTCGCCGCCGGCGCGTCGGACCTCCACCTGTGCTGCGGCTCGCCGCCTATCATCCGCAAGGACGGCCGGATGCAGCCGCTCGATCCGGCGATGGCGCCCCTCGAGCCGCGCGACTTCGTGCAGCTGCTCGCGCCAATCATGCCCGAGGCAAACCGCAAGGAGTTCAGCGAGCGCCACGACACGGACTTCGCGTACGAAATCCCGGATCTCGCGCGGTTCCGCGCCAACGCGTTCGCCGACCGCAAGGGTCCGGGCGCCGTGTTCCGCGTCATCCCGGCGAAGATCCTGACCGCCGAACAGCTCGGCCTGTCGGAGGCGATCCTGCAGCTCTGTCGGCTGAACAAGGGCCTCGTGCTCGTCACGGGCCCCACCGGCTCCGGCAAGTCGACGACGCTCTGCGCGATGATCGACTACATCAACCGTACGCGCGACGACCATCTCATCGCGATCGAGGATCCGATCGAGTTCGTCCACCAGAATCAGAAGTGCCTGATCAACCAGCGCGAGGTGCGGACGCATACCAACTCGTTCAAAGACGCGCTCCGCGCCGCGCTACGTGAGGATCCGGACATCGTGCTCGTCGGCGAGATGCGCGATCTCGAGACGGTGGCGATCGCGATCGAGACCGCCGAAACGGGCCACCTCGTCTTCGGCACGCTGCACACGACGACGGCCGCGTCCACCGTGGACCGTATCATCGATCAGTTCCCGACCGATCGTCAGTCGCAGATTCGCGTGATGCTGTCGGAGTCGCTGCGCGGCGTCATCGCGCAGAACCTGTGCCGCAAGATCGGCGGCGGCCGCGTCGCGGCGCTCGAGGTGCTGATCGTGAACCAGGCCGTCAGCAACCTGATTCGCGAGGGCAAGACGTTCCAGATTCCGTCGATCATGCAGGTCGGCAAGGCCGCGGGCATGGTCAGCCTCAACGACGCGCTGATGGATCTGGTGGCGAAGAAGGTCGTCGCGCCCGACGAAGCCTATTCAAAGGCGATCGACAAGACTGGGTTCGAGACGCTGCTCAAACGCGCGAACATCGCGTTCGACGCCAAAGCCGTCACCAAGTAGTGCAGGCCTTAGGCCTGCATGTCCGGCGAACCCGAAGCCGCACAACACCAGCAGGCTAGCCGGCCGCGACGGCGGCCGCCGCGCGGGGCACCCGGAACAGGACAGCGAAGATCCCCCACGCCACCAGCATCGTCAGGCCGGCGGCGAAAACCGGCGCCTGCGGCGCGAAGGACGCCGCGAAGAACCCGCCCATGAGCGGCGGCAGCGACTGCGCGAGCGCCTGGATGCTCGAGCCGATGCCGAGGATCTCGCCCTGCACCTGCGGCGCCACCGACCGGCTGAGCAGCCCTCCCATGTTCGCGAGCGACAGACCGTTGAAGGTCGAGCTCACCGGCGCGATAAGAAACAGCCAGAGCGGCGTCGGCGCGGCGAGATAGAGGAACATCACCGCCGCGACGCCGAGCAGTGTCACCTTCAGCACCGGCGCTTCGGCAAAGCGCGCCGCGACGCGGGGCGTCGTGACAATCTGCGTGACGATCGCGCACACGCCGACCCAGGCGAAGAAGTTGCCGATGTTCGCCTCGTTGAAGTTGAAACGGTAAATGAGGAACAGCCCGAAGAACGAGATGAAGAACCCGAAACCCATGTTGAAGAAGAACGAGGTGAGGAAGATCGTCCGCAGTTCCGGCATCGCGTAGGCGCGCGCGATGTTCTTGATGCCCTTGAAGAACTGCATCGGAAACTGGCGGATGTGCCGGTTGGTCTCCTGGTACTGCACGAGCACCTGCGTGGTGTTGGCCGCGGCGAGCAGCGCCGCGAACCAGAACGGCGTCGCGGCAGTGAACCACGACAGGACCGACGGATCGGCGAGCACGCCGCCGAGGAACGGGCCGACGATGAAGCCGACGCCGAAGGCGGCGCCAATGAGCCCGAAGTTCTTCGTCCGATCCTCCGGCTTCGTCACGTCGGCGATCGACGCCTGCGCGACCGACAGGTTACCGCCTGTGATGCCGTCCATCGCGCGCGCGAAGAACAGGAGCGGAATGTTCTTGATGACGATGCCCGTGGCGAAGAGCGCGTAGCCCAGCGCCGTGCCGGCGAGCGACAACGCGAGCACGGGTTTGCGCCCGTGGCGATCGGAGAGCTGTCCGAGCACCGGCGTCGCGAAGAACTGCATCACGGGATACACCGCAACGAGAAACCCGAACAGGACGTAGCCCTGGCGCACGTCCATCTTTCCCGCCAGCAGGTAGTGCGGCGAGTTCGGGTTGCCGAGCAGCTGCGGCAGAATCGGCCCGAGAATGCCGATGCCGAGCGTGTCGATGAGAATCGTGAACAGGATGATCCAGATGGGGCTGCGCTTCACGGTCGCGACGCATTATCTCATCTAGAATGTCCGCCATGCGCGCGGATCAGGTCGGCAGTCTTCTCCGCCCAGCGGATCTCCTCGCTGCACGCAGGGCGTACGCGGACAGCCAGATCGATCTCGTCGTTCTGCGTGCGAAGGAGGATGACTCGATCCGCACAGCCGTCGCGCGCCAGCGCAACATCGGCCTCGACGTCCTCTCCGACGGCGAGATGCGGCGATCGTCGTGGCTCGCTGGCATGGCCGACGCCGTCAACGGCTTCCTTTCCGACAGCGTGACGCTCGAGTGGCACGGCCCTGGTGGCGGCGCGGAGCGGACACACGCGAAGATCGTCGGCGACAGACTGCACAAGCACACGATGTTAACGGCTGACGAAGTGCCGTTCCTGAAGTCGCTCGTTGGCGCCGCGTCGCCGTTCAAGATCACGCTGCCGGCGCCATCCAACTTCGTCCCGACAGGATTCAAGCCGGGCGTGACCGATCGGGTCTACGCGGACCGTGAGGCGCTTCTCGCCGATCTGGTGGCCGCCGTCCGCGACGAGATCGCGTGGCTGATTGCGGAAGGCGTGCGCTACATCCAACTCGACGCGCCGTTCTACTCGCATTACCTCGATCCGGACCGGCGCCGCGCGATGCGGGCGCTGGGGCGCGATCCCGACGCGGAGTTCGAGGCCGCTGTTGCCGGCGACAACGCCACGTTCGCCGGTCTCGATCGGAACGGCGTGACCATCGCCATTCATGTCTGCCGCGGCAACAACCGCAGCAGGTGGTACACGCAGGGTGGCTACGACGATATTGCGGAGAAGCTGTTCGCGCGCCTCGACGTCAACCGCTTCCTGCTCGAGTACGACACCGATCGCGCAGGGACGTTCGAGCCGCTGCGCCTCGTCCCGCGCGGCAAAGACGTCGTCCTCGGCCTGATCACGACGAAGACACCCGCGCTCGAGCGGGAGGACGATCTCTGCCGACGCATCGACGCCGCGTCGCGGTGCATGCCGCTCGAACGCCTCGCGCTCAGCCCGCAGTGCGGGTTCGCGTCGGTCGCTGACGGCAACCTGCTGTCCATCGACGATCAGTGGCGGAAGCTCGAGCTCGTCGTATCTACGGCCCGCAGGGTCTGGACGAGCTGAGCCGCCCGCCGTATCTGGTCGTCTCCGGCCGCTTCAGCCTGCTGGCGTTCGTCGGACGGTTCCTCGCGCCGACCCTGCTCGGCAATATCCTGGGCGGCGTCTCGCTCGTCGCCGCGGTGGCGCACGCGCAGTTCAATCCGGGAGAATCCGGAGCGACGATTGCATCTTCTTGAGATGCCATGGGCATCCTGCGTGGTCTGCACGTCCCGATGGGCTGGCTGCAGATCCTCAAAAAGGTCGGCGTCTCGCTCTATGAGGACAACCTGCTCGGCTGGGCGGCCGAGCTCGCGTACTTCTCGTTCCTCGCGCTATTTCCCGCGTTGCTCTTCTTCGTGGCGCTGGCCGGCTACTTTCCCGTCCACGACCTGACGAGCAGCGTCGTGAACGCGCTCGCCGGCTTCGCGCCGTCGGACGTGATCGACATCGTCAAGACGCAGCTCACCCAGATTGCGCGACGGCCGCACACCGGTCTCCTGACGCTCGGCATCATCGGTGCAATCTGGAGCGCCTCCTCGGGCATGTCGTCCGCCATCAGCACGCTCGATCAGGTGTACCGAGTGCGCGATCGCCGCTCGTGGTGGCACGTCCGCGCGACCGCGATCGGCCTGACCGTCACGCTCGCAGTATTCATCATCATCTCGTTCGCCCTCGTACTCGCCGGCCCGCCGCTCGCCGACAAGATCGCGCACGCGGCCGGGCTCGGTCCGCTGTTCAGCTGGACGTGGAAGATCGCGCAGTGGCCGGTCATCTTCGCGCTAGTGTCGTTCGGCGTGGCGATCGTCTACTACGTCGCGCCCGACGTGGCGCAGGACTGGATCTGGCTGACGCCGGGCTCCATCTTCGCGACGCTGCTCTGGCTCGCGGTGTCGCTCGGCTTCCGCTGGTACGTCGTCGAGTTCGCGAACTACCAGGCGACGTACGGCGCCATCGGAGGAGTCATCGTCGCGTTGACGTGGCTCTACGTCTCCGCGCTGGCGGTGCTCATGGGCGCGAAGATGAACGCGACGATCGAGCACGCGTCGCCGATGGGCAAGGACCCCGGCGAGCACGCCGTCGGCGACCGCGAGCGTGGGTTCGCCGAACCCGTCCTGCCTCAGCGCAAATCGGCCTGACGCCCTGCGCATCGGCCACGCACTCACATTCTCGGCAGCCGTCTTGTCAACGACCGCCCATCCGTTCGATCGCGGACACCCTGCCGCCCACGAAGGAGAGGGCGATGTATCACCAGGTGAAGAAGTTGATGTACACCGTCCGCGTTGACACGCCCGATCCGGTCTTCCGTGCGGGGACTGAACTGCAAGGACGCCGTGCGCAGGGATCTGCTGATGGACATCGGCACCGAGGAGCTGAGCCATCTCGAAGTAGTGGGCGCGCTCGCTCGCGTGCACCTCAAGCCGTCGAAGTTCGACCGTGAAGCCGCAGAGGCAGATCCCCTGGTCGCGATTGCGGGCGGCGGCGTGAACCTGTTCAACTCGCAGGACAATCCCTGCGGACGCTCATGACGCAGGCGCGCACGGGACAGCCGCCCGCGTCGCCGCGGCCGGTGTGCAAAGGGCGGACTCGCACTTCCAAGTAACGGAGTACGTCGGGGGGGGCCGGATAAGGGGGGCCACCACCCCCGGCGCGCTCAACACCCCCCCAAATGTTGTAAATGGGGGGGC
>CAZOIK010000334.1:0-2771 GCA_964579765.1 uncultured Bifidobacteriaceae bacterium
CGACCTTCAGCCGCGACCCAGCCACGACATCCACCCGATCGCCGCGGCGATGATCTGCACGGCAATCGTCAGCACGACGCACGCCGTCCACCCGCCGCTCGCCCAGAACATCGAGGGCACTGCCCCGCCGGCGCTCCCGCCGATGTAATAGGACGTCGCGTAGAGGCCCACGGCGAGGCCGCGGTCGCTCTGCGCGGCGACGCCGATGTGGCCGTTGGCCGCGGTCTGCGCGATGAAGATCGCCGAACACACCAGCACGAGCCCGAGGACGATGACCGGCAGCGGACGGCCGAGCGTGAGGATCGACCCGGCGACGCCGATCGCCATCGCGATCCCCAGCGTCGCGCGGTGGCCGTAGCGCGTGATCCAGGTCGCGGAGGTCGGCGTCACCATCGCACCCGCGAGGTAGACGGCGAACAGCCAGCCGAGCGCGGCCGTCGTCAGCAGGTACGGCGGCGCCGCGAGATGGAACGTCACGTAGGTGAACATCGCGACCTGCGAGAACAGCAGGAAGAAGCCCGCGAGGTAGGTTCCGACGAGCGGGCGCGTCGTCAGGCGCGCCATCAGATGCGCCGGGTCGGCGGTGTGCGCCACGTGGGCCACGTGCGCTCCGCGATCGGCGGGCAGCGACAGCGCGAGCACCACCGCGCACACCAGGCCGAGCGCGCCCACGCCGGCGAAGCTCGCGCGCCAGCCCCAGACGGCGGCCGCCTGGCCGCTCAAGAGCCGCCCACTGAACCCGCCGAGCACCGTGCCGCTCACGTACGCCGCTGTGACCTGCGCGGCGCGATGCCCGGTCCAGCGATCATGGATGAACGCCACGGCGACGGCGAACACGCCCGGCGTGACGAGCCCCACCGCGAACCGCCAGACGACGATCTGCGGAAGCGATCGCGACGTCGCCGTCAGGAGCGTCAGACCGGCGAGCAGAAACGACGCCGAGACGACCACGCGGCGTTTGCCGAAGACGTCGGCGACGCGGCCGACAACGGGCGCGGCAATCGCGACGCCGATCGTGGTGGCCGTGACCGTGAGGCTGGAGGTGAAGTGGCTCGCGCCGAAGACGCGCTCGAAGAGCGGCAGAATCGGCTGCGGAGAGTACAGGCTGAGGAACGCCGCGAAGCCGGCGAGGACGAAAGGCGTCACAACGTGTGTGGAGGACTAGTCCTTCGCGGGCGCGGCCTCGTTCGACTGAAAGCCGATCGCCCGGTGCGTCAGATCGCAGAACGGACGCTGCTTCGACTGCCCGCAGCGGCACAACACGAACGGCCGCTTCTCGATTCTGTATTCGTTGCCGTTCCAATCGACCACCGTCACGTCGTCGCCTTCGACGCGCAGCGGCCCGTTCTCGCGGACTTTGATGACGGTCATCAACTCATCTTCTGCATCGCCGCGAGGAACTCGGCGTTGCTGGCCGTCTTCTTCAGCTTGTCGAGCAGCAGCTCCATCGCTTCGACGGCCGACAGCGGGTTGAGCACCTTGCGCAGCACCCAGATGCGGTTGAGATCCTCGCGCGCGAGCAGCAGCTCTTCTTTGCGCGTGCCGCTCTTCTGGATGTCGATCGCCGGGAACACGCGCTTGTCCACCAGCTTGCGGTCGAGGTGGATTTCCATGTTGCCCGTGCCCTTGAACTCCTCGAAGATGATGTCGTCCATGCGCGAGCCGGTGTCGATGAGCGCCGTCGCCATGATCGTCAACGACCCGCCCTCTTCGATGTTTCGCGCCGCGCCGAAGAAGCGCTTCGGCTTCTGCAGCGCGTTGCTGTCGAGACCGCCCGAGAGAATCTTGCCCGACGCCGGAATCACCGTGTTGTAGGCGCGCGCGAGGCGCGTGATCGAGTCGAGCAGGATGAGCACGTCCTTCTTGTGCTCGACGAGGCGCTTGGCCTTCTCGATCACCATCTCGGCGACCTGCACGTGCCGTTGCGCGGGCTCGTCGAACGTGGACGCGATGACTTCGCCCTTGACGGACCGCTGCATGTCGGTGACCTCTTCGGGCCGCTCGTCGATGAGCAGCACGATGAGGTACACCTCCGGGTGATTGGCGGCGACCGACTGCGCGATGCTCTGCAGCAGCATCGTCTTGCCGGTGCGCGGCGGCGCGACGATGAGGCCGCGCTGGCCTTTGCCGATGGGCGTCATCAAGTCCATCACGCGGCCGGCGAGCTGATCCTGCGTGGTCTCGAGCGTGAGCTTTTCCTGCGGGTACAGCGGCGTCAGGTTCTCGAAGAACAGCTTCTCGCGCGCGTGGTCGGGCGCTTCGAAGTTGACCGCTTCGACTTTGATGAGCGCGAAGTACCGCTCGCCTTCTTTCGGCGAGCGAATCTGGCCCGAGACCGTGTCGCCCGTCTGCAGGTCGAACTTCCTGATCTGCGACGGCGAGACGTAGATGTCGTCGGGGCCCGGCAGGTAGTTGTAGTCGGGCGCGCGCAGGAAGCCGAAGCCGTCAGGCAGCACCTCGAGGACGCCTTCCGAGAAGATGAAGCCGCTCTGCTCGGTCTGCGCCTTCAGAATCTGGAAGATCAAATCCTGCTTGCGCATGCCGGTCGCGCCCGCGACGCTCAACTCCTTCGCGATCTGCGTGAGCTTCTGGATGCTCATGTCCTTCAGATCGGTGATGTTGAGCCGGGGCGGCTGCTGCGGTTTCGGCTGCGCCTGCTGTTGCGGCGGCGGCGCGGCCGCGCCCTCGGCGGGCCTCTCCGGCGCTGCGGGAGCGGCCTCGGCCTGAGGCGCGTCGACCGGCGCGGCGGCGGCGGTCTGCGACGGTGAGTC
>CAZOIK010000335.1:0-33106 GCA_964579765.1 uncultured Bifidobacteriaceae bacterium
CGAGCGTTATCCGCTGACGGCATGGTCGGCGCAGTTCGCGCGTCTTCGCGGCGACCTCGACAGCGCGCTCGCCCGCGAAGCCGCGGTCGCCGTCAGCGTCAGGACGCCGGAACAGACCGAGTACCTGAGCCGCTCGCTCGCGCAGTTCTGGGACGCGGCCGACCGGATTTTCGCGCTCGCAGCCAGCGGCCATGACGCCGACGCCCGCGAACAGATCCGCCTCTCGCTGCAGGCACGGCAGGCCGCCCTCGGCACCGCCGTCGCGCGGCTGCTCGTCGAGAACAACGAGAGCGAAGAACAGACTGCGGTCCGGGTGCGCGGCATCTACGCGCAGGTCCAGCGCCAGGTCTATCTGTTTCTTGCCGCGATCTTCGTCGTCGTCACGCTGACGAGCCTCTACCTCATCCGCGCCAACCGACGCCTGTTTGCACGCTTATCGGCGCTTTCGAACGACCGCCGGGAGCTGGCGCAGCAACTGATCGCGACGCGCGAATCGACGCTGCGCGAGATCGCGCGCGAGCTCCATGACGAATTCGGCCAGGTCCTCACCGCCATGGGATCGATGCTCGGTCGCGCGTTCCGGCACGCGCCGGACGGCTCGCCGCTGCGCGCCGAGCTGCGCGAGATCGGCGAGATCGCCCAGACGACGCTCGACAACGTCCGGGGGCTCTCACAGACGCTGCATCCGTCGATTCTCGAGGAAGCCGGCCTCGAGCGGACGATCGACTGGTATCTTTCTACTGTCGAGCGCCAGCTGGGGATCACGGTGTCGTATGACCGGCCAGCCTCGCCGGTGGCCGCCGACAGCGAGATTGGCATCCAGGTCTACCGCGTGCTGCAGGAATCGCTGAGCAACGTCGCTCGTCATTCGGGTGTCACGCACGCCGCGGTCCGGCTGCGGGCCGACGCCGGCGTGTTGCAGCTCGAAGTCGAAGATCATGGAAAGGGCCTCGGCGCGTCGCGCGGACGGCGCGGCCTTGGGCTCGTCGCGATGCGCGAGCGCGCCTCGCTGGTCGGAGGCACCCTCGAGATTCTGCGTCCGGCCGAAGGAGGCACGCTGGTCCGCATGAGGGTGCCGGTCTCGATGGGCAGCCATGTCTGACGGAAAGAGGATCACGGTGCTGCTCGCCGACGATCACAGCCTGGTGCGCCGAGGTTTTCGCCGCATGCTCGAAGACGACGAGGCGATTGCGGTGGTCGGCGAGGCGGCGAGCGGCGACGAGGCGATCGCGATGGCCGACCGCCTCGAGCCCGCGGTCGTCGTGATGGACGTGGCCATGCCCGGCACGAACGGGCTCGCGGCGGCCAGGAAGATCGTCAGCGATCATCCGAACGTCGCGGTGCTGATGCTCAGCATGCATTCCGAGGAGACACTCGTGAAGCACGCGCTCGACAGCGGTGCGCGGGGCTACGTCCTCAAGAACGCGCTGGACCTCGACCTCGCATCGGCCGTCAAGCGCGTGGCGGCGGGTGAGACGGTGCTCGATCCGAGTCTGAACCGGCCGTCGGCGCTCAAAGGCGAACGGACGCATGCGCTGACCGCGCGCGAACTGGAAGTGCTGCAGCTGATTTGTTCCGGCATGTCGAACCGCGAGATTGCCGACAAGCTCGACTTGAGCGTGAACACGATCGCCGTCCATCGCGCGAACATCATGAACGCGCTCGGCGTCCACAAGACGGCGGAGCTCGTCGTCTATGCGATTACGAACGGACTGGTGACGCTGCCCTGATGCCGGCACAGTCGAGATCGCGCCGCGACTTCCTCCGCGCCTGCGCCACCGGTCTCGCCGGATCGGCGCTTCCGCTGCGATCCGGCGGCGTCTTCGCCCAGCAGACGTTCGGGTTCAGCCTGACGGACGTCACGGCGGCCGCCGGCATCCACTTCACGCACAACAACGGCGGCTATGGCGGAAAGCTGCTGCCCGAGACGATGGGATCGGGCTGCGCGTTCATCGACTACGACGCCGACGGCTGGCCCGACGTGCTGCTCGTCAACGGGATGGACTGGCCCGGACACAAGCGCGCGCGCACGACGCTGCGGCTGTATCGGAACAACCGCAACGGCACGTTCACCGACGTCACGCGCGCCGCCGGGCTCGACGTCGAGCTCTACGGCATGGGCGTCGCCGTCGGCGACTACAACAACGACGGCTTTCCCGACATTCTCATCACAGGCGTCGGCCAGAACCGGCTGTTCCGCAACACGGGCAAGGGTTCCTTCGTTGACGCGACGGCGGCGAGCGGTCTCGGCGGACGCGTCGCATTCAGCACGTCGGCGCTCTGGTTCGACTTCGATCGCGACGGCCACCTCGATCTCTTCGTCTGCAACTACGTCAAGTGGTCGCCTGAACGCGACGTCTTCTGCAGCCTCGACGGGAAGCACAAGTCGTACTGCACGCCCGAGGCGTACCGCGGCGACACGTGCTGGCTGTTCCGCAACCGCGGGAACGGCACGTTCGAAGACGTCACCGCGACCTGCGGCATTTTCGACACGAGCTCGAAGTCGCTCGGCGTGACGATGATCGACGCGGACATCGACGGCTGGCCGGATCTGTTCGTGGCCAACGACACCCAGCCGAACAAGCTCTATCGCAACCTGCGCAACGGCCGATTCCGCGACGCCGCGGTCGAAGCCGGCCTCGCGTTCAGCGCCGAGGGCAAGGCGCGCGCGGGCATGGGCGTGGACGCCGGCGACTTCGACAACTCCGGCGTGCCCGGCCTCGCCGTCACGAACTTCGACGACGAGATGATCGGGTTGTATCGGTCGCTCGGCCGCGGGTTGTTCGAGGACGTGGCGGTCAAGGCCGGCGTCGGCGCGCCGTCCCGCAACTCGCTCGGGTTCGGCTGCACGTTCGCGGACGTCGATCTCGACGGGCGCCTCGATCTGCTCGTCACCAACGGCCACATCGACGAAACCGTTCGCAACATCCGTGGCAACGTCGGCTACGCACAGCCGCCGCACTTGTTTCTCAATCAGGGGAATGGCACGTTCCGCGACGCGGCGGCGGACGCCGGACCCGCGTTCGCGCAGCCGCGCGTCGGCCGCGGGCTCGCGTGCGCCGACTTCGATCGCGACGGCGACGTGGACGTGCTGATCACGACGAATGGCGGTCCGGCGCTGCTCTTCCGCAACGATCAGCGGTCGGGCAACCGGTCCGTGCGGTTTCATCTCACGGGGACGACGTCCAATCGGGACGCCATCGGCGCGACCGTGCGCATTTTCCACGGCGGCCTGTCGCAGTCGCGAATGGTAAAGAGCGGGTCGAGCTACCTGTCGCAGTCGGAGTTTCCGCTGACCTTCGGCGTCGGCCGCCGCGATCGCCTCGACCGCGTCGTCGTCTCATGGCCCAACGGGAGAACGGAGGAGTTCAAGAACGTGGCGACGGGAAAAGCCTACGAGTGCGTCGAAGGCAAAGGGCTGACGTAGCGCGGGCCTTTCAGGCCCGCGATGCTAGAGTACTCACATGAGCACGAAGACTGAGAGAACCGACGCCGAATGGCAGGCCTCGCTGTCGCCGGCGCAGTATCAGGTGCTGCGTCAGCATGCGACCGAGCCGCGCGGCTCGAGCCCTCTGAACAAGGAAAAGCGCGAGGGCACGTTCCGCTGCGCCGGCTGCGGTCAACCGCTGTTCACCTCCGACACGAAGTACGAGAGCGGGAGCGGCTGGCCGAGCTTCTGCGCGCCCCGTGACGAGCAGGCGGTCGAGACGACGACCGATCGGAGTTACGGGATGACACGGACCGAGGTGCACTGCGCAAGCTGCGGGGGCCATCTCGGCCATGTGTTCCCCGACGGCCCGCAGCCAACCGGGCTGCGCTACTGCATGAACGGGGTGGCGCTCGCGTTCGAGCCGGAGAAGGACAAGGCATGACTCCACATTTCGTGAATCAGCATCCGATCGTCCCGCCGTTCCCGGAAGGATCCGAGGTCGCGATGTTCGGCATGGGCTGCTTCTGGGGCGCGGAAAAGAAGTTCTGGCAGCAGCCAGGCGTCTACGCGACCGCCGTCGGCTACGCCGCGGGCCACACGAAGAATCCGACGTACCGGCAGGTGTGCAGCGGCACGACCGATCACGCGGAGGTCGTGCTCGTGGTGTTCGACCCGAAGACGATCCGCTATGAGGATCTGTTGAAGGTGTTCTGGGAAAACCACGATCCGACGCAGGGCATGCGGCAGGGCAACGACGTCGGCACGCAGTACCGCTCGGGCATTTATTACGCGAACGACGATCAGCGCAAGGCCGCGGAAGCGTCGCGCGACGCGTATCAGGAGCGGCTGAACGCGGCCGGCTACAGGAAGATCACGACAGAAATTCTTCCGGCGCCAGAGTTCTGGTACGCCGAGGAGTATCACCAGCAGTACCTGGCCAAGAACCCCGATGGGTACTGCGGCCTAGGCGGCACCGGTGTGACCTGTCCAATTGGGGTCGGCGTCACCACTGCGTAGCGACGCGCTTCCGATAGATCCGTTCGTTCCCGGGATCGTCGAGCACGTCCGGCGATCCCGCGCACTGGTCGTATCGGCGCAACCGGGCGCCGGCAAGACGACGCGCGTCCCTCCGGCGCTCGTGGAGGACGGACCGGTGATGCTGCTGCAGCCCCGTCGTGCCGCCGCGCGCGCGATCGCGCAGCGGATTGCGGCGGAGCGCGGGTGGACAATCGGCCACGAAATCGGCTGGCAGATCCGGCTCGAGCGCCGGTTCGGGCCGCGTACGAAGCTGCTTGTCGCCACCGAAGGTGTCCTGACGTCGCGCCTCCAGCACGACCCGCTGCTCTCGGATTTCCGGACCGTCGTTCTCGACGAGTTCCACGAACGCAGCATCCACGCGGACCTGGCGATCGCGCTCGTCACGCAGGCCTGGCGCGCCCGCGACGATCTGCGCATCGTCGTCATGTCCGCGACGCTCGACACCGGCGCCGTTTCCGCGTATCTCGACGGCTGTCCCGTCATCGAGGTTCCCGGCCGGCTGTTTCCGCTCGACATCTCCTACGCGCCAGGCGCGTCGGTGCCGGATGCCGTCGAAGGCCTCCTCACGACGACCGTCGGCGACGTCCTCTGCTTTCTTCCGGGCGCGTTCGAGATTCGGCGCGCGATTGACGAGCTCTCGAGGCGCAGCGTCGCGACGAGCCTCGACATCCTGCCGCTGCACGGATCGCTTGACGCGAGGGAGCAGGATCGAGCGCTGCGGCCGTCCGGCGGATCGAGGCGCGTGATCGTGGCGACGAACGTCGCGGAGACGTCGGTCACGGTTCCGGGCGTGACTGCGGTTGTCGATTCCGGCCTTCAGAAGGTCGCGCGCTATGACGCCGACCGCGCCATCGACAGCCTTGAGACCGAACGCGTGACGGCGGACGCCGCGGATCAGCGGGCAGGACGCGCGGCGCGTACGGCGCCGGGCCGTGCGGTACGATTGTGGGACGCGCGCGACCGATTGCGTCCGCATCGGGAGCCCGACATTCATCGCGTCGATTTGTCGGGCGCCGCGCTCGACGTCATCGCGTGGGGCGGCGATCCCCGGCGTCTCGAGTGGTTCGAGGCGCCGGCCGCCGATCGCCTCGACGCGGCGCTGGCGCTGCTCGAACGTCTCGGCGCGGTTGCCGGCACCGCGCTGACCGACATCGGACGAAGAATGCAGCGCCTGCCGCTCCATCCCCGGCTGGCGCGCATGCTCGTGGCGGCGGACGGCGCCTGGCCCATCGTCCAGGCGTGCGCGGTGCTCTCCGAGCGTCACGTGCTTCCTGCGCGCACGGCGTCAACCACGTCCGACCTCTTGTCGGCAGTCGATCAGTGGTCCACGCTGCCGCCGCACGTGCGTCAGACCGCGGACGCGATCGCATCCGGCCCGCGCCGCTCGTCGCGGCTGTCGGATGCCGAATTCCGGAGCGCGATCTTCGCCGGTTATCCCGATCGCATCGCGCAGCGGCGCGCGCCCCAATCGCCGCGTCTGCGGCTCTCGACGGGCGCGGGCGCCGTCATCGCTCCCCAAAGCGGCGTGACCGAGGGAGAGTTTCTCGTCGCGCTCGACGTCCAGGCCTCCACGCGGCCTGGCGATCCTGACGCGCGCGGCCGGCTCGCGAGCCTCGTGGATCGCGACTGGCTGACGCCCACCGGCGTTGACGTCGTCCATCGGTTCGACGACACGCGCGGCGTCGTGAAGGCTGTGGCGGTGGAGCGCTACGACGCGCTCACGCTCAGCGAGAAGCCGGTCGATGCAGATCCAGAGACGCGCGCTGCGCTGATCGCGGAGCACTGGCTCGAGCGGCCGCGCTCCGAACACGACACGCAGTTGCTGCGACGCCTGCGGTTTGCCGGGCTCGAGGTGGATGTTGCCGTGCTTGCGCGGCGTGCGGCGGCGCTGGCGCGTTCGCTCGACGAGGTCGATCTTGCTGCCGCGTTGACATTCGACGAACGTCGAAGGATCGACCGCGATGCGCCGGAGTCGATTGCCGTGCCGAGTGGACGGACCGCGCGGCTGGAGTACGGCGATGACGGCACGGTGTCCGCGTCTGTGAAATTGCAGGAGCTGTTCGGCCTCGCCGACACGCCGCGGATCGGCCCAGGCCACGAACCCCTGCGCCTCGCGCTGCTCGCGCCGAACGGGCGGCCCGTGCAGACGACGCGCGATCTCAGAAGCTTCTGGAACACCACTTATCCGGAGGTGCGGAAGGAACTCCGCGGCCGGTATCCGAAGCATCCGTGGCCCGAGGATCCGTGGACGGCCACGCCGACCGCGCGGACGGCGAAACGTTCTCCGCCGTAATGCATGTAGTGCAGGCCTTCAGGCCTGCCACGTGGACCTGAAGATACGCACACTACATCAGGAGACGCTACGTATCCGCGAGCCGTCGTCCGAAGATCGGCTCGCCCGATCGAGCGACGTAGAGACCGTACGCAGCCATGGCGGCCACGAGGACGATGAGCGACACGCTCGTCGGCGCGTAGAGCTTCGAGAAATCCGCGGTCAAGCCGCCGTAGCTGAGGATGTTGTTCACGAGGAACGCCACGGCCTGCGCGAACACACCGAAGTAGACGAGCACGGCCATCGAGATCGCCGCGACGACGATCGCCGAGGGGACGTTCACGACGAGCTGCTCCGTCCCGACGGTGGCGGTGAGCAGGACGGTGAGCATCGCTCCGGCGATGGCCGCGGCAATCACGGTGCGCTTGACGACCAGTCGCGCGAAGACGAACGCCAGCGTGACCAGCATCGCGTAGGTGAGCACGGCCTGCGGGATGTCGAGCAGGGCGGAGAGGGCGTACCGCGTCCCAAGCAGGAACTCGAAATTCGTGGTGCGCGGCGGAAGCGGCGCGTAGCCGAAGAGCCGCGGCGCGACGACGCCGAATATGCGGGTCGCCGCGAGGACGATGCCGGTGGCGACGCCGACCAGGATGTCGCGGCCGACGCGAGGGTCACGCAGGCGTCCGGCGAGCACGCGCGTCCACGAGACGAGAATCTCTGGGCGATAGCGGCGGACGTACGGCTCGAGCGCGACGTACGTCAGCCACAGCGTGGCCGCCTTCAGCAGCTCCGGCGCGATCAGCGAGTCGCGGAAATGGCGGAACTCGGTCATCGGATCGAGCGCGTGTGAGGCGCCGAGGACCCAGGAGGCGACGCTCAGGCCGAAGACGAACACGGTGACGCGCGTCGCACCGCGGCGATCGCCGCGGCCGTTCCGGACGTTGTGTCGCGCCAGAAGCAGTCCGCCCACAAACAACAGGATCACGATGAGGAACCCGCCGAACCGCAGAAGGCCGACGCCCGCGCCCCGGAGCAGCTCTTGATCCATGCGCGGTCGGCGCGTCCACGGTCCCACGACCTGGAAGAACGACACGCGCCCGCGGTACGCGCCGGCCTCGACGCGGAGCTCAATGTCCGGCTGGGCGGGCAGCGGGCCGAGCCATGCGCGCCGTTCGTCGGCAAAGACGTTGGGCACCCACAACGACGGCGCCGCATGGAATTGCGCCATGTCGAGCCCCGCCGCCTGGAACACGCGCGTCCACTCCACCGGCGTCGATTCCCCTGGGGAGGCGTCGTCCACCTGTGGCGGGGCGACGTTGAACTGCGTCAACCGGCCTTCCGTGTCCACGACCATCGCGACCATGTTCGACACCGTCAGGGGCGGATCGCCGAAGCTCGGCGCCCACGCACCAGACTGGGGCTCGAGCTCGCGCGGACTCGTGCGATACCAGAAGCGTAGTGAGGGAAACGCTCCCGTTGACAGCGAGTCCCACCGCGACGGCGACGGATCCGTGCGCAGCTTGTAGGTGAAGTAGTCCTGCAGCACGAAGTAGCCGCGCGCGGTGTCGATCGGCCGCTCGGTATACCCCAGCTGGGAGACGATGTCGCGGGCGTGATCCTCGAGAGCGTCTGCGCTCCGGTCGAGCGGGATCGCCGAGATGAGCAGCGCGCGATCGGCCAGCGCGGCCAGTCCCAGCAGTCCGGCGATGACGGCCGCGAGGAGCGCGACGCCGACCGGCGCGCTCACGCCTCTTGTCTCGCCGGCGGCCGCGACCATTTCCGGCGACGGCGTTTCTCCAGCCGCGAGCGCCGCCGCCAGCGGATCGCCGCCAGGCAGCGCCGCCGCCACGGCGATCACGGAGCCGGGACGCAGCTCGGCGTCTTCTTCGAGGCACCGCAGGATCACGCGCTCTACGGCCGGATCGAGATCGCGCACGACGGAGGTCGGCATCGCGAGCGTCCGCGTCTCGTGCAGGTGCATCAGCTCGTTGAACGTTTTTGCCTCGAACGCGCGCCGGCCGGTGAACATCTCGAAGAGCACGAGGCCGAGCGCGTAGATGTCGGTCTTCACGGATGCCGGGCCGCCGGCGAGCAGTTCGGGGGCCATGTACTGCGGCGTGCCGGCGCGCGAGGTTTTGACGTCGGCCGCGGCCACGGCGAGCCCGAAGTCCGTGATGCGGACGTTGCCGTCGCCGTCGATCATCACGTTGGCAGGCTTGAGATCGCGATGCAGCACGCCGCGTTCGTGCGCCGCGGCGAGGCCCGCGCAGAGCTGCCGGGCGATGTCAACGGCCTTGTCCTGCGGCAGCCGCCCGATCCGGCGCAGCAGCGTCGCCAGGTCCTCGCCGTCCACGTACTCCATCGTCAGAAACCGGCGGCCTTCGTGGTCGCCGAGATCGTAGAGACGACAGACGTTCTTGTGCGACACTTGGCGCGCCACGCGCAGCTCGGCGTGGAATTGCGCGAGGCGATCCGGATCGGACGCAACGCCGGCGGGCAGGAACTTGAGCGCGACCGGCTGGTCGAGCGTCAGGTCGTCGGCGCGGTACACCTCGCCCATGCCGCCGCGTCCCAGGAGCGAGACGAGACGATAGCGTCCGGCAATGATGGCGCCCGGGGCGAACGGCAGCGAGGACGGCGTCGGGGTGACGCTCGACGGAAGGCGCGTCGCGGCGCGGCTGGCGGCGATCGTCAGGTCGTCGAGGTTGTCGTGATCGCCGGGGCGATTGCCCGCCACGCCGCGATTCTATCGCGCGGAGAACATGTAGTGCAGACCTTCAGGTCTGCGCCGGCAACCGGCAGGCCTGAAGGCCTGCACTACACGAGGTGGCACGCATGGCTGACACTCGCCGCGACTTCCTGACGACACTCGGCCTGGCAGGCCTTGGCGCACTCGCGGTGGAGTGGCCAATGGTGGCGCAGCCCGCGGGGCCACGGCGCATCGACGTCCACCATCACGTGGTGCCGCCGACGCTGCTCGCGGCGCTCGCGGAGCGCAAGCTCGCGACGCCCGACATGATCAGCTGGTCCGTGTCGCGCACGCTCGACGACATGGACAAGGCCGGCGTGGCGACGGCCGTCGCGTCGGTGACGTCGCCGGCCGTCAGCTTCGCCGAGCCCGAGCTCGCGCGTCGTCTCGCGCGCGAGGCCAACGAGTGGATGGCCGGACTCCGCCGTGACCATCCGGGCCGGTTCGGGTCGTTTGCGATGCTGCCGATGCAGGACATCGACGCCAGCCTCCGCGAAATCGAATACGCACTCGACACGCTCAAAGCCGACGGCATCGGCCTGCTGACGAGCTACGGCGACAAGTGGCTGGGCCATCCGATGTACACGCCGATCGTGAACGAGCTCAACCGGCGCAAGGCGATTCTCTACACGCACCCGACGCTCGCCAACTGCTGCCGCGGTCTCGTGCCCGACGTCGCGCCGACCGTGATCGAGTTCGGCACGGACACCTCTCGCACGATTGCCGACATCGTCTTCAGCGGTACGGCGGCGCGATGCCCGGATCTGCGGTTCATCTTCTCGCACGCCGGCGGCACGGTGCCGTTCCTCGTCGAGCGCTTCGTGCAGGCGCCGGTCATCAACAAGAGCCTGGCGTCGCGCGTGCCGAACGGCGTGCTGCACGAGCTCACGCGCTTTTACTACGACACCGCGTGGGCGTACACACCCGCGGCGCTGTCGTCGCTGACGAAGCTCGTGCCCGTGTCGCAGATCGTGTATGGGTCGGACTATCCGTATCGTCTGGGTCCGGATACGGTGAATGGACTGCTGGCGTACGGATTCGGCGAGCGCGAGATGCAGGCGATTGGCCGCGGCAACGCCGTGAGGCTGATGCCGCGGCTGGCCACTACTTGATCTCGTCGTACGCGATCTGCAGGTTCGTCTTCGCGCCGCCGAACGCGGGATTCACGCTGACGACGTAGCCCTTGTACTTCGGATCCAGTTTGTATTCGGACGCAGCCTGGTCCACGGTCTTGCCGGCTTTCTTTTCCTTCTCCGCGAACGCGACGAACTCGCTCAGGAACTGCTGATACTGCTTCAGGTCGTTCCACGTCGAGGTCGGGATGTGGCCGTTGATGATGGTGTCCACGTTCTTCACGGTCGCGATTGCCTTGCCGAGCGTCTTGGGACCCTCGACGACGCTGCCGCCGTTGCCCGTGTCCACGTACGGCAGTGCCTTCCATGCGAACGTATCGCCGACGTGCATCGTTCGCAGCGCCGGGAACACGACGAACGCGTCGCCGTTGGTGTGCGCGCGGCCGAAGTAATAGAGATCGATCTCGTCCTTGCCCGAGCCGACCTTCATCGTGTCCTTGTACGTCTTCTTCGGCAGGAACTGCGCCTTTGCGCCCTTGAACTCGTCCATTCTGGACATGTTCGTCTTCGTGTTCTCCTGGACGATGTTCTCGATGCTCGCCCCGAAGAACTCGTTGCTGCCGGTGTGATCGTTGTGCGTATGCGTGTTGATGATGCGCGTGATCGGCTTGTTCGTGACGCTCTTCACGCGATCGACGATCGTCGGCCCGAACCCTGGCAGCTTCGCGTCCACGAGCGTCACGCCGCCGTCCGTGATGAACACGGCGACGTTTCCGCCGCTGAACGCCGACGTGTCCTCGGCGCCCGATCCGGTGATCACGTACAGGTTGTCCTTGATCTTCTCGATCTTGGTCGCCGCGATCGCCTTGGCGGAGGGTCCCGGCGCCTGGCCGGACACCACGAGCGACAGCCCGCCGACCGCGATGAGGGCGCCGAGTACGATCGCGCGCTTCACTTGCCGAGCTCCTTGTAGGCGGTGGCGATGTTGCCCTTGTAGCCGCCGAACAGCCCGTTGGCCGGGGCGCTCATGCCCATCGCCGCGAATTTCTCAGGCACTTTGTAGTCCTCGCCCGCCTGCTCGGCCGTCTTGCCTTTCTTGATCTCGTCCTTCACCCACGCCACGAAGGCGTTGTTGAAGTCAGCGTAGTTCTTGAGGTCGGCCATCGTCATCCGCATGTTGGCGTGGCCGGTGATGATCTCGTCCACGTTCTTGATGGTCTTCGAGGCGTTCTCGAGCGTCTTGCCGTACTCGACGGCGCTGCCGCCGTTCATCGTGTCGATGATCGGCGTGGTCTTCCCGGCGAACGCATCGCCCGCGTGCATGACGCGGAGGGCCTTGAACACCACCCACGCGTCGCCGTTGGTGTGCGCCCGGCCGAAGTAGTAGAGGTCGATCTCCTCGTTGCCGCTCCCGATGATCAGGCGGTCCTTGAAGGTCGTCTTCGGCAGGTAGGCCGCCTTGGCGCCTTTGAATGCGTCCATCTTCATCATGTTCGCCTTGGTGTTCTCGTGGGCCACGATCTCGATCGACGGGTGCCAGAACTCGTTGCTCCCGGTGTGATCGCCGTGCGTATGCGTGTTGATGATCTCGACGACGGGCTTGTCGGTGACCGTCTTGATCTTGTCGAGAATCGCCTGCCCCCAGCCGGGCAGCTTCGTGTCAACGAGCACGACGCCCTTGTCGGTGATGAAGGCCGCCGAGTTGCCGCCGCCGCCGGTGATCTCGTAGAGGTTGTCTTTCACCTTTTCGATCTGCGCGACGGGCGGCCCCTGCGGCCCGCGGCCCTGTCCTCGTCCGCGACCCTGAGGCGCCTGCAGTCCCGCGGCGGCCAACGAGAGCCCGCCAATCGCAATCAGTCCACCGAGCAGAGCGATACGCTTCATGACAGTCCCCCTGGAAAGAACACCCGCTGCACGAACCAGAACGTGCCTGCGGCAATCACCACGATCGATCCCGCGAACGCAAGATGCCGGCGCGACCACTCGCTGCGTTGCCGCAGCATTGTAAACGCCGTCGCCACCAGGACAACGACGAAGAGCTGACCGATTTCGACGCCTATATTAAAGGAGAACAGCGACCAGCCGAGCGCCCGCCGCGGCAGGTCCATTTCGCGCAGCACGTTGGCGAACCCGAAGCCGTGGATGAAGCCGAAGGTGAACGCGATCCACCCCCGGACGTCGCGCCCGCCGCTCGCCAGCAGGTTGTCCGCCCCTACGTAGACGATGCTCAGCGCGATGGCGGGCTCGATGATCCGCGCCGGCGGCGTCACGATGTTGAGCGCGGCGAGCGACAGCGTGATGCTGTGCGCGACGGTGAACGAGGTCACGACCACCAACAGCTGGCGGATCGAGCCGCCGAGGAGCAGCAGGCCGATCAGGAACAGCAGGTGGTCCGGGCCAATCAGGATGTGGTGGACGCCGGCCGGCACGAACTTCTCGATCACCGCGAACACGCCTTGTCGCGATCCCGCGAAGTAGTCGAGATGCGGATGCGCGCCGTCGAGGATCATCTGCGACGTCAGCGTGTCGCCTTCGTACATGTTGACGAACGTCTGGTGCATCGGGTCGTACGGGAACATCGCGGCGTTCACGGACACGGAGCCGGGCGTCGCCCGGACGGGATAGGTGAGATGAAACCGCAGCGACTGCCGATCGCGCAGGATTTCCGTCTGGCCCCACTGCGGCATCAGCACGCGGCCGTCGGCGGCAACGCTGAGCCGCGGCGCGAGCATGGCCTGCATGGCGCGCTCGCGCTCGCCGACGAACGAGGCGTCGAGGAGCCGGTCGGGTGGCGAGAGCTGCAGATCGTGCGCGAGGTCGTAGATATGCGCGACGAGCGACACCTCGACGGCCGACGGCTGGAGCTGCACGTCGAGATAACTGAACGGCACTGGATGCGCGGACGCCGCTCCGGCCGGCAGAAGCAGACCGGCCAGCAGGGCCGCGACACGGAACCGGCGCATGGGCAGCCAATGGTAGCCGACGTTTCGGCCATACTGGAAGCGCCCAGGGAGGGCGGCCTATCGCACATGCCGGACATCCGTGTTGTCGTCATCGACGGCCCTGACGATCCCCGCGTCGCCGACTATCGTGAGATCGGCGATCACGATCGGCTCGTCGCGCGCGGCCTCTTCGTGGCCGAGGGCCGCTTGGTCGTCGAACGGCTCCTCGACGATCGCGTCCACATTCAGTCGCTTCTCCTGAACCGCGCGGCGCTCGAGGCGCTCCGGCCGCGTCTCGAGACGCTTGGCCGCGAGACGACGACGTTCGTGGCCGCCACTGAGGACTTCGAGGCTCTGACCGGCTTCCCCCTCCATCGCGGCTGCCTCGCGCTTGCCGAGCGACCGGCGCCGCGCCTGCTCGACGACCTGCTGATGCGCGCGCAGTCGATCGTCCTGCTCGAGAATGTGGGCAACCCCGACAACGTCGGGGGCGTCTTCCGCAATGCCGCCGCGTTCGGCGCTGGCGCCGTCGTGCTGAGCCATGGCTGCGCGGATCCGCTGTACCGCAAGGCAATTCGCACGTCGATGGCCGCGACGCTCCGCGTGCCGTTTGCGTCCGTGCCGTTTCCGGACCTGTGGGGCGAGGCGCTCGCGCGCGTCCGCGCGGCGGGCTTTCACCTCGTGGCGCTGACGTTGTCGGATGGTGCGATCGACATCGCCGAGTTCGCCGCCCGGGCTCGCGCGGGGCGGTTCGCGCTGCTTCTCGGCACCGAAGGCGGCGGACTGAGCGCCGAGGCCGAGCAGGCCGCAGACAGCCGCGTCAGAATCCCGATCACCTCCGTCGTCGATTCCCTCAACGTCTCGGTGGCGTCGGGCATCGCGCTCCACCGGCTCTTGCCGGGCGCGACCCGCGATCAGGCTACGGCAGCAGCGAGGCGAGCGTCGGGCTGAACGCGGGCAGTACCGACGAGCGAATCGCCTCGTCGCGGCCCATCGAGCGCCTCTCCGGCATCGCACCGCCGAAGTCAACGATGATGACGCGCTCGGCGACCGGATCGACCAGCCAGCACTCGCGGACGCCGTACTGCCGGTACCACCCGAGCTTCTCCGTCCGATCGCGCCCCGCCGTTGGCACGGACAGCACTTCGACGACGAGATCGGGCGCGCCCCACACCTGATCGCGGACGATCGCGGCACGCTCGTTTGACACGAACAGCACGTCGGGCTGGAGGATGAGCGCTCGGTCGGCGTCGAGGACGACGTCGATCGGCGCCACGGCAATCCTGCCGAGCGCGGCGCGCTCGACATGATCCGCCAGCACACGCGCGATCTTCAACACGACTTCCTGGTGCGAGAAGAACGGCGCCGCCGGCTCTCGCAGGATGCCGTACGTCAGCTCGCGCGGCTGAGTGGTTTCGTACGAATCGAGATACTCCCGCGTTGTCATCGGCGACCGTCCTGAGCAGCGTCGAAGGACGACGATGTCATCGTCGAGTGGCGAGATCAAGGGCGAAGTGTGCGTGCGTGGCGGGCGTCTTGCAGCGCGGCATCGCGGATCCCGTAACTCGTTCACAGAGGAACCGGCGATGCAGTTTCTGCTCAGGATACTCGGTGCGCTCGTTGCAGTTTCTGCCGCGATGGCGGCGCCAGGGCTCGAGCGATCGGATCCAGTGCTCGTGCGCACGGTGATCGACGGCGACACGATCGACGTGGTGCCGGGCGGCCGCGTGCGTCTGCTCGGCATCGACGCGCCGGAGATCGGACGTGGGTTCGACACGGCGGCGCCGTTTGCGTTCGCGGCGCGCGACAGGCTCGCGGGCCTCGTGCTCCACCGCTGGGTGAGGCTCGAGGGCGACCGCGAGCCGTTCGACGTCTACAAGCGCCGGCTGGCATATGTCGTTACCGAAGACGGCGTGTGCGCCAACGTCGTGCTCGTGCGCGAAGGGCTGGCGCGCGTCGAAGCGCGTGAGCCGCTCGTCCGGCTGGACGAGCTGAAGCGTGCCGAGGCGGAAGCGCAGTCGTTCAGAAAAGGCATGTGGGGCGAGGCGCCGCCCGACCAGACGCCGGGGTATACTCGTCGGCCGGCGCCGCAGAGAAAATCTACGCGGAAAACCAAGAAGCGCAGGAGTTCGTGGCCGAGATTCCCGTCGAGTACGCATCGCAACGCAAGATTCGCGAACGCAACAAGCTCTATTACCGGTTCAACCACTGGCCGATCTGGATCTTCGTTTTCTTCATCGCGCCGGGCCCGCTGACGTTCGATCTGTTCGAGCACGGGTTCGACTCGAGGATGGCGCTGTGGCTGGGCGCCGTGCTCGTCGGCACCGGGATTGCGGGGCTTCGCGGCCGCCTTCCGGGCGTTGAACCGAAGCCCTACATCATCCGCTTCACCGAAGACCGTCCCAATCCGCTCTATCGCCGCGTGTGCTACACGTTTGCGTGGAGCGAGGTGATCACGTTCGCCGTGCTGAACATCACCGGGCTCGTCGTCGCGATCGTGACCGGTCATTGGTACCTGAAGCAGATCTATCGCGACGCGTACTTCCCGATGGCCGGATGCATCTGGCTGCTCGGCTTGATCGGACAGCTGCCGCGCGTGAAGGCGTCCACCAAAGGCGAGGGGCACGAGCGGCGGTACTTCTATGGATCGGTGTGGGCCGTGTGCTGGGCGCAGCCCGCGCTCTGGCTGATGTGGAAGGTGATCCCGCGCACGCGCCTCGGTGACAGCGTCAAGCTTGTCGTCTTCCTCGCCATCCTGGCGTTCGTGGGCAACCTCGCGCGTCTCGGCCGTCTGCCGCGCACGCGCCCGATCGTGCCCGGCGAGCTCGCGGTTTCCGATTGACACGCGAAGGCTGGCAGGGCTGGGACGAGTACGCGCCGTTCTACGACTGGGAGAACGCGCGGACGCTCGGCCGCCGCGACGTGCCGTTCTGGCAGCGCGTCGCGCGTGACGCCCAGGGACGCGTGCTCGAGCTCGGGTGCGGCACCGGACGCGTGTCCCTTCCACTCGCAAAGAGCGGCGTCGATCTGATTGGCGTCGATCGCTCGCAGCCGATGCGGGCGCGCCTACGCGCGCGTGCGACGCACGCTCGCTTCGGCGAGACAGGCGCGCTTCGGGCCGTGCGCGCGGACATCCGACACCTGCCCTTCCGGCCCCGTAGCGTCTCGATGGTCGTCGCGCCGTACGGCGTGCTGCAGTCGCTGATTCGCGAGCGCGATCTGCGCGAGACGCTCGATTCGGTCGCGCGCGTGCTCCAGCGGGGCGGGACGTTCGGCCTCGACCTCGTGCCGGACGTGCCCACCTGGCGCGAGTACGCCAATCGCGTGCAACTGCGCGGCCGCACGCGCGCTGGCGCGCGGCTGACGCTCGTCGAGTCGGTGCGTCAGGATCGCCGCCGCCGTCTCACGACGTTCGAGCAGGAGTACATCGAGCGGCGCGGACGCCGCGAAACGCGGCATCGGTTCGAGCTGACCTTCCGCACGCTGAGCGTGCCGCAGATGAGCGCGCGCCTCGAACGCGCCGGACTCCGCGTCGAGTCCGTGCTCGGCGACTACCGCGGACGCCCCTGGGATCCGCGCGCGGATGTCTGGATCATCCTGGCCAAAAAAGGGTAAAGTTTCTGCATGTCAGGGCACTCCAAGTGGCACTCCATCAAGCACAAGAAGGGCGCGGCCGACGCCAAGCGCGGCAAGATTTTCACGCGGCTGATTAAGGAATTGGCGGTCGCGGCGCGCGCCGGCGGCGGTGATCCCGACATGAACCCGCGGCTGCGGACGATTGTCGCGGAAGCCAAGGCCAACAACATGCCGCGCGAGAACATCGAGCGCGCGATCCGCCGCGGCACGGGGCAGGAGCCGGGCGTGTCGTACGAAGAAGCGCAGTACGAGGCCTACGGCCCGGGCGGCGCGGCGCTCATCATCGACGTCCTCACCGACAACAAGAACCGCACGGCCGGGGAAATCCGCCATCTGCTCGAGAAGCACGGCGGCAATCTCGCCGCGCCCGGCGCCGTCGCCTGGATGTTCACCAAGAAAGGCTACATCGTCGTCGAGAAGTCGAAGTCGCCAGGAATCGACGAAGAGACGCTGATGACCGCCGTCCTCGAGGCCGGCGCCGACGATCTGCAGGACGACGAGGACAACTGGGAAGTGTTCAGCACGCCAGAAGCCTTCACGGCCGTGAACGACGCCGTCAAGAAGCTCGGCATCGAGCCCGCCACCGCGAAGGTGTCGATGATTCCACAGAACTACGTGAAGCTCGAAGGCAAGCCCGCGCAGCAGATGGTCAAGCTGATGGAAGCCCTCGACGACCACGACGACGTGCAGAACATCTCGTCGAACTTCGACATCTCGGAGAAGGAGATCGAGGCCTCGCTGGCGTGATCATCTTCGGGATCGACCCCGGCTCGGATCGCACCGGCTACGGGTGCGTGAGGACCGACGGCTCGCGCCACGCGCTCGTCACGTGCGGCGCCATCAGGACGCCGAAGTCGGCGACGTTTCCGGAAAAGCTGCTCGTCATTCACTCGCGGCTCGCGGCGCTGCTTAGCGAGTGCCGTCCCGACGCCGTGGCCATCGAAGATCTCTTTCATGCCGTGAACGCGCGCAGCGCGTTGAAGCTCGGGCACGCGCGGGGCGTCGCCATGCTCGCGGCCGTCGAAGCCGGCCTGCCCGTCTATGAATACACACCCGCCGCGGTGAAGCGCGCCGTCGTCGGCTACGGGCGCGCGGAGAAGCCCCAGGTGCAGCACATGATGAAGCTGATGCTGGGGCTGGCCGCGGCGCCGTCGCCGCACGATGCCGCCGACGCGCTCGCGGTCGCGGTGTGTCACATCCACTCCCGGCCGGTGCGTCGCGTGGCGGCCTCGCTGGCCGCGCCGGCCCGCGTCCAGCCGGGACGCGCGGCGACGAGCTGGCGGCACTACCGTCCGTGATCGCGCACCTTCGCGGCACCATTCTCGAGAAGCAGCCCAATCGCGTGGTGGTGGATGTCGGGGGCGTCGGCTACGACGTCGCCGTGCCGCTGTCCACGTTCTACGGCCTGGCGGAGCCGGGCGGACCGGTCGCGCTGCGCGTGCACACGCACGTGCGCGAGGACGCCCTGGCGCTGTTCGGATTTGCGACGGCGCTCGAGCTCGATCTCTTCGAGCGGCTGATCGGAATCAGCGGCATCGGTCCGAAGCTCGCGCTGGCCGTGCTCTCGGGCATCGAGCCGTCCGAGCTCATCGGCGCGATCGAGCGCGGCGATCTCGCGAGGCTGACGGCCATTCCTGGAGTCGGCAAGAAGACCGCCGAACGCATCGTGCTGGAGCTGAAGGATCGGCTGCCCAAGGGACACGTGGCCGTGGCGGCGGCGGGCGCTCCCGAGGCGCCCGCGCTGCGCGACGATCTCCTCTCGGCCCTGATGAACCTGGGGTATCATCGGCCGCTTGCCGAACGAGCCGTGGACGCGGCGCTGCAGGGCGTCGGCCGCGACGCCGGCTTCGAGCGCACGCTGAAGCAGGCGCTTCGAGAGCTCGCAAAATAGCCGTGACGACCGATCCGCGCATCGTGACCGCCGCGCGCGTCGAGGAAGACGCGCAGTATGAAGCGGGCCTGCGTCCGCGCGTCCTCGACGACTACATCGGCCAGGACAAGGTGCGCGAGAAGCTGCACGTCGCGATCGAGGCGGCGAAGCAGCGCGGCGAGGCGCTCGATCACGTCCTCCTCTCCGGCCCCCCGGGACTCGGCAAGACGACGCTCGCGTACGTGATCGCGAACGAGCTCGGTGCGGCGATTCGGGCGACGTCGGGGCCCGCGATCGAGAGGACCGGCGACCTGCTCGGGATGCTCACGAGCCTCGAGCCGCGCGACGTGCTCTTCATCGACGAGATCCATCGCATGGCGCCCGCGATCGAGGAGATTCTGTATCCGGCGCTCGAAGACTACGAGGTTGACGTGATGGTCGGCCAGGGTCCGAGCGCCCGCTCGATGAAGGTCGGCGTCAACCGCTTCACGCTGGTGGGCGCGACGACGAGGACGGGACTGCTCACCGCGCCGTTGCGATCGCGGTTCGGCATCACGGAACGGCTGGAGTTCTATACGCCGGCGGATCTCGGCGAGATCGTGCGGCGCTCGTCCCGCATTCTCGGCGTGCCGATCGACGAGACATCGTCGGGCGAGATCGCACGCCGCTCGCGCGGCACGCCCCGCATCGCGAACCGGCTGCTGCGGCGCGTGCGCGATTATGCGGAGGTGCGCGCCGACGGCCGGATCACGCTCGACGTCGCGCGCGCGGCGCTCAAGATGCTCGAGGTGGACGAGCAGGGATTCGACGAAGTCGATCGCAAGCTGCTGCGCACCATCATCGACAAGTTCGGCGGCGGTCCGGTCGGTATCAGCAGCATCGCCGCCGCGATCAGCGAAGAGAAGGACGCGATCGAAGACATCTACGAGCCGTTTCTGATTCAGAACGGCTTCCTCGATCGTACGCCGCGCGGCCGCGTCGCCACCGAACGCGCGTACGGCTATTTCGGACTCGATCTTCCGGGCGACCGACGAAGGGACTCGCGACTGTGGTAGAGCGGAACGCTGGACGGGTCGGCGCACGGCCGACGAAGATTGCCTCTTTGGCGACGTACGTGCCGCCGCGCGTGCTCACGAACGCCGATCTCGAGAAGATGGTTGACACGACCGACGAGTGGATCATGCAGCGCGTCGGCATCCGCGAACGCCATATCGTCGATCCGGGGATCGCGACCTCGGACCTCGGCAAGGAAGCGGCGCTCGTCGCCATCGAGCGCGCCGGCCTCACGCCGAAGGACATCAGCCTGATCGTCGTCGGCACGGTGACGCCGGACATGATGTTTCCGAGTACGGCCTGTCTGATTCAGAAGAAGATCGGCGCGGAGCACGCATGGGGGTTCGACATCAGTGCCGCGTGCTCGGCATTCACCTACTCGCTCACGACCGCGAGCCAGATGGTCGCGACCGGTGCGCACGACCACGCGCTCGTGGTCGGCGCCGACGTGATGTCGAGCATCATCGACTACAAGGACCGCACGACGTGCGTGCTCTTCGGCGACGGTGCCGGCGCGGTGGTGGTGTCGGCGGCGCGGGAAGGCGACGGCGCGATTCTCGATTTCGAGCACGAGATCGACGGCGGCGGCGCCGACGCCCTGTTCATGCCGGCGGGCGGCAGCCGCCGTCCGCCGTCACACGAAACGGTCGAGGAGCGCATGCACTTCGTGAAGCAGGACGGCGCGCGGGTATTCAAGTTCGCCGTGCGCAAGACGGAGGAGATTGCGCGGCGCATCCTCGAGCGCAATCACCTCTCGCCGTCGGATCTCGATCTCTTCATCTCGCACCAGGCCAACCGCCGCATCATCGAGGCGGCCACCGAGAAGCTGGGCATTCCCGCGGACAAGACGCTCGTCAACATCGATCGCTTCGGCAACACCACGGCCGCCACGATTCCGCTGGCGCTCAACGATGCGGTGTGCGCGGGCCGGCTGAAGAAGGGCGACCTCGTGCTGCTCGCGTCGGTCGGCGCGGGATTCACGGTTGGGGCGGTCCTGCTTCGATGGGCGTTCTGAGCAGATAACGCCGATTGCAGCCACTGCTTGTACAACAGAGCATCTGTTGGGTACTTCATGTGCCAACATATGACATGTGTGCCAGTTTGGTCCATGAAGTCACAGATCGCGCGATTTGCTCGAGAAATTAGCAATACTGGCGTCAGTAACTGTGATCCGCGTGCCAATTTGAGCCATCGGCCGATTGTCAGCTAGCTACGCATCAACCTTCAGTGATCGCGACAAGGTCCTTGGAAATGAGCACATTACGACCAAGTTTTTTCATAGTCGAGCTGGTGGCCACTCCTTTGCTATAGTAGAGGCCGTGGTCGCTATCCGTCGTATCTGTCAGTTCGTTTTCGTCGGCCTGCTGGTGCTGGCCGGAGTTCGCGCGGCCGAGGCGCAGACCTACGTAGACAAAACGCTGTCGCGAGGCTCGTCCACGCAGGACGTCATCATTACCGTGACGCCGGGGCACGAAGCCGACGTCCTGAACACGCTGCAGAAGCACGGCGATGCCGTGAGGTCGCAGCATCCTTCTATCAATGGCGTCGCCGCGTCCATCCGCGGCACCGATATCAGCGATCTCGCGGCGAATGGGGCGGTCTCGATCGTGCCAGACGCCGTTGTTCACGGTTGGGGCAAGAAGGCCGGCCGCGCGGGCGACGTTCGGAACACGATCGACAATGTCGCTGCGTACGGGCCTGCCGTCAGCACGCTTCGCTCATCGCTCGGACTCACCGTCGGCGCTGCCTCGAACCTCGACAGCGGTGTCAACGGCAGTGGCATCGGCATCGCGATCATCGACTCGGGCATCGCGCCAAGCGGCGACTTCGACGGACGTATCGTCGCCTTCAAGGACTACGTCAAGCACAAGACGAAGCCGTACGACGACTTCGGCCACGGCACACATGTCGCCGGGCTGATTGCCAGTGACGGCTCACTCTCGGGCTACATGTTCCAGGGCGTTGCGCCCCGGGCGAACCTGATCGTTCTCAAGGTGCTCGACAAGAACGGCGCCGGTTCGACCAGCAACGTGATTGCCGCCCTCGATTACGTCATCGCGCATCGCAACGATCTCGGCATTCAGATCGTCAACCTCTCGCTCGGTCACCCGATTACAGCGCCGGCCAGGTTCGATCCGCTTGTGCAGGCGGTGGAGAAGGCCAGTCAGGCCGGACTAATCGTGGTCGTCGCGGCCGGCAACGACGGACCGGGCTACGCGAGCATCAACTCGCCGGGCAACGCGCCCTCGGCCATCACGGTCGGCGCCGCCGACGGCAAGACGACCGTCACGCGCGACGACGATTACGTGCCGTACTTCAGCTCGCGCGGTCCGACGTGGTACGACGGCTTCGCCAAGCCGGACGTCGTCGCACCAGGCGTGAATCTCTACTCCGATGCCGCCGCCGGCTCGACGCTTGTGACCTCGGGCGTGTATCCGACGCAGACCCTCGGTACCACCCTGCTGGACCTGAGCGGCACGAGCATGGCGACTGCGGTAGCGACGGGCGTCGTAGCGCTTGAGCTCGATGCGAACGCGCATCAGAACAAGGTGCCGCTCACGCCCAACGCCGCGAAGGCGATCCTCGAGTACACGGCGATCAGCGTCAGCAACGCGCAGTCGGCCGCGCCGGCCACGGCGGACGATCCGGGCGCGCCGGTGGCGGCGAATGCCTTGATGCAGGGTGCCGGTCAAGTCAACGGCGCCGGCGCGATCGCGCTGTCCGGTGCGATCAACACAACGGCCCAACTCAACACCGGCTGGCTGACGACGGCCCTAACGCCGTCCACGACGATTGTCGGCGAGCCGTACACGTGGGCGCAGAACATCATCTGGGGCACCAACGTTCTCTCAGGCAACTTCATGTATTACCGGGGCCTGATGTGGGACGACAACATCATCTGGGGCACCGGGACGATCAAAGGAACGACCTTGGTGGGTTCGAGATCGCGCCGTGTTCGCGCGAAGGACTCGGACAACATCATCTGGGGCACGGACATCTGGTCGAGTGACAACATCGTCTGGGGCACCGACGGCGACAACATCATCTGGGGCACGAACCTCGCGCCGTTCCGCATCGTTGGCGAGCGCGTTGGCAGCACGATCCGCTGGTTCAGGAGCGTTGACAACATCATCTGGGGAACGCTCGCCCCGGACAACATCATCTGGGGCACCGATGATGGCGACAACATCATCTGGGGCACGAATGATGGCGACAACATCATTTGGGGCACGACTGCCGACGACAACATCATCTGGGGCACCGACGGCGACAACATCATCTGGGGCACGTCGAACGCGGATGACAACATCATCTGGGGCACGTCGGCCGGCAAGAGCATCCTGAAGACGAGCGCTAAGGACGGCGACAACATCATCTGGGGCACGGCCAACGGCAAGCTCGTGGTGATGGCGAAGGACGACGGCGACAATATCATCTGGGGCACGGCGGACGGCGACAACATCATCTGGGGCACCGACGGCGACAACATCATCTGGGGCACGGACGACGGCGACAACATCATTTGGGGCACGGATGGTGGCGACAACATCATCTGGGGCACGTCTAAGAGGGCGAAGTAGCCATGGCGCTCGCCTCTCAGCCGCTGACGCCGATGGCGTTCCCGGTGATCGTTCCTTCGTCGAGCCGCAGCTGGCGCGACGAACTGCCGACGCTGACGGGATCCATGGTCACGCTGCGCGAGCTTCGCGCGAGTGACGCCGCCGACCTGCTCGCCTCGCTCGGCACGGCCGAAGTCACGCGGCTCATTTCGCCGCCGCCGCCGACTGTCGAGGGGTTCGAGAAGTTCATCGCCTGGACGCATCGGCAGCGCGCGGAAGGCAAGTCGCTCGCGTACGGCGTGACGCTGACGGGGACCGATCGCGTCGTCGGTCTGTTTCAGGTTCGCTCGCTCACGTCGTCGTTTGGCGTCGCTGAGTGGGGGTTTGCGCTCGGCTCCGATTTCTGGGGAACGGGCATCTTCATGGACGCGGCCCGCGCCGTGCTCGACTTCGCGTTCGACGTGCTGGGCGCCCATCGCATGGAAGCCAAAGCCGCCGTGAAGAACGGCCGCGGCAACGGCGCGCTGCTCAAGCTTGGTGCCGTCCAGGAAGCGGTGCTCCGCCGCTCGTTCTTGCGCAACGGCGTCTACCTGGACCAGGGCTACTGGGCGATCCTGAGCGACGCCTGGCGCGAGGTGAAGGCCGCGCGCCACGTGCGCGTCGTCCACTAGACGGACGCACAGCGCGGAGTAACATGACTCGCGGATGAATGTCCGCGAGTTTTTTTTTGACCTTCCGCCCGAGCTCATTGCCCAGGACCCACCCGCGACACGCGGCACGTCCCGGCTACTCCATCTCAATCGCCGTACGGGCGCGCGAACTCACAGCACAGTCGATCATTTAGCGGAGTTTCTCGATCCCGGCGACCTCGTCGTCGTCAACAACACGCGCGTGTTTCCGGCGCGTCTGCTCGGTCGCCGCGACCCGAGCGGCGGCGCGGTCGAGTGCCTGCTCGTCTCGCGCGTCTCCGCCGAGCCGTCGGGCGCGTCCGAGGTCTGGCAGGCGCTGATGCATCCTGGCCAGAAGCTCCCGCCCGGCGCCCGCGTGGTGTTCGACGTGCCAGGCGGCGGCGCGTTGCATGGAGAAGTGCTCGAGCGTCACTTTCACGGGCGGCGGACGATTCGGCTGTCTACGGGCGACGGCGGGCCGGTGCAGGACCGAGTCGATGCGACCGGGCACGTGCCGCTGCCCCCGTACATCAAGCGCGCCGACCGCCCGGACGATCGCGATCGGTATCAGACGATCTTCGCGCACGAGCGGGGATCTGTCGCTGCGCCGACGGCGGGCCTTCACTTCACGCCAGGCATTCTCGGACGCCTGCGGGAGCGTGGTGTGGCCGTCACTGAAATCACGCTGCACGTCGGCTACGGGACGTTCCAACCCGTTCGTGTGGAGCGCGTGGAGGATCATCGTCTCGAGGCCGAACACTACGACGTGCCGCCGCAGGCCGCGCAGGCGATCGAGGACGCGCGGCGCGCGGGCCGCCGCGTAGTTGCGGTCGGCACGACGACGACGCGTACGCTCGAGGCGGTCGCGCGGGCGAACGGCGGGCGAGTCGTGTCGGGCGCGGGCTCGACCGATCTGTTCATCTATCCTGGCTTCGAGTTTGCCGTCGTCACCGGGCTGCTCACGAACTTTCACCTGCCCTGCTCGTCGCTGGTGATGCTCGTGGCCGCGTTTGGCGGCACGGACGCCGTGATGGCCGCGTATGCCGACGCCATCGCGCGGCAATACCGCTTCTATAGCTATGGGGACGCGATGCTCGTCACCTGACGCGGCGTACGGTAAGATCCGCATTTCCTCTGCCGGGGTAGCTCAGTTGGTGAGAGCACGCGTCTCATAAGCGCGGGGTCGACGGTTCGAATCCGTCCCCCGGCACGCCCTTCCAGCCCTGATGTTGCTTGACCGCATCCGGCGCACGATTCGTCGTCATGGCCTCGCCTCGCCCGGGACGCGCGTCGTCGTCGCGGTATCGGGGGGTGGCGATTCGGTGGCGCTTGCTCATCTTCTGTGTGCGCTCGACGCAGCCGGTGAGTTGACCGTCGCGGGCATCGCCCATTTCAACCATCAGCTGCGCGAGGCTGCCGCGCGCGACCAGACGCTCGCCGAGGAGGTGGCGGCCGCTCTCGACCGGCCGTTCCTGACGCGTGCCGACGACGTGCGGGCGCGGGCCACGCGCGAGCGACGCTCGATTGAGCACGCCGCACGGGAGGCGCGATACGAGTTCTTCGCCCGCGCGTGCGCGCACTTCTCGGCCGACGTCGTGGCGCTCGGCCATACGCGCGATGATCAGGCCGAGACGTTTCTCCTCAGGCTGTTGCGGGGCGCTGGGCCGCGCGGGCTGTCGAGCATGCATCCTCGCAGCGGCACCGCGATTCGGCCCGTGCTCGACTGCCGGCGCGCCGAGCTGCGCGCGTATCTGGACGCGCGAGGCATCCGCTACGTCGAGGACGAGACCAACGACGACGTGAGCATTCCGCGCAACCGCGTCCGCGCCGAGCTCGTGCCGTTCCTCGCCGAGCGGTTCAACCCTTCGGTGGTTGACACGCTGGCTGATCAGGCCGGGCTCGCGCGTGATGTATGGACGTGGATGATCGAGGAGCTCGACAGGCGCGGCGTAGACACGGCGAGCGTCGAATCGCTCCGAACAGCGCCGCGCGCACTCAGCCGGCTGGCGCTCTGGCGCGCGATGATGGAAGCCTCCGCCGGCCGAACGGTCTCGCTCCGACACGTCGATGCCGCCTTGGCGATGATCGACGCGCCAGCCGAGCGCGGGCTCATCGACGCGCCGGGGCACGTCGTGGAACGCATCGGAAGCCGCGTCGTCTTAAGAGAAGGGCGCTCGGATCGGGTGCCGCGCGGCGCAGCAAACTTTTTCCGCTATCCGTTGTCTATTCCTGGAGAGGTCGCTCTCCCGGAACACGGCTGCATCGTCTCGGCCGAGTTCGCCGCCGTCGAGGTCGGGTCGCGGGCGATGAGCGCAGGAATGCGCAGTTGCGCCACGGCCGTGGTGGCGGCGGACGGATGGGCGGCGCCCCTCGCTGTGCGGAATCGTCGTCCAGGTGACCGTTTTCGTCCATTCGGACTTCGGGGACGGAAGAAGCTGCAGGATTTTCTGGTCGATCGCAAAGTGGCGCGCGAGGAGCGCGACCGCGTGCCGCTCGTCGTGGACGAAAACGACCGCATCGTATGGGTGGCGGGGCACGAAATCGACGAGGCGTTTCGAGTGACCGACGCCTCGCGCGACGTGCTAATCTTGACGCTTAGGCAGACCTAGCAGGTGTCTGACGGGGCAGTGTTTGGAGGTTGTGCGTGAACTCGACGTTGAAGAGCTTGTTGTTCTGGACCGTCCTCTTCGTCATCGGCGTGCTGATCTGGAACGTCTCGACGAAGTTTCAACGTCCGGAGCGCCGCGTCAGCTTCAGCGAGTTCATGTCATGGGTTGATTCGGGCAGCGTGGCTCGCGTCGAGATCGTCGGCCAGGACGTCAACGGCGTGACGAAGGCGAACGAGACGTTTCACACCTACGCGCCGACGCAGTATGAAGGGCTCGTCAACAAGCTGATGGCGAGCAACGTCCAGGTCAGCTCGAAAGAGCCGACCGCCAGTCCCTGGGCATCGCTCCTCCTCGGCTGGGCGCCGACGCTGCTGATCGTCGGTTTCTGGCTCTTCTTCATGCGCCAGATGCAGAGCGGCGGCAACAAAGCCCTGAGCTTCGGGAAGAGCAAGGCGAAGCTGTCGTCGAGCTCGCAGAAGAAGGTGACGTTCAAGGACGTCGCCGGCGTGGACGAAGCGAAAGAAGAGCTGCAGGAGATCATCGAGTTCCTCAAGGAGCCGCAGAAGTTCCAGAAGCTTGGCGGCCGCATTCCGAAGGGCGTGCTCCTGATGGGCCCTCCCGGAACCGGCAAGACGCTGCTCGCGCGCGCGGTCGCGGGCGAAGCCAACGTGCCGTTCTTCTCGATCAGCGGCTCTGATTTCGTCGAGATGTTCGTCGGCGTCGGCGCGAGCCGCGTCCGCGACCTCTTCGAGCAGGGCAAGAAGAACGCGCCCTGCATCGTGTTCATCGACGAGATCGACGCTGTCGGCCGCCATCGCGGCGCGGGCCTCGGTGGCGGGCACGACGAGCGCGAGCAGACGCTGAACCAGCTGCTCGTCGAAATGGACGGGTTTGAGTCGAACGAAGGCGTCATTCTCGTTGCCGCGACGAACCGGCCCGACGTGCTCGACCCGGCGCTGCTGCGGCCCGGCCGCTTCGACCGCCGCATCGTCGTCAACCGTCCGGATGTGAAGGGGCGCGAGGGCATTCTCTCGGTGCACACGCGCAAGATTCCGATGTCCGACGACGTCGAACTGCCGACCATCGCGCGCGGCACCGCGGGCTTCTCGGGCGCCGATCTCGCGAACCTGGTGAACGAAGCGGCGCTCAACGCCGCGCGCTACAACCAGAAGACCGTCCGGATGTACGACTTCGAGTTCGCCAAGGACAAGGTGCTGATGGGATCCGAGCGCCGCTCGATGATCATCAGCGACGACGAGAAGCGGGTGACGGCGATTCACGAAGCCGGGCACGCGCTGCTGACCGTCCTGCTGCCGCACGCGGATCCGATTCACAAGGTGACGATCATCCCGCGCGGCATGGCGCTCGGACTCACGCAGCAGCTGCCGGCCGACGAAAAGCACAACTACTCGCGCGACTATCTGAACGATCAGATCGCGATCCTCCTCGGCGGCCGAATCGCCGAGCAGATCACCATGGACAGCCTGACGACCGGCGCCGGCAACGACCTCGAGCGCGCGACCGAGATGGCGCGCCGCATGGTCTGCGAGTGGGGCATGAGCGACGCGATGGGGCCGCTGACCTTCGGCAAGAAGGAAGAGCAGATCTTCCTCGGCCGCGAGATCGCGCAGCACCAGGACTACAGCGAGGACACGGCGCTCAAGATCGATCAGGAAGTGAAGCGTTTCGTCACGACCGCATACGACCGGTCGTACACGCTGCTGATGGAGAACAAGGCCACGCTCGTCAAGATGGCCGACGAACTGCTGGCGCGCGAGGTGCTCGACGCCGAACAGGTGAAGCGCATCGTCGCCGGTCTGCCGCTCGAAGAGCCGACGGCAGCCGCTCCGCGCGCGGCCGCGAGCTCCGTTGAGGAAGACGAAGCGCGCCCACGTCAGAAAGAGCGCGCGCCGATTGTGCCCGCCCTCAACAAGCCGCTTCCACAGGAATAGACCCGCAGTCGTCGGTCATTCAGTCTTCAGTCGTCAGTCATGAGTCGGTGAACGCGGCGAGCGACCGGCGACTGATGACTGTAGACTGATGACTGCGTGACCGGCTGTTTCCATATCCCCGTTTCTTATCGTGTGCCGCTCGCCGGTGGCGGGTGCCTGGACCTCGGACCCCGCACGCTGGTGATGGGCATTCTCAACGTCACTCCAGATTCCTTCGGCGATCGGGAGCGGCTCGATGCCGCGGCCGCAGTGGATCGGGCTGTCGAGATGGAAGCGCAGGGCGCTGACATCATCGACATCGGCGGCGAGTCCACCCGGCCTGGCGCCGATGCGATCGACGCACGTACCGAACGCGATCGCGTGCTGCCGGTAATCGAGGGACTTCGCGGGCGCGTTCGCATCCCGATCTCCGTCGATACCTATAAGGCCGACGTCGCGGACCTGGCGCTTCAAGCGGGCGCGCACATCGTCAACGACGTGAGCGGCCTGCGATACGACCCGCTGCTCGCCGAGGTCGCGGCACGACGAGGCGCCGCGCTTGTGCTGATGCATGCGCGCGGCCGGTCAAAGGACATGTACGGCGAGGCCGAGTACGAAGACGTCGTGCGCGAGGTGGCCCACGAGCTGGCGGCCACCATGGACGCCGCCATGCGGGCGGGCGTGCCGCGCACGGCGATTGTGGTCGATCCCGGCATCGGGTTTGCCAAACGAGCAGCGCACAGCTATGGTGTGCTGGCACGGTTGCCGGAGCTTGCCGCCGCCCTCGACCGGCCGCTGCTCGTGGGCGTCTCGCGGAAGTCGTTTCTGCGTGCTGCTGCCGGCGGCGCCGAGGCGCCGGACCGCGACTGGCCGACGGCTGCCGCCGTGACTGCGGCGGTGCTCGGCGGCGCGCATATCGTCCGCGTGCACGCCGTAGGGCCGATGGTCCAGGTGGTGCGCGCGGCAGACGAGATCCGCATGGCTCGATGATTCATCAACTCGCCGTTCTGTTTCGCCGTCCGCCGGTCTCCTGGTGGGACATCGCCGACATTCTGGTGGTGTCGGTGCTGATCTACGAGGTCCTCAAGCTCATCAGGGGCACGCGCGCCGTGCAGATGGCCGTCGGCGCCGGGTTCATCGCGGCGATTTTCTACGGCTCGCGGCTGATCCGCCTCGACACCGTCAACTGGCTGGTCCGGAGCTTCCTTGGCTCGATCGTGTTCGCGATCATTGTGCTGTTCCAGGCGGACATCCGGCGGGCGCTGGCGCATCTGGGTCGCGCCCCGTTCTTCCGGATGTTCGCGCGCGAGGAATCGCGCGAAGAGTCGATCGAAGAGATCGTCGTCGCGGCCGGCATGCTGTCGGCGCAGCGCATCGGCGCGATCGTCGCCGTCGAGCGCCAGGTCGGCATGCGCAACTACATCGACGGCGGCATCACGCTCGATGCCGTGCTGACCTACGATCTGCTGCTCGCGATCTTTCAGCCACGGTCGCCGCTGCACGACGGCGCCGTGATCGTGCAGAACGATCGCGTCGCCGCCGCCGCGTGTTTCCTGCCGCTCACGATCAACCCGCGGTTGAGCAAGGAACTCGGCTCGCGCCATCGCGCCGCGATCGGGCTCACCGAGGAGAACGACGCCGTCGCCATCGTCGTCTCTGAGGAATCCGGCGTCATCTCGGTGGTGGTGGACGGCCAGATCGAGCGCGGGTTCACGGTGGATACGCTGCGGGCACGGCTGCGCTCGCTGATTCTGCATCGGCCGGCACGGACGTCGGCGTCTCAGGCGAGGCCGGAGCTCACATGAAGGCGCTCTGGCCCTTCCGCAACCTCGGCCTGAAGCTGCTGTCGCTCGGCATCGCGATTCTGCTGTGGTTGTCGGTGTCAGGTGAAGAGATCGTGGAGCGCGGGCTGCGCGCGCCGCTCGAGCTGCAGCAGTTTCCCGCCGGCCTTGAAATTCAGGGCGAGGCGCCGTCAACCGTGGACGTCCGCGTCCGCGGCACGTCCGGCGCGCTGAGCCGCGTCGGCGCCGGCGACATCGTCGCGGTTCTGGATCTCCACGCGGTGCACGCGGGTAAGCGGCTCTTTGCGATGACGCCCGAGCAGGTGCGTTCGCCCTACGGTGTCGAAGTGGTGCAGGTGACGCCGTCCACGATTGCGCTGGCGCTCGAGACCTCGATGACGCGCGACGTGCCGGTGACGCCGTCGGTCGAAGGCACGCCGGCGCCTGGCTTCGTGATCGTCGGCAAGCCGGTCGTGACGCCCGATCATGTGCAGATTGTCGGGCCAGAAACCGCCGTGAAGCGCGCCGTGGACGCGGTCACGGAGACGATCTCCGTGGCCGGGCTGCGCGATTCGATCGCCGAGGACACGCCGGTCGGCCTGCTCGACCCGTCGCTCCGCTTGAAGACGCAGCGCACCGTGAACGTCACGGTGAAGATCGCGCCTGGGCCGACCGAGCGGACGATTCGCGGGCAGGCGGTGCACCTCAGGAACCTGGGCGCGCAGCTTTCGGCGACGGCCGACCCTCCGGTCGTGGATATCGCGGTACGCGGCACCCGCGACGCGGTCAACAAGATCGAAGTGGACGACATCGCGGCGTACGTCGATGCCAGCGGCCTCGGCGAAGGCGAGTACGATCTGGCGGTGCGCGCCGATGCGTTCGATCGCGCCGGCGTCGTCCGCATCGCGCCGGCGACGGTGCACGTGCGAATCACCAGTGTCAAAAACTGAGCGCCTCTTCGGGACCGACGGCGTCCGCGGCAAAGCCGGTCAGTTCCCTCTCGATCATTCGACGGTGCGCCGCCTCGGCGCGGCCGTGGTACGCGCGCTGCCGCACGGCACGGCCTCGCCGCGGCTGCTCGTCGGCCGCGACACGCGTGAGTCTGGCGCGTGGATCGAAGCCGAGCTCGCGCACGGCGCCGTCGGCGAAGGCGCGACGGTCACCAGCGCCGGCGTCGTGCCGACGCCCGCCGTCGCGTATCTCACCCGCTCGGCCGGCTACGACCTGGGGATCGTGATCTCCGCGTCGCACAACCCGTTCGAAGACAACGGCATCAAGGTGTTCTCGGGGAAGGGCGAGAAGTTCACCGAAGACGTCGAGCGTCACGTCGAGGCGATCGTCGCCGACGCGTCCTGGGTGACGCCGGCCGGCGAGCCGCGCGAGCTGACGGCGTCGCAGCGCGTCGAGCCGTACCTCGATCACCTGCGCGTGGTGTTTCCCGAAGTCGCGGCGCTCGGGCCGTTCAAGCTGGCGATCGACTGCGCCAACGGCGCCACGACGCCGGTCGCGCCGCAGCTCTTCATGGGCCTCGGCATCGAGCTCGTGGTCATCGCCGATGAGCCCGACGGCCACAACATCAACCTGCGCTGCGGCTCGACGCATCCCGAGGGGCTCGCCCGCACGGTGGTCGAGCGCGAGTGCGACATGGGCGTCGCGTTCGACGGCGACGGCGACCGCGCGATCTTCGTCGATCACCGCGGACAGGTCGTCAACGGCGACGCGGTGCTCTTGATGTGCGCGCGCCAGCTCCAGCGCGAAGGCCGGCTCGCCGGGAACACGATCGTGGCGACCGTGATGAGCAACATCGGCCTCGAGATCGCGTGCCGCGAGTCGGGGATCGACATGGTGCGCACCGCGGTCGGCGACAAGTACGTCATGGAAGAGATGCTGAAGCGCGGGGCCACGCTGGGCGGCGAGCAGTCGGGGCACATCATCTTCTCCGACTACCTGTTCACGGGCGACGGCCTGTGCACCGCGCTCAACGTCCTGCGCACGGTCGCGATGACGCACCGGTCGCTGGCCGATCTCGCATCGGATCTGACGAGCTATCCGCAGGTGCTGCTGAACGTGCGTGTTCGCGAACGCGTCGACTTGCGCACCGTGCCCGCGGTGGCCGACGCGATTGCCCGCGCCGAAGCGCGCGTGGCCGGTCAGGGACGCGTGCTCATCCGGTACTCCGGCACCGAGCCGCTGCTGCGCGTGATGCTCGAAGGACGCAATCAGGACGACATCCGGGCCTGGGCGCAGGACATCATCGACGTCGTCACGACCGAGCTCGGATGATTCGGCTCTCCGTCAACGTCAACAAGATCGCGACGCTTCGCAACTCGCGCGGCGGCGACATCCCCCGTGTCACCGATGCCGTGGCCGTGTGTCTCGCCGCCGGCGTGCACGGCATTACGGTGCATCCGCGCGCCGACCGGCGGCACATCACGCCCGGGGACGTGCACGACGTCAGCCGGATGCTCGCGTCCCAGGCGCCGCACGTCGAGTT
>CAZOIK010000336.1:0-2992 GCA_964579765.1 uncultured Bifidobacteriaceae bacterium
GAGTCCCGTCTTCGTGCTGACCCACATGGCCCCAGCCCCGTCGTCGAATATCGACTGGATGCTTCCAGCGGCGAGACCGTCCGCGGTCGTGTACAGGTGAAACGTGTTGTGGTCGTATACCGCGACGTCGCCGGTGACGAATCCCACCCAAATACGATGACCTCGATCCGTGTAGACGAAATCGCAGGGCCGGTGGCTGATGTTCGGAAACTGCTCGAAGGTCGTCATCGTGCCGTCGCGCCAACGAGAGAGCCCTTGGTCGTAGTTGCACATCCAGAGACCTTCCGGCGAATGCACGAATGACAACGTGCGCTCCAGTCGGAGCGATGGCGGAAGCGCAATCGGCGCGAAACGTCCGTCAACAAACGGACCCGCGCCGCGGGGCGTCACGGCCCATAGGCGACCCGTCGGGTCGCCCTGCAAGGCCAACGTCTGATCGAAGGGGTACGCCGTGTGGCCTCCATCCTGAGTAAACCTGTTGAGATCATGGCCAGTCGCAATCCACAAGCTGCCGTCGCTGGTCGTCGTCAGGGCGCGAACACCGTCGTTCGTGAGGCCTTCGAGGTGAGTGTCCGTTCTGATCGGGCTCGCAGACAATCGCAGCAGGCCGCCGCTTCGCAATCCGACCCAGATGTTGTCGTCGCGATCCTCGAACAGCGAGCGCGCGGCGCCCGTGAACCGATCCTCGTATGCGAATCGATCGACGACGAAGGCATTCGCCTTCCGGTGCGCCCGGAACAACCCTTCTCCGAGCGCGGCAATCCAGATGTCGTCGCCGGCCCTGTCGTGCAGGAGCCGGGCGCCTGACCCGTTCAACGACGAGGTCGAAACGACGTGATGCGCGGGATTGAGTGTCCGGATAATCGTCCTGGTATCCGACACGAACATCGTGCCGGCGCTGTCCTCCGCAAAACTCTGCACCGGATAGGCGTGACGGTCGTCTTCGCTGAACGACCTGTCGTGATGGCGCCGGCGAAAGATGCCCGCAGACGTGCCGATCCAGAGTGAGCCTTCGTGATCCTCGTACACGCTGAAAACATCGAGGCTCGGCAAGCCTTCGCCCCGCCCGTAGTGATGCCACGTTCGGTTTTGAAAGGCCCAGAGCCCGCCAATTCCACCAACCCAGATCACGCCGTCGCGATCCTCGAGCATCGCCGCGACGGTGCCCACATCCAGGCCGTCTTGCGCTGAGTAGTTGACGACACGACCCGACTCGACGTGGCTCACGCCGGTAGCGTCGCCGAACCCCACCCACAGACTCCCGTCGTGGGCACCGACGAGCGCGGGAATGAAGCCTCCAAGCAGCTCAGGTCCGCTGCTGGGCGACCACTGAAGGAATTGAAACCCGTCAAAGCGAACGAGCCCGCCGCCGTTCATGCCCAGCCACAAAAACCCGCTCGAATCCTGCGTAATCGCCAGCACGTTGCCGACAGGCAAGCCGTCCTTCGCCGTCCACGCGGTGACAGCGTAGCAGTCGCATCTGCTTGCGACCTTCGCCGCACCGGCGGCTGCGGTGAGCAGCAGGCTCACGCCAGTCACGAATCCGACGACGACTCTTTCCAGCATGCAGACGTACGCCTCGGCGATACCGTACTCGATTTCTCGGGCGCGGCGACGAACACCGGGGGTACCCCAACTGGGGTACCCCACCCCGGATATTGAACGGACGTAGCGTTCTCGGACCTAATGGCGCCGATCTTCGCCGGATGTCGCGCATCGATCTCCGGCGCGAGATGGGCGACGAATTGAGAGGACCCATGATCGGATTTCGGACGAAGCTCATCTTGATCCTCGTCGTTGGCGCGATCGGCATGCCGCGATCGAGTCGCAGCCAGAATGCAGGACCGGTGATGAAACTCAGTCCGCAGGATCTTGCCGAGATCACGCAGCTCTCGGCGCGATACGCCAAGGCCATCGGCACGTGCGCCGCGGAAGACTACGCATCGTTGTTCACAGGCGATGGCTTCTACAGCAGCTCGGAGTTCACCGGCCCGAAGCATCGCGAGCTGTTCGGCACCAATGGCGGACAGGCGATTGGACACGACCGTCTGGTGCTGCTGGTGCAGACCGAACCGTATTGTGCGGATCCCAACGGCAAACGAGGGGCTCGCAAACCGCCGGCGGTCACGATCCAGGCGACGGCCGACGGTGCGCGGGGCACCGCGCCGTTCGCGGACGGCGGCCGCTATGAAGACGTGTACGTCAAGACCCCGGACGGCTGGAAGTTCAAGTCCCGTACGCACGTTCGCGCCGGGCAGACGGCCTTCGAGGCACCGGCGCTGGTCCTGACGGCCAGGGACGAAGCCGAGATTCGGCAGCTGAGCGTCCGATACGCGCAGGCACTCGGGTTGTGCAAGGCCGATGACTACGCCGCCGTGTTCACGAAGGACGGCTTCTACAGCAGCTCGGAGTTCACCGGCGCGAAGCACCGCGAGATGTACGGCCCGCGCGGCGCGAAGATCCCGCGCGCCGACATGGAGCGCTTCGTGATGAGCGAGCCGCAGTGTCTGAGCTCGGCGCCGAAGAAGCCGCGCACGCCGCCGACGGGCTTCGCCATCAAGCCGTCGTCCGGCGGCGCCACGGCCATCATCCCGCTCGCCAACGGCGAGCGCTACGAAGACATCTACGTCAAGACCGCCGACGGGTGGCGGATCAGATCACGCGAACACGTCCGGGCCGGACAGCAGCCGTTCAGCACGCGAAGTTCGTAGTCCTGTCGATCCCATGCCACACGTGCAGCCCCAGTCCACAAGGAGCGCCATGCAGCTAGCCGTTCGGATGATGCGACTCGTCGTGCTCGCAGCCGCGCTGGTCACCCCGGCCGCGGCCTTTGCGCAAGTCGCGCAGGGATCGATCACCGGCACCGTTCATGATGCGACGGGTGCCGTACTGCCCGGAGTCACCGTCGAAGCGTCGAGTCCGGCGCTGATCGAGAAGTGGGGGGCCGCGGGGGCCGCCCGCCCCGGCGCCGGACGGGGGGTGGACCCGCGGG
>CAZOIK010000337.1:0-4567 GCA_964579765.1 uncultured Bifidobacteriaceae bacterium
CAGAGGCTTCGACGCCGCAGCCCGAATTCGTCATCGAGCTGACGTCGTACGCCGATCGGGCGTCGTTCGCCGTCGCCGACGAGCTCGCCGTCGAGCCGCCGGCCCCCGCCGACGACCTCATCGACGCGCCGCCGCCCGCGCCCGCGCCGGAGCTCGAATACACGTCGCAGGCGCCGCTCGAGCCGCTCGCGTCCGTCGCACCGCCGGCACCTCAGGAACCTCCGGAACCCTTCGAACCTCCGGCACCCCTGGAACCTCGTGTTGCGCTCCCCTCGACGCCCCGTGCGCTGCCGTCGATTGCCGATGCCTTCGCGGTGATTCTGTCGGCCGAGCAGAATGCGCTCGGCGTGCGGCCCGAGTGGCCGACGCCGTCGCAGGCGTCCGCACAACCCGCCGCGGCCGCGCCGGCGAGTGTCGCCATCACGGACGAGCTCGTCGATCGCGTCGCCCGCCGCGTGCTCGAGCAGCTTTCCGATCGCATCGTCCGCGAGACAGTCGCGGAGATCGCGTCCGAGTCCGCCGAGCGCCTGGTGCGCGAAGAGATCGAACGGATCAAAGCCTCGGTCAAGTGAATCGGCACATCTGGTGATCTGGTGATTTGGTGATCTGGTGATTGGCCGTCGCTGGATCCCGTCGCGAGATCGCCCCACCACCAGACGTCCCGCTCCATGATCGGCTCACAAGCCGTCGGCGGCTGGGTTGCGCAGATCGCGTTCTGGATTCTCATCCCGTACGGCGTGGTGTCGCAGGCGATCGGCAGGCTGACGGCGGCGGGCTTCCTGGTCACGCCGTACGTCGCGCTGCTCGACATCGCCCTTGTGTTTCTGGTGTTCAAGGGCGACGTCAAGCTGCTGTGATGGTGGTGCGTCGGCCATCGCTGGATCCCACCACGCGATCACCCCATCACCAGACGAGCCAATCCTGTAATACGATCGTCGGAATGTCCGTACCCGAAAAACCTGTGCTGGAGGGCCTCGAGGCCAAGTGGACGGCCGAGTGGGAGCGGTCCGGCACGTACCGATTCGATCGCTCGCGCTCCCGCGAGCAGGTCTATTCGATCGACACGCCGCCGCCGACCGTCAGCGGCTCGCTTCACGTCGGCCACGTGTTCTCGTACACCCACACCGACGTCGTCGCGCGCTTTCAGCGGATGCGCGGCAAGGCGGTGTTCTATCCGATGGGCTGGGACGACAACGGCCTGCCGACCGAGCGCCGCGTGCAGAACTACTACGGCGTCCGCTGCGATCCGTCGCTGCCGTACGATCCGGGCTTCCAACCGCCGGCCAAGCCGGACAAGCATCCGATCTCGATCTCGCGGCCGAACTTCATCGAGCTCTGCACGCGCCTGACGCGCGAGGACGAGAAGGCGTTCGAGCATCTCTGGAAGACGCTGGGCGTGTCCGTGGACTGGTCGATGACCTACGCCACGATCGACAAGACGTCGCAGGCCGTCTCGCAGCGCGCGTTCCTGCACCTGCTGACGCGCGACCTGGCGTACCAGGTCGAGGCGCCGACGCTCTGGGACGTGGACTTCAGGACCGCCGTCGCGCAAGCCGAGCTCGAAGACCGCGACGTCGCGAGCGCGTACCACAAGATCAGGTTTCAGCGCCTGGATGTGGGGTCTGGCTTCAGCCAGACAGGCCCCGGCGTCGGCCGGACCGACGCCGTCGAAATCGACACGACGCGGCCCGAGCTGATTCCGGCGTGCGTGGCTCTCGTCGCGCATCCGGATGACGAGCGGTACAAGCCGCTGTTCGGGACGGAGGTCGTCACGCCGCTCTTTGGCGTGCGCGTGCCCGTGAAGCCGCACCTGCTGGCGGATCCCTCGAAGGGCACCGGCATCGCGATGATCTGTACGTTCGGCGACCTGACGGACGTCATCTGGTGGCGCGAACTGGGCCTTCCGGTGCGCGCGGTGATTCAGGCGGACGGCACGCTGCGCGACGTGGACTGGCGATCGCCCCAGTGGCCCTCGACCGATCCCGATCGCGCGAGCCGCGTCTACGGCGAGCTCGTGCGGCTGTCGGCGGCGAAGGCGCGCGCGAAGATCGTCGAGCAGCTGCGCGAGAGCGGCGATCTCGTCGGCGAGCCGCGTCCGATCACGCACGCCGTGAAGTTCTTCGAGAAGGGCGACCGGCCGCTCGAGATCGTCACGAGCCGGCAGTGGTTCGTCAAGACGATCGAGTTCCGCGAGGCGCTGCTCGAACGGGGACGCGAGCTCAAGTGGTATCCGGCCTACATGCAGGCGCGGTACGACAACTGGACCAACGGCCTGAACGGCGACTGGTGCGTCAGCCGCCAGCGCTTCTTCGGCGTGCCGTTTCCGGTCTGGTATCCGATCGACGCGGCCGGCCGCGTGGACTACGCGCGTCCGATCGCCGCGTCCGAGGATCGGCTGCCGGTCGATCCCTCGACCGACGTGCCGCCCGGATATACAGACGGTCAGCGCGGCCAGCCGGGCGGGTTCATCGGCGATCCCGACGTCATGGACACGTGGGCGACGTCCTCGCTCACGCCGCAGATCGTCTGCGGCTGGGGACGCGACCCGGAGCTCTTCGCGAAGACGTTTCCGATGGATCTGCGTCCGCAGGCGCACGACATCATCCGCACGTGGTTGTTCGACACGGTGCTGCGCTCGCACCTCGAGCACGACTCGCTGCCCTGGAAGAACGCCGCGCTGTCTGGCTGGGTCCTCGACCCCGATCGCAAGAAGATGTCGAAGTCCAAGGGCAACGTCGTCACGCCGCTGGGGCTGCTCGAGGAACACGGCAGCGACGGCGTGCGTTACTGGGCGGCCAGCGGGCGGCCGGGCACCGACACGGCGTTCGACGCGAACCAGATGAAGGTCGGGCGCCGGCTTGCGATCAAGATTCTGAACGCGTCGAAGTTTGCGCTGAGCGCGAGCGAGCCGAAAGGGCCGATCGCGTGGGCCGTCGATCGCGCGATGCTGCGCAGCCTCGCGTCGCTCGTAGCCGACGTCACACAGGCGTTCGAGTCGTACGACTACGCGCGCGTCCTGCAGCGCACGGAGACGTTCTTCTGGCGCTTCTGCGACGACTACCTCGAGCTGGTCAAAGGCCGCCGCTACGGCGAACAGGGACCCGAGGCGGCCGGATCGGCCAACGCGGCACTCGCGGCCGCGCTCTCGGTGCTGCTGCGCCTGTTCGCGCCCTTCCTGCCGTTCGTGACGGAAGAAGTGTGGTCGTGGTGGCAGCGCGGGTCGGTGCATCGCGCGTCGTGGCCGACGCCGGCCGAACTCGAGTCGCTGCTTTCCGACAACTCGGAGCCGACGCGGAAAGCGGACGAGGCGATTTACGAGTGGGCGACCGAGGTGCTGTTCGAGGTGCGCAAGCAGCGCTCCGAGGCCAAGCAGCCGCTCAAGGTGCCGATTACCAGAGTCAGCATCAAGGCCGACGCCGCGGCGGCGGGCCTGATGCCGGCGGTCGAGGCCGACTTGAAGGCGGCGCTGCGCGTGCAGGCGTTCGAGACCGCCACGGGCGAGCCGCGCGAGATTGTCGTCGCAGGATATGACGCTGTCGCCTCTTGATCCCCGCGACTACCGCGATCTCGTCCGCCGCGCGCTGGACGAAGATCTCCGGAACGCGTTCGGCGAACGGGCGGACGTCACCACCGAGTCGACGGTGCCGGCGTCGCTGCGCGGCCGCGGCCACTTTCTCGTCAAGGCCGACTGCGTGATCGCGGGGCTCGACGTCGCGTTCGAGTGCTTCCGCGCGCTCGAGGCCGGCGTCGAGACGCGCGCGCACAAGGTCGACGGCGAGCGCTGCCGCGCGGGTGAGGTGGCCGCCGAGGTCGTCGCGTCCGCGCGCACGCTGCTCGTCGGCGAACGGACGGCGCTCAATTTTCTTCAGCGACTGTCCGGCATCGCCACGCTGGCGCGTCGCTTCGTCGACGCCGCCGCCGGACGAATCACGATCCTCGATACGCGCAAGACCACGCCGACGCTGCGCGCGCTCGAGAAGTACGCCGTCCGCGCCGGAGGCGCGGCCAACTATCGGTTCGGCCTGTTCGACGCGGTGCTCATCAAAGACAACCACATCGCCATCGCCGGCGGCGTGGCCGTGGCCGTGGGGCGGGCGCGCGCGCAGCATCCGGATCTGCCGATCGAGGTCGAGGCCGCGACGCTTCCACAGGTGGACGAGGCGGTCGCCGCCCGCGCCGACATCATCCTGCTCGACAACATGTCGATGGCCGACATTCGTGCGGCGGTGCAGCGCGTCGCCCGCCGCGCGAAGCTGGAGATCTCCGGCGGCGTGACGCTCGATCGCATCCCGGAACTCGCCGCGACCGGTGCGGATTTCGTCTCCGCGGGCGCGCTGACCCACTCGGCGCCCGCCGTCGACATCAGCTTTGAGATCGAGCGTCTCTGAGCCGCTGCCGGGCGAGCTGGCGGACGCGCTGGCCGAGGCGGCCGGCCGGCTCGGCCGGCTGGCGCGCCGCGTCGAGTTCTTCACGACCATCGGATCGACCAACGACGTCGCCTCGGCACGCGCGGCGCTCGGCGGCCACGAAGGCACGGTCGTCGTGGCCGACGCGCAGACGTCGGGCC
>CAZOIK010000338.1:0-24414 GCA_964579765.1 uncultured Bifidobacteriaceae bacterium
CGGCGCACGCCGCGGCCGCCCGGCGCGCCGCTCGTGATCGGCTGGATCGGCACGCCGACGACGGCGCCGTATCTGAAGTCGCTGGAGCCGGTCTTCGAGCGGCTGGCGTCCCGTCATCCGTTCGAGGTCCGCGTCAGCGGCAGCGGCGCGCCGCTCACGTTCGCCGGCGTCACGACGACGAACGAGCGCTGGTCGCTCGAGCGCGAGGTCGAGCTGTTCAACACCTGCGACGTCGGCGTCTACCCGCTGAACGACGACGAGTGGGAAAAGGGCAAGTGCGGGTTCAAGGCGATTCAGTTCATGGCGTGCGGCGTGCCCGTCGTCGCGGCCGCGGTGGGCGTGAACCGGGAGATTATCCAGGACGGCGTCAACGGATTCCTGGCGTCGACCGAGCGGGACTGGGCGCAGAAGATCGGACGGCTGCTCGGTGACGCGGAGCTGCGGCAGCGGCTGGGCGCTGCGGGCCGGCGCACGATCGAAGAGAAGTACTCGCTGGCCGTCAACGCACCAAGGCTCGCGGCGCTGCTCCGCGACGTCGTCGATCGACGGATGGGCCGGGGGACCGGGGTCCCCGGAGTCAAGGACGTCGCATGAATTTCGCACTGACGGGCGCCGCCGGCTTCGTCGCCCCGCGCCATCTCAAGGCGATCAAGGACACGGGCCACCGGCTTGTCGCCGCCGTCGATCCGCACGACGCCGTCGGCGTGCTCGACAAGTACGCGTTCGACGTGCGCTTCTTCACCGAGATCGAGCGGTTCGATCGGCATCTCGAAAAGCTTCGGCGCGGTCCGGCGGCCGATCGCGTCGACTACGTCAGCGTGTGTTCACCGAACTACCTGCACGACGCGCACATCCGGCTTGCTCTTCGCGTGGGTGCGCACGTCATCTGCGAGAAGCCCCTCGTCATCAACCCGTGGAATCTCGACGCGCTGCAGGATCTCGAGCGTGAAACCGGACGCCGCGTGAACACCGTGCTGCAGCTGCGGCTGCACCCGCAGCTCATCGCGCTGCGGGAGCAACTCGCGTCGGCGCGCCCGGCCGACCTGCACGAGGTGGCGCTCACGTACATCACTGCGCGCGGCAGCTGGTACGACGTGTCGTGGAAGGGATCCGACGAGCGGTCTGGCGGTCTCGTCACGAACATCGGCATCCACTTCTTCGACCTGCTGCTCTGGCTCTTCGGTCCCGTTATCGCGTGCGAAGTGCATCTGCGCGAGGCGCGGCGGATGGGCGGCTACCTCCAGCTCGAGCGTGCGCGCGTGCGGTGGTTCCTGTCGAGCGACAGCGCGGACCTGCCGTTCACGCCCGAACCCGGGGTGAAGACGACGTTCCGCTCGATCACCGTGGACGGCCGTGAGATCGAGTTCAGCGACGGCTTCACCGATCTCCACACGCGCGTCTACGAGGAAACGATCGCGGGCCGTGGCTTCGGGATCGACGACAGCCGCCCGTCGATCGAGCTCTCACACCGGATCCGGCATGCGCCTCTCGCCCCGGCCGACGCGCGGCTGCACCCGAAGCTGAGGACCACGTGCTGAGGGATCTGCTGCTGTCGTCTTCCGGCGGTACGGATCGCTCTCTGGGTCGCTGCCTGCTCTATTTCATTCCCATCGCCGCGATCGCCCTGTTCGTGCATCGCGATCTCTACGCAGGCAGGGCGCCACTGACCGGCGTCTCCCACGCGCAGCGTTCCTTTGACGCCGCCGTGAATGCGGCCTATTGCGGAAAGCCCGATTGGTACTCCGCCAGGTACTCAGTGCACACGTTTCTGACGACGCGGCCCGACCTGATGTCCCATCCGATGAGGAACGTCGTCGCCGCGCAGGCGGTGTCGGTGGACGACTACTGCGTCAAGGTCAACGATCCCATCGTGCTCGAGGAGAACTCGCTGCACTGGCTCGAACGTTTCGCCCTCTGGTCGAACGCGCACATGACGCCCGACCACCTCGTGCAGTTTCTCGGCGCCTGCCGCATGTGCATGCTGCTCGTCTTCGGTTTCGCCCTGCTCCGCAGCGGCGCGTCGGTGCTGTTCTCGCTCGCGTCGGTGGTCATCGCCGGCGACGTCGCCGGAGGCGCGCGGGACACCGCGTATACCTTCGCGATGGCGCTGCCGCTGCTGCATGCCGGGCTGTACGGCATCGCGTTGTCCCTCGAGGCGATCAAGCGGCGGGGCGCGGGTCTGTGGGTGTTTGCGCTCGGCATGGGCGTCCTGACGGCGTTCAGCGCGGGAATGCGCACGAATCAGATGCCAATCGGGATCGGGATGTTCGCCGTCTTCCTGGCTGCGATCGCCTGGCGCGCGAGGCGGCCGGTGACGATGACGCCGCTCATCGCCGCCGTGGTCGCGTTCGCGGTCGGCTACGGCGCGTACATGGCGGTGTTCGTCGTGCCGCTCAGGAATCCGAAGCTCGAGAACTACATCTACCATCCGTTCGCGCACCCGCTGGTCCTCGGCCTGGGCGTTCCCGAGAACGAGCTGAGCCGGCGCGAAGGGATTCAGTGGAATGACGAAGTGGGGCTGGCGATCGCGAAGCGGGTCGTTCCCGATGTCGCGTATCTCGGGCCGCACTACGACACGGCGCTGCTGGAGTACTACGGCGGGCTCTGGCGTCGTGAGCCGCGCGAGATGCTGAGTGTCTATCTGCTGAAGCTCCGCTCGACCGGGTCTGGCGTGTTCCTCTCGGCCGCCAACGTGGCCACGCGATATCTGGTGCCGCACGGCATCGGCGAATGGCTCGATCGCCTCACCAACGGCGTCGTACTGGTCGGATTGGCGCTCGCGATGTTCGTCGTCGGTGTATGGCGATACAGCCGCGGCGCCGGCAACCGGCTGCTCATCGTGTCGCTGCTCGGCCTGACGGCACTCGCGTCGTTCTGGGAGAGCTGGATGACGTACTCGCTCTACGTCGGGCTGTATTTCTCGATCCAGCTCTTCTTCGTCTTCTTCGCAGCGCTCGTGGCCATCCAGGCCGCCGTCGACGCCGCTGCGCGGCGCTGGCCCCGGCCGGTGTCGCCGGCCCCGGTCATATGAACGGGCAGGTGCTCTGCGTGATTGCTCCCTGCTACAACGAGGAGCGCTCAATCGACGCGTTCTACGCAGAGCTGGCGCGCGCGCTCGCCGGCATCGCCGACGTGACGGCGCACCTCATCTTCATCGACGACGGGAGCACCGACGGGACGCTCGAGAAACTGCGGACGATCGGCGCGTCCGACGGACGCGTCGAGATTTTGTCGCTGTCGCGCAACTTCGGACACCAGGCGGCCTTGAGCGCCGGGCTCGACGCCGCCTCAGGCGACGCGATCGTCATGCTCGACTCCGACCTGCAGCACCCGCCGTCGTTGATTCCCGCGATGGTCGCAGAGTGGCGGTCCGGCTTCGACGTCGTGTCGGCCGTGCGGGCGTCGACGGCCGACGCCGGCTGGGGCAAGCGCGCCTCGGCACGCGCCTTCTACTGGCTCATCAACCGGCTGAGCGACACGGCCATCGTGCCCGGCGCCGCGGATTTCGTCCTGCTGTCCCGTCCGGCGCACCACGCGCTGCTGTCGATGCCGGAGCGCCACCGGTTCCTGCGGGGCATGGTGTCGTGGATCGGGTTCAAGCGCGCGTTCGTCGAGTACTGCGCGAACGCCCGTTCGGCCGGCGGCAGCAAGTACACGTGGACGCGAATGTTCGGCCTTGCGCTCGACGCGGTGTTTTCGTTCTCGACGCTGCCGATCCGCCTCGCGTCCCGGATCGGCGCGCTCATCGCGTGCGCCGGCGTCCTCTATCTCGCGTACGTCGTCTGGGGCTACAAGTTTCGCACTGACTTCGTCGCCGGCTGGGCGTCCCTCATCAGCGTGGTCCTGATCATCGGCGGCACGCAACTCGTGTTCATCGGTCTCATCGGCGAGTACCTGGCGCGCACGTACGAAGAGAGCAAGCACCGGCCGCTCTACCTCGTCCGCGAACGCTGGCCGGCAGAAGCCGCGGCGGTCGAGCAGTAGTGGCGTCATTCTCCGCGCACGAGTCCTGCTACATCGACGACGGCTGCGTGATCGGAGACGACACGCGGATCTGGCACTTTACGCACGTCATGGCCGGCGCGCGCATCGGCCGCGGCTGCAACATCGGTCAGAACGTGGTCGTCTCGCCGGACGTGGTCGTCGGTGACCGCTGCAAGATCCAGAACAACGTATCGCTCTACACCGGCGTGATCCTCGAAGACGACGTGTTCTGCGGGCCGTCGATGGTGTTCACGAACGTCGTCAATCCGCGCAGTCACGTGTCGCGGAAGCACGAGTACAGACAGACGCTCGTGAAGAAGGGCGCGTCGATCGGCGCGAACGCGACGATCGTCTGCGGTCACACGATCGGGCGCTACGCGTTCATCGGCGCCGGCGCGGTCGTGACGAAGGACGTGCCTGACCACGCGCTCGCTGTCGGCAATCCCGCGCGCGTGACCGGCTGGATGTGTGAATGTGGTGTGAAGGTCGCAACCGGCGCCCTGCCGCCCGTCCAGATCGCATGCCGGCACTGTGGCGCACTCTACCTGTCGCGGAGGCGTGCGACGCTCGTTCGCGCTGACGCTGAATGAACGACGTCGTCATTCGCGCGGTCGATGTGAAGAAGGTGTACCGGCTGTACGCAAAGCCGTCGTACCGGTTCCGCGACATGTTCGGCCTGCTCGGCGATCGTCCGGGTGCGTACACCGAGCACGCGGCGCTCGATGGCGTCAGCCTGGAGATCATGCGCGGCGAGAAGGTCGCCATCATCGGCCGCAACGGCGCCGGCAAGAGCACGCTGCTGAAGATCATCACGCACGTCATTCAGCCGACGTCCGGCGTGCTGGAGGTTGCGGGCCGGGTGCAGGCGCTCCTGCAGATCGGCACCGGCTTCCATCCAGACTTCACCGGACGCGAAAACGTGATGGCCTACTTCGCGCAGCTCGGCATCGCCGGCGACGAGGCGCGGCGGCAGTGCGATGCCGCGATCGCGTTCGCCGAGCTCGAGGAGTACATCGACCAGCCGATCAAGACGTACTCGACGGGCATGGGCGTGCGGCTGATGTTTGCCGCCTCCACCGCGATTACCCCGGACCTGCTCGTCCTCGACGAAGTGCTCGGCGTGGGCGACGCGTATTTCGCGCACAAGAGCTACGAGCGGATCCGCGAGCTGTGCGACCAGAACGGCGCGACCGCCGTGCTCGTCACGCACGATATCTACTCGGCCGCGAGGATCTGCTCGCGCGTGATCTGGATCGACCGTGGCCGCGTGCTGTTCGACGGCGACGCGGCGTCGGCGCTGAAAGTCTACGAAGACTCGGTGCGTCAGCAGGAGGAGTCGCGTCTGCGGACGAGGAAGCGCGAGCGGCTGCGGGCGCTCGGCGCAGCGTCTCCGGATCGCACGCGCCCGTGGCTGCTCTTCGAGATCGCCGGTGCCGCCGGACGGACCGCAGTGCCTGTGTACTTCAGCGCGATCGAGCTGCTTGCCGGCGGCCGGCCGGTCGCGCGCGTCGCCCCCGGCGAGGCCGCATTCGACGAAACCGCAGGATCGCATCTAGAGCGGGAGGGCGCCGCCTGGGGCGACGCGGTGGTCCGGCAGGGCCGCGGGGCGCGGCCGCTCCTGAACTACGGCTCGCCGTTTCAGAAGGTGGCCGGGGCGTTCGCCGTCTCGAAGGACGATTTGGACCGCGGCAACCTTGCGCTCTCGCTGGAGTCGAGCGCCGACGCTCCCGTCGCGCTGGCCGTACGCGCGTTCAGCGGCGACCAGGAGTTCGAAGCCGAAATACTCGCCGTCGAGCCGGGCGGATGGACTCGCGGCCGCGTGCCGCTCGTGCCCCGCAGCTCGTCGGGTACCGGCGCCGGCGAGGTAAACCTGTCCGGCGTCCACGGCACCGGACGTGTCGTCGTCCGCAATGCGGCATTCGTCGACCCGCGAGGCGGCGAGATCTTCGTCCTCGAACACGGCCGGCCGGTGGCGCTCGAGGTCGCCTATCGCGTCGTCGATCCGTCGCTCGCGCGGCAGGCGCAGGTCGTCGTCGCGTGGCACCGCAACGGCGTGCAGGACGTGTGCAGGTTCTTCGCGAGCGACATCTGCCTGGACGGCGTGGAGGGCATGCTGCGGCTCTCGATCGATCGGCTCGCCGTCACCGACGGGCAGTACTCAATCACGATCATGATCACGGAGGCCGGCTACTACGATCGCGAGCAGACGACCTTCTACGCGATGAATCCCGGCGTCCACTGCTGCCTGTCGCGGCTGTTCGACGTCGAGGTCGTCGATTCCGGACTCGTCGGCTCGGGGACGATGGCCGTGATCGAGGGCGGGTGGTCGGTGCGCGCATGACGGACGGCGCGATCCTGCGGCTCAATTTTCCGGAGTGCCTGGCCGGGAGTTTTCCGGCAGACCTGCCGGCGGCCGTCCGCGCGGTGGATTGTGTGCTGGACGCCGTGAAGGGCCGCGACGTCGTGAGCCTGGCGGCGCATTCACCGGAGCTGGCGGCGTTCGACTGGCCGGGCTATCTGCGGTGCAGTATCGCGCGGATGGCGCACATCGCGGCGGCGTTGCGCCGGCGCGGGATTGCCGCCGGCCGACTGCTCGACTACGGATCGTATTTCGGCAACTTCTCGCTGATGTTCGCCGGCGCGGGATTCCACGTGGACGCCGTTGACGGCTACCGGGCCTACGGCTCGGCGTTCGCGCCGATGCAGGATCTGATGCGCCAGGCCGGCGTGACCCTTCACGACTTCGAGTCCGTCGGGCGCGACCTGCACGACATCCCGGCCGACACCTACGACGTCGTGCTGTGCCTCGGCGTGATCGAGCACGTCCCGCATACGCCGCGGCTGCTGCTGCAGTCGCTGACGCGGGTGCTCAAGCCGGGGGGCTGCCTGGTGATCGACACGCCCAACCACGCGTATCTCTATCATCGCCAGCGGCTGATGGCCGGGGAAAGCGTGATGGCGAACATCGCCGCGCAGTTCCGCGCCGAGCCCCCGTTCGAAGGACATCACCGCGAGTACACGCCATCGGAGGTCGCCTGGATGCTGGAGCAGAGCGGCCAGTGCGATGTCTCGCTCGAGCTGTTCAACTACAGCGTGTACGCGCTCTCGTCGCTCACCGGCACCGATCTGGCGAACTACTGGGCGATGGCGCTCGACCCGACTTCTCGTGAACTGATCATGGCGGTGTCGATCAAGACGGACACGGCATCGGCCGGCGATCGTCCCATGCGCTCGCCCGACGACGTGCGCGCGCTCATCGAGGAGACCGAGCAGGCGTGGGTCGACGCGGTCCCGCCCGACTTGCGGGCGCTCAGGTCCGAGAGCGCCGCGGATGCCGGCCGCCGCAAGCTCGAGGAGTACTACGTCGGCGAGGTCGCCAGGCGCGATCGCGAAATCGCCGAGGCACATGAGCAGATCGGCGCGCTGCAGCGCGAACGGGATCGCAGGCTCATGTCGCGGCTCGCACGGCTGTGGCGGCGTTGACCTCTGACCTCTGATGTGCGGCATCGTCGGAACGTTTCATCCTGAAGGCGCGGCGACGGCCGCGGACGTCGTCGGACGCATGCGTGACCGCATGGCCCATCGAGGGCCGGACGGCCACGGCCTGTGGACGTCGCCCGATCGCAGGTGCGTGCTCGGACACCGGCGCCTGGCGATCATCGATTTGTCCGACGCCGCCGCGCAGCCGATGTCGAATGCGGCCGGCACGGTCACGCTGACGTTCAACGGCGAGATCTACAACCACGCCGACGTGCGCAAGGAGCTCGAGGCGCTCGGCAAGTACAGGTGGAAGACGGATCACTCGGACACGGAGGTCATCCTCCACGCGTACGAAGAGTGGGGCGTGGCCTGCGTCAAGAAGTTCCACGGCATGTTCGCCATCGGCATCTACGACGCGCGCGAGCCGGGACGCCCGGTCCTGCACCTGCTCCGCGATCGTGTCGGCATCAAGCCGGTGTACTTCACGCGCACCCGTCAGGGCGAGTGGCTGTTCGCCTCGGAGATTCGCGCGCTGACGGCGCATCCGGCCGTCACGCCGGAGATGGATCGCACGGCGTTCTGGCACTACCTGACGTTCATCGTGACGCCGGCGCCGCTGACGCTGTTCAAGGGCATCTTCAAGCTGCCGGCGGGCCACATCCTCACGATCGATCATCAGGGACGCGCGACGGCGTGCCAGTACTGGGACTGCCGTCCCGATCGATCGACGCTTTTCTCCGAGCGCGACATGAGCGAGGGCGATGCCGTCGCCGAGCTCACGACGCTGCTCAAGAAGTCCATCGCGCGCCGGATGGTGTCCGACGTGCCGTTCGGCGTGCTGCTGTCGGGCGGCGTGGACTCGTCGATGAACGTGGCGCTCATGAGCGAGCTGATGTCGCGCCCCGTGACGACGTTCACGATCGGCTACAAGGGGAAGGAAGACTACAACGAGTTCCAGTTCGCGCGGCGCATCAGCCAGCGGTACAAGACCGATCATCACGAGGTCCTGATCGATCGCCACGAGATGCAGAACTTCCTGCCGCTGCTCGTCCGCCTGCAGGACGAGCCGATCGCCGACACCGTCTGCATCCCCCTGTACTTCCTCTCGAAGCTCGTGAAGGACAGCGGGACCACCGTCGTGCAGGTCGGCGAGGGCGCCGACGAGAACTTCCTGGGCTACTGGTGGTGCGAGCACTATCGGCGGCTGTACGAGTCCGTGTATCGACCCGCGCGCGAGGGACGTCCGTGGTGGCGCGTCATCGCATCGGCCGTCCGGCAGCCGCGCGCCGCGCTCTCAGGCGAAGGGCTCGAGGTGCAGCAGCGCGCGCAGCGCGGCGAGGAACTGTTCTGGGGCGGGGCGGTCTGCTGGTGGGGCGATCGACGCCTGCAGCTGACGCCGGGCCGTGAGGCTTTCCGGTCCGAGATCGACTGTCCCGTGCCTGGTCTCGTGCCGGACAGCCATCGTACGCTCGACAGCCACGCCGTGGTCTCGCACTATGTCGGCGGACTCACCGGACATCTTGCCGAGCCCGAGGTGCTGCAGAAGATTCCCTATCTCGAGATGAAGCTGCGGCTGCCGGAGCATCTGCTGATGCGCGTCGACAAGCTGACGATGGCGCACGCCGTCGAGGCGCGCGTGCCGTTCCTCGATCACGAGCTCGTGGAGTTTTCCGCGCGCGTGCCGCCGGCCTACAAGCTCAAGGACACGGTGGGCAAGTGGCTGCTGAAGAAAGCCGCCGAGCCCTATCTCGATCACGACATGATCTACCGCCGCAAGCAGGGATTCGGCGCGCCGATGGAGGAGTGGTTCGCCGAGGGCGACTTCGGCAGACGCTGTCTCGCCGCGTTCGATCGATCGGCGCTCGCGCGCGAAGGGTTCTTCGACAACGGCTACTTCAGAGGGCTGCTGGACGCGCAGGCCAGGGGCTCGGGCGGTCACAGCTTTCAGCTCTGGACGGTGATGAACGCCGTGTTGTGGCACGAGTCGTGGATCGCCGGCAATGAAGATTGCTTCTAGCGGCGCTGCGGCGCGCGCGCGCGTCGGGCGCGTGGCGGCCGTCGAGCGCCGCGTGTCTGATGCGATCGCATCGCGCGCCCGGACGGATGCCGGTGCCCGCCGACGAGGCGTCGCTGCAGGCCGCCGTGGCGTGGCTGGCCCGCGCGCAGGACGCCACGGGCGACGGGGGCGTCTCCGGCCGCTACCGTCTGTCGGGCGGCTGGACGTCGTCGTACCCCGAGACCACCGGCTATCTGGTGCCGACGCTGCTCGCGGTCGCCGATGCGTCCGGAGACGATCGCTATCGCGAGCGCGCGTCGCGCTGCGTGGACTTCCTGCTCTCGGTGCAGCTGCCCGACGGTGGATTCCCTGCGCTGGAGATTGCCGACAACCGCACGAGGCCCTCGCCGTTCAACTCCGCACAGATCGTGCACGGGTTGCAGCGCTGGCACCAGCAGAGCGGCGATCCGCGCGCGCTCGACGCGGCGATGCGCGCGGCGCGGTGGATCTGCGACGTCCAGGACGCCGACGGCGCGTGGCGGCAGCACTTCTATCGGGGTCTGGCATGCACCTACAGCGCGCATGCCGCCTGCTGGCTCGCCGAGCTCGGCGAGTACGCCGGCGAGGCGCGGTTTGTCGCCGCCGCCGAACGCAACGTCCGCTGGGTGCTCGGGCAGGTGGATACCGCGACCGGCTGGTTCGACGCGTGCGGTTTCTCGGAAGCCGGCCATGCGGCACGCCGGTCCTACACGCACACCATCGCGTACGCGTTGTGGGGCACGCTGTTGGTCTCGGAGCGGCGGGGCATCGATGAGGGCGTACGCGCGGTCCATCGTGCAGCCGAGTCGCTGATGCACCGGCTCGAGCGCTCGCGCAGGCTGCCCGGCGTCCTCGATCATCAGTGGCGGCCGGCGGCCGACTACACCTGCCTGACCGGCAACGCGCAGCTCGCGATCCTGTGGATGCACGTCGCGGTCACGACGGGCGATGCGCGATTCGTCAATGCCGCGTTCACGGCCCTCGATCATGTGAAGCGCGCGCAGTCGATGGCGAGCGGTGACGCGGGCATTCGCGGCGGCGTCCCGGGATCGTGGCCGGTCGGGGGCGGGTACATCCCCTACGCGCTGCCGAACTGGGCGGCCAAGTTCTTCGTCGACGCGCTGCTCGGGAAGCAGGCCTGGCTTGCGCGGGCGGCGCGGCAGCACTAGAGGCGCAGGCTGCGAGTCGTTGCCTACACCACCCGACAGTCGCCGATGTTCGCGGCGCTCGCGCGCCGCTGGCAGCAGCGCGGCGTCGTACCGACGGCCGTGGTCGTCGAGGCCGGACGCGCATCCCGCGTGCGCCGGCGGCTCTCGCAGCTGCGGCACCGTCAGGATGACAGCGCCGGCCTCTGCGGCCGCCTTGGGTGGCCGGTGATCAGCGTGACCGCCATCAACGACAGCTCCGCCGTCGCCGCGGTGGCCCGGACGGCCCCGGACGTCGCCGTCAACGCCGGCGCCGGCATCCTGCACAAACCGATTCTGGGGCTCCCGACGCTCGGCACGCTCGGCACGCACATGGGCGTGCTGCCGGCGTATCGCGGGATGAACGTGGCGGAGTGGGCGGCATTCAACGGCGATCCGGTCGGCTGCAGCGTGTTCTGGATCGACGACGGGATCGACACCGGAGACATCGCGGCGACGCGCGTGGTCGACGCCGCCGGGTGCCGGACGATCGAGGCGCTGCGCGGCCGGGTCAACGAGGCGCAGCTCGATCTGTACGCCGAGACGCTCGCCGGGGTGCTCGCACACGGGCGTGGCGCGCCGCGCCCGCAGGCCGCCGGCGAAGGCCGGCAGTTCTACCGGATGCACGCCGACCTGCGTGCGCTGCTCGAGCGCCGGCTCGCCGCTTCTCATGGCGGCGAAGCCTCTCATCTGAATTCTTAATTGATCTTGTCGAGGACAAAGAACTCATGAGCGACGTAAACAGAATTCTGGTCACCGGAGGCGCCGGCTACGTCGGCGCCATGCTTGTCCCCGCGCTGCTCGAGCGCGGGTATCAGGTCAAGGTCGTCGACCTCTATCTCTATGGCGACGTGCTCGCGCCGGTCGCAGACAACCCGAACCTCGAGCAGATCAAGGGCGACATCCGCGATCGGAAGCTGCTCGAGCGGGTGATGCCCGGATGCGACGCCGTGATCCATCTCGCGTGCATCTCGAACGACCCGAGCTTCGAGCTGAATCCCGACCTCGGCAAGTCGATCAACTACGACGCGTTCCTCGATCTCGTCGCCGTGGCCAGGGACTGCGGCGTCAAGCGCTTCATCTACGCCTCGTCGTCCAGCGTGTATGGCGTGAAGCCCGAGCAGAACGTGACGGAGGAGCTCGCGCTCGAACCGCTCACGGACTATTCGAAGTACAAGGCGATGTGCGAGGACGTGCTGCTGAAGGCGCAGGCGCCGGGCTTCACCTGCGTGATCCTGCGGCCGGCCACCGTGTGCGGCTACTCGCCGCGCCTGCGTCTCGATCTCACCGTGAACATCCTCACGAACTACGCGGTGAACAGCGGCAAGATCACCGTGTTCGGCGGCGCGCAGAAGCGGCCGAACATCCACATCGCCGACATGGTCGCCTGCTACCTGCGGCTGCTCGACGCGGCGGACGCGCAGATCAGCGGACGCATCTTCAACGCGGGGTACGAGAACCACACGGTCATGGACATCGCGACGATGGTGCGCAACGTCGTCGGCGCGTCGACCGAGATCGTGACGACGCCCTCCGACGACAACCGCTCGTATCACATCTCGTCGGAGAAGATCCGGCGCGAGCTGGGCTTCGTGCCGACGCACACGATCGAAGACGCCGCGCGGGGCCTGGTCGACGGCTTCAAGGCAGGGCTGATCCCGAACCCGATGACCGACATCCGCTACTACAACATCAAGACGATGCAGGCGGTGCACCTGAAGTGAGCGGCATCGCGGAGGTCGTCGTCGAGGCCGCCGCGCTGTTCGCGGCCTGCCTCGCCGTGCACGTCGTCATCTGGCGCGTGCGGCGGCCCGGGACCTATCGGGTATGGCTGCCGCTGCTCGCCGGCATCTTTCTCGTCGCCGGACCAGCGGCCGAGTGGACGCTGACGCGAACCGCTGCGACGCCCGACCTGCTCGCGGTGCTGCTGATGCACGGAGCGCTCTCGAGTGTCTACATCATCGGCTACACGCTCATCTCGGCGTTCAGTCCCTCGATTGAGATCCTCAAGCTGCTCGAGCGCAGCCCCGCCGGCCTGCGGCGCGAGGAGATCCAGCTGCCGTATCTGCAGACCGCGCTCGGCGGGAATCGCGTGGTCAACCTCGTGAACGACGGGTTGATCGAAGCGGCCGGCAGTCGCGTGTCGCTCGGCGCCGGCGGCCGCGTGCTGGCGGGTCTCGTGCTCTTCTACCGGCACACGATCGGCCTGCCGGACGGCGCGGGCGGATAGGGGAACGATGACGCTCGCCGGAACGCTCGCGCTGCTGCTGGTGCTCTCGCCGGCCGGGATCTTCGTGGGGCACGTGCTCGCGTACCGCACGCTGCGCGCGGCAGACCGGCATCCAACGGCCCACACGAGCGCGATCGCGGGAATCGCGCTCTGCTTCGTCGCGCTGCTCGTCGTGGCCGGGCTGTCGGTCGCATCTCTCGTCGGCCGTTCGATCACGACTGCGGCGTTCGCGCTGGTGTACGTCGCGGTGACGTATGCGGCGCTGTCGATTCTCTACCTCGACGTCGTGAACATCGCCGAGACCTCGCTCCACATGCATCTGCTGCTCGAGATCGCGTGGGACGACCGGCTGCAGCTCGACGCGCTCGTCGACAAGTACAACCCGGCGCACATGGTCGGCGAGCGGCTCGAGCGGCTGACGGCGCTCGGCCAGGTCCGTCGCGACGGCGATCGGTCCGTGCTAGGCGATCGATCGGCGCTTCGTCTCGCGAAGACCATGGACGTCTGGCGTCGGGTGATCGGGCTGCCGACCTCGCCCGACGAGGCGCTGTCGGGACGCTGAGCGGATGGCGCCGGTGATTGGCATCGATTTCGACAACACGCTCGTCAGCTACGACGCGCTGATTCACGACGCCGCAATCGAGCGCGGGCTGATCGCGGCGGGCGGCGATCGCAGCAAGCGCAGCGTCCGCGACCGGATTCGCCTGCAGCCCGACGGCGAGATCGAATGGCAGAAACTCCAGGCGCTGATCTACGGGCCGCTGATGGGCCGCGCAGCGCTGATGCCCGGCGCCGATGCGTTCGTCCGCGCCTGCCGCGCGCGCGGCTGGCCGACCTACATCGTGAGCCACAAGACGGAGTTCGCCGGCTACGACGAAACCGGCACGAACCTGCGCGACGCGGCGCTCGCGTGGATGACGGCGCAGGGGTTCTTCGCCGAATCCGGGCTCGGGTTCTCGCGCGACCAGGTGTTCTTCGAGAGCACGCGCGGCGGGAAGATCGCGCGGATTCGCGCCCTTGCCTGCACGCACTTCATCGACGATCTCGAAGAAGTGTTCAGCGAGCCGGCGTTTCCCGCCGGTGTCGAGCAGTTCCTGTTCGAGTCGTGGCCACCGCTGCATGAGCATTTCTTCGCCGCCCGCGCCTGACGTCGCGGCCATCTGCCGCGATCTGCTCGGCCGCCCCGCGCGCGCCGTCGTGCGGATTGGCGCGGGTCGCAACAGCCGTGTGTTCCGCGTCACGCTGGAGGGCGGCGAGTCCGCCGAGCCGCCGGTCGTGGTGAAGTTCTACCGGCGCGATGCGGGCGACACGCGCGATCGGCTGGCCACGGAGTTCGGCGCGCTCCGGTTCCTGTGGCAGAATGACGTGCGCGTCGTGCCCCGCCCGATTGCCGACGACCGCGATCATCACTGCGCCATCTACGAGTACATCGACGGCGAGCCGCCCGACTCCGCCGGCGTCACGCCCGAGGACGTCGATGCGGTCGTCGAGTTGCTCGGCGGGATGCAGACGCTGAGAACGCGTCCCGGCGCGGCCCTGTTCGGACCCGCCTCCGAAGCGAGTTTCTCGCTGCGCGCGGTGGCGGCGCACGTGGACGCGCGCGCCGGCCGGCTCAGGGCGTCCGCCGGCGATGCGGGCCTGGAGGACTGGCTGGCCGGTGTGTTCGACCCGCTGAGGCGCGAGATCTTTCAGTGGTACGATGCTGCGGCCACGCGGGCAGGGCAGGACGTCGACGCGGAGCTCGAGCCCGCGCGGCGCGCGTTGAGTCCGTCGGATTTCGGATTCCACAACGCGATTCGCCGTCCCGGCGGCGCGCTGGCCTTCGTGGACTTCGAATATTTCGGCTGGGACGATCCCGCGAAGACGGTCGTCGACTTCCTGCTGCATCCGGGCATGACGCTGCCGGACGCGCTGAAACGGCGCTACGCCGAGCGGTTCGTCGCGGCGTGCGCGTTCGCGCCCGGCCTCGCCGATCGGGCGCGGGTGGTCTACCCGATGTTCGGCCTCAAGTGGTGCGTGATTCTGTTGAACGACTTCCTGCCCGACCGGGCGACGACGGCGACGGCAGAGACGCGGGCGGCGCAGCTGCAGAAGGCCGACGCGCTTGCGGCCCGCCTTCGCCGCGAGTACCGCGACAATCCCTATCTCGGCTGATGACTGCCGACTGATGACTGATGACTGATCCGCTGACAATCAAGCTCGACGAGCGGTCGCGCGCCCTGCGCCGCACGATCATCCGGACGCTGGCCGCCGGCCAGCGCGGCCACGTCGGCGCCGCGTTCTCGCTCGTGGAAATCCTGCGCGTCCTCTACGACGACGTGCTCAGGTACGATCCGAAGAATCCGAAGTGTCCCGGGCGCGATCGATTCATCCTCAGCAAGGGCCACGGCTGTCTGGCGCTCTACGCGATGCTCGCGGACAAGGGCTTCATTCCGGAGAGTGAGCTCTGGACGTTCTGCAAGAGCGACGGGCTGCTGGGCGGCCATCCCGAACATCACATCCCCGGCGTCGAGGCATCGACCGGCAGCCTCGGCCACGGCATGTCGATCGCCCTCGGCATGGCGCTCAACGCGCGGGCGACCGGGGCGTCCCACCGCACGTTCGTCGTCATCGGCGACGGCGAGTCGAACGAGGGCTCGGTGTGGGAGGCGGCGCTGTCGGCCGGCAAGCACAAGCTCGGCGGCTTCACGGTGCTGACCGACTACAACAAGCATCAGTCGTACGCGAGCACCGCGATGGTGCAGGACCTCGAGCCGCTCGGCGACAAGTGGCGCGCGTTCGGGTTCGCCGTCCGCGACGTCAACGGACACGACGTCGACGAGCTCCGACGCGTGCTGACGTCGCTACCGCTCGATCCGCACAAGCCTGGCGCGATCATCTGCCACACCGTCAAGGGCAAGGGCGTCGCGTTCGCCGAGAACAACATGGCGTGGCACCACCAGAACAAGGTGTCGGCCGCGGATGCGGACAAGCTGATCGAGGCGCTGGAGGCGTCGGGAGCCTGACGATGCGGAAGCGAAGCCTCGACATGGTGTACGAGCTGGCGAAGAAGGACGACCGGATCGTCTTCATCGGGTCGGATCTCGGCGCGGGCACGCTCGACAACTTCCGCCGCGAGATCCCCGATCGCTTCTTCATGGAAGGCGTCAGCGAAGCGAACATCGTCGGCATGGCGGCCGGCATGGCGCTCGAGGGCCGCATCGTGTACGTGAATACGATTGCGACCTTCCTCTCGCGGCGCTGCTACGAGCAGGTCGTGCTCGATCTCGGCCTGCACGACGTCAACGTGCGGCTCATCGCCAACGGCGGCGGCGTCGTGTACGCGCCGCTCGGGCCGACGCATCTGGCGATCGACGACCTGGCGATCATGCGGGCGGTTCCGAACATGACCATCGTCGCGCCGTGCGACGCGGACGAGATGTCGCGCCTGATGCCGTTGACCGTCGATCATCACGGACCGATCTACATCCGTCTCGGCAAGGGCGGCGATCCGATCGTGTCGAAGCCGGAGCACGGCTTCCAGATCGGCAAGGCCATCCAGATGACGTCGGGAAGCGACGTCCTGCTCGTCACGACCGGCATCACGCTCAAGATCGCGCTGGAGGCCGCCGACGCGCTGAACGCGGCCGGCGTCGGAGCGACGGTCCTGCACATGCACACGGTGAAACCGCTCGACGCCGACGCCGTGCTGTCGCACGCCGCGCGCGTGCAGGCCGTGGTGACGATCGAAGAGCACACGATCGTCGGCGGTCTCGGCGGCGCCGTCGCCGAGGTGCTCGCCGAAGCCGGCGTGGGCGCCACGGCGCGTTTCAAGCGCATCGGGCTGCCCGATGTGTTTCCCCACGGCTACGGATCGCAGGCCAGCATGATGGCGCAGTACGGCATCACGGCCGAACGGACCGTGGCGGCGGTCAACAGCCTCCTCGCGGTCAGAACCGCCTAGACCGACCAGACGAAAAGGACACATGGGACAGCTTCTCAATCTCGCGACGCCGCTGCACAAGAGGACCACGCGCGACTACCTGGCACGCATGGTGGACGACAAGGTCCACTGCATGATGAAAGCGAAGGAGTACGAGTTCGACTACTGGGACGGCGATCGCCGGTACGGCTACGGCGGCTACAGATACGACGGCCGGTGGAAGGCGGTCGCGCAGCAGTTCATCGATCACTACGGGCTGGGGCCCAAGGCGAGGATTCTGGACGTCGGCTGCGGCAAGGCGCATCTGCTGCACGAGATCAAGCAGCTGCTGCCGGAGTCGGAGGTCGTCGGCTTCGACATCTCGCGCCACGGCCTGGCCGACGCGCCCGAGCCGATCCGGCCGTACCTGACGCGCTACCGCGCGCAGGATCGCTATCCGTGGGGCGACAAGTACTTCGACCTCGTCCTCTCCCTCGGCTGCCTGCACAACCTCCGCGTGTTCGAGCTGCAGACCGCGGTCGGCGAGATCGAGCGCGTCGGGAAGAACAAGTACATCATGCTCGAGAGCTACCGGAACGAACTGGAGCAGTTCAACCTCCAGTGCTGGGCGCTCACGTGCGAGTCGTTCTTCGACACGGCCGAGTGGATCTGGCTGTACGAGCACTACGGCTACACCGGCGATTACGAATTCATCTACTTCGAATAGGCGCGCATCCCATGAAAGCGGCGATTCTCGTCGAGCTCAACCAGCCGCTGGTTGTCGCCGACCTCGAGGCTCCACGCGAGCTGGCGTTCGGCCAGGTGCGCGTGAAAGTGCATTACAGCGGCATCTGCGGCGCGCAGCTCAACGAGATCGACGGCGCGAAAGGCCCCGACAAGTTCCTGCCGCACCTGCTCGGACACGAGGGATCGGCCACCGTGCTTGGCGTGGGCCCGGGCGTCCGGACGGTGAAGACCGGCGATCGCGTCGTCATGCACTGGCGGCCGAGCGACGGGCTGCAGGGCGAGCCGGCGTCGTATCAGTGGAACGGAAAGAAAGTGAACGCCGGGTGGGTGACGACGTTCAACGACGAGGCGGTCGTCTCAGAGAACCGGGTGACGAAAATCGCCGGCGACTTCGATCTGCGCCTTGCGCCGCTCTTCGGCTGCGCCGTGACGACGGCGATGGGCGTGATCAACCGCGACGCGAACGTCCAGGTCGGACAGTCCGTGGTCGTGTTCGGCATCGGCGGCGTCGGCGTGAACATCGTCCAGTCGGCGGCGCTCGTCTCGGCCAATCCGATCGTCGCGATCGACGTCGTGGACTCGAAGATCGCATGGGCGAAGAAATTCGGCGCGACGCACGCGTTCAACTCGAAGACCGAGGACGTCGCGGCGAAGGTGCGCGAGATCTGTGGGCCGCAGGGCGCCGACGTCGTCGTCGACACGACGGGACGGGCGCGGGTGATTGAACTCGCGTACGAGCTGACGCATCCCGACGGCAAGACGATTCTTGTCGGCGTGCCGCGGAAGGGCGACAATATCTCGATCTACTCGCTGCCGCTGCACTTCAGGAAGACGCTGCACGGGTCGCACGGCGGCAGCGCCGAACCCCACGTCGACATCCCCCGCTACGTGCGGCTGATGAAGGTGGGCCGGCTCTCGCTCGACGGCCTCGTGACGCACGAGTTCCCGCTCGAGCAGGTGAACGACGCGATCGCGCTCGTGCGCGAGGGCGAGGCCGGACGCGTACTGTTGAGGATGGACTGACGGTGAGCGAAGACACCCGCGAGCGGCAGTATCAGGCGCACATCGAGCTGCGCGCCAAGAAGGGCGCGCAGCGGCTCGGCCTGCGCGCCGACGCGGCGTGGCATGCCGATCCGAAGCGGTTCGGCGTCGTGCTCGCCAGGTACAAGTTCGTGGCGAAGATGCTCGACGGCAAGGCACGCGTGCTCGAGGTCGGCTGCGGCGACGCGTGGGCCAGCCGCGTCGTGAAGCAGGCAGTGGGATCGCTCGTCGGCATCGAGCTGCTGCCCGAATGGGTCGAGGACGCGCAGCAGGGGATGGAGGATCCGTGGGCGTTCGAGGTCCGGCAGCACGACATGCTGACCGGCCCGGTCGCGGGTCCGTTCGACGCCGCGTACGCGCTCGACGTGCTCGAGCACATCGATCCGAAGGACGAGGATCGGTTCCTGTCGAACATCTGCGACTCGCTCGTCGCGCCCGGCGTGCTGATCATCGGGATGCCGTCGCTCGAGTCACAGGCGTATGCGTCACCGGTCAGCAAGGCGGGCCACGTCAACTGCAAGACGGCGCCCGATCTGAAGGCCGTCATGCTCCAGCACTTCCACGACGTGTTCATGTTCTCGATGAACGACGAGGTGGTGCATACCGGCTTTCACAAGCTCGCGCACTATCTCTTCGCGCTCTGCGTCGGCAAGCGCGCGTGATGTCCGTGCCGCGGTTCAGCCGCATCGTCGTGCTCGGCCATACCGGGTACATCGGCTGCCGGCTCGCCGCGTCGCTGACGCGCACGGCTCCCGGCGTTGCGCTCCTCGGATGTTCGATGACCGATCTCGATCTGACCGGACCCGCCTCGGCCGAGGCGCTCGCGCGGCTCTTCGATCCCGATGCGGCCGTCGTGATCTGCGCCGCGATCAAGAAACAGCTCGGAGACACGCTCGAAGTGCTGTGGCAGAACCTGGCGATCACGTCGACGGTCTGCCGCGCGCTGGCCATGGCGCCCGTGGCGCGCGTGCTGTTCTTCAGCTCGGCGGCCGTCTACGGCGAGGACGTACAGCACGGCACGATCACCGAAGCCACGCCCGTGCAGCCGACGTCGTACTACGGCATCGGCAAGTTCACCGCCGAGCGTCTGCTGATGAAAGCCGCCGCGCAGCACGCCGGCACGTCGCTGCTGGTGCTCCGTCCGCCGCTCGTGTACGGCCCGAGCGAACCGGGCTACTACTACGGCCCCGGCGGATTCATGCAGAAGACGCGCGCCGGCGCGTCGATCACGCTGTGGGGCGACGGCCGCGAGCTGCGCGAGTTCCTGTTCGTGGATGACGCCGTCGACGCGGCGACGCGGCTGCTCTTCGGGGCGTGCGAGGGCGTGTTGAATGTCGTCAGCGGCACGAGCTACACGTACCTGCAGGCGCTCGATGCGATCGAGCGGCTGACGGGGAAGCGGCCGGCCATCGAGTCGCGCCCGCGCACGAAAGCCCAGGTCGATCACCGGTTCGATCCGTCGGCGCTGCTGTCGGCGTGTCCGGATCTGGCGTTCACGCCGCTCGACGAAGGGCTGCGTCGGCTGTGAGGCAGGCCTGCCGTCTGTGCACGCGCGACGCGTTGACGCCGATCATCGACATCGGGCCGCAGCCGATCGCGAACCGGTTTCGAACGGCGCCGGATGATGTCGAGGATTGCTTTCCCATCGCGCTGGTCCAGTGCACCGCCTGCGGCCTCGTGCAGATCGATGAATCCGTGCCGCCCGGCGCGCTCGTGCCGCCCTTCGAGTGGATCACGTACAACGAGCCCGAAGGCCACCTGGATCAGCTCGTGGACGTGATCATGAAGCTGCCGGGAATCGGACCAGGAGCCACGGCAGCCGGCGTCAGCTTCAAGGACGACTCCGCCCTGGCGCGTCTCGAGCGGCGCGGATTGCGGCGCTGGCGCGTGGATCTCAGGGACGACCTCGGCGTCGCTGGCGCACATGCCGGCTGCGGCGTTGAAACCGTGCAGGCGCGCCTGACACCGGCCGCGGCCGATGCCACTGCGGCCCGTCACGGCCGCGCGGACGTGGTCATCGCGCGCCAGGTCCTCGAGCATGCGAACTCGCCGCGCGACTTCATCGACGCGCTGCGCCGCCTCGCGTCGCCCTCCGGCTATCTCGTCGTCGAAGTGCCGGACTGCATGCGCGCGCTCGACCGGTGCGACTACGTGATGATCTGGGAGGAGCACACGCTCTACTACACGCCGGCCACCTTCCGCACCGGATTTGCGTCCGTGGGCCTCGAGGTCGTCCGCACCGAGAACTATCCGTATCCCTCCGAGAACTCGCTCGTCGCCATCGTGAAAGCGAGCGGCGGCGCGCCGCAGGCGCTGCCGGTTGCGGCGGACCAAACAGAGCAGGCGAGGGCGCGGCGGTTCGGCGAACAGTTTCCACAGTACCGGGAGCGCGTGCGCGCGTTCCTGCGGACGCATCGCCGGCAGGGCGGCAAGATCGCGCTGTTCGGCGGAGGACACTCGGCGGTGACGTTCGTGAGCGTCTTCGACGTCGAAGACGACCTGGACTGCGTCGTGGACGACAACCCGCACAAGCTCGGGATGTACATGCCGGGCACGCGGCTGCAGATCGTCGGCTCGCCGGCTCTGCTCGAACGGGGCATCACGCTCTGTCTGCTCGGGCTCAATCCCGCGAGCGAAGAGAAGGTCGTGCGCGGCAACGCCGCCTTCGTGCAGCGCGGCGGGCTTTTCGCGTCGATTTCTCCCGCAAGCGCGTACGCGGCGGGATGGTGAGCACGCCGGACGCAGGACATGCGCGCGAAAACTGAAAGCGCCGAAGTGCTCTACGCGACCGACCGCATCGTCACGGTCGACAGGGCGGCCGTGGAGGAGCTCAAGCGCGCGGCCAGTCGTAATCCGCGCGGACGCATCCGGCTGTGCGCTCATCCCGATGTGGACGATCGCCTCCACGAGATGCTCATCGTGCACAATCGGCAGGCGTACGTTCGGCCGCACAAGCACCTGGGCAAGAGCGAGTCGTTCCACGTCATCGAGGGCGATGTCGACGTCGTGATCTTCGACGACGATGGCGCGGTCGCCGACGTGATTCCGATGGGCGCGTACGGTTCCGGACGCGCGTTCTTCTATCGCATCGCGACGCCGATCTACCACACGCTGCTGATTCGTTCCGATGTCCTCGTGTTTCACGAGGCGACCAACGGCCCGTTCGATAGAGCTGACACCATGTTCGCGCCCTGGGCGCCGGAGGACTCGCATCCCCAAGAGGTTCAGGTGTTTCTGACACGCGTGAATCAGGTCGTCGCCAGACATCTCAAGTGATTCAGCCGCGATCGTTGAAGGCGCCGTTTAGCTTGGCTCTGTTGAGCCTACTTGTCACGAGTCTCATGGCAGCGGTGACCGAATGGTCTGCGCCGGGCGGGTCGTGGCACTTTGTCGCGCTTGCGAATTGGATTACCGGGGCTCCACTCAGCTCGGTGCAGCCGATTGCTGTACGGGATATCGGTTATCCGCTCTTCATCGTTCTCCTCGGAAAGCATCCTGGCGCGGTTCTCGTCGCGCAGTTCGTCATGGCTGCTTTGCTTCCAGTGTTGGTGTACTGGCAGATTGCCAGATTTGACTGCGCTATCGCGTGGGCCGCAGGTTGTCTTGTCATGCTCAGCCTGGCTCCCTACCAATTCGCCGGATGGCTGCATCACGATCAGTTGTTCATCTTCATGTTTACGCTCAGCTGTGCCTTGACTCTCTGGGTCTTGGAGCGGCCGAGCTATATGCGCGCTTTGCTGGTCGCGGCTACCTGGCTCATTACCTCCCTTTCCCGTCCGGCGGCGAATCTATCCGGGCTCCTCTGCCTGGCGCTGCTTGTTCTGCTCGTGCATACACATCGCAGAGCAATCGTAACCGGCGCACTGGTTCTGCTACTCGCACTGATCGGCTATGGCCGCTGGCGCTCGAGAGCGATCGCAAGAGAGGGCGGAGTCGATTACGCGGGCTCGCAGTTGTTTTTTACCGCTTACGTACTCGGCGGACAAGAGGGCTTGAATCTGCACACCGTCGGTGGCCCAGAAATTGAGGAGATTTCAAGCCGCTTGGGTACCGCCGCGCAGCAACTTGTGGCCAGAGAACCTGAACCAGTCAGCTGGCTCAACGCGTACGGCTTCACCGCGGATACTGAACGGATCGCGTTTCCGCCGGAAGTGTTCCACAAAGGGGCACCGTCGAAGCAGATGGTGGACTTCATGTTCGCGCACCCCACCGACGACTATTATGAGTTCATCAATTTCGCCGTCAACGACTATGCGCTGCTCGGGCGTGCGGCGATGTTGTCGTTCCGCAGACACCCTCTCACGTATGTTGCGATCGGTGTGAGCCGTTCCGGAATGCTCGTATGGAAGCCGGGCGTGGTGTCCGGACGCCTTTTGGATCCACGAGCACCACAAGCCGAGCGCCAGAACTTGTCGTTCTACTTTCTCGATCGAAATACGGCGGACCCGCAGCTGGCGCTCATGCCGGCCAGCTATCGGACGGCCTTTGGGCCAAATCGGCCGAATGCGCTGAAGGCGTTCGTAAGACGAACTGCGATGCGGTTACAGCTTGCTCGTCTGTGGGCAATCGCGGACGAGTGGACATCAAAGGCCTTACTGCTGTTGTTTGTGGCCGGCCTGGCCGTCGCGACTCGCAAGGCACAGACGGCGTTAATGAAAACGCTCTTGGTGATTGCGCTCCCGCACTTCACCATTATTGGCATCACCGGTCTGATCGTTGGTGCTGACTATCGCTACCACTTTATGTCGGTTCCAGAGGCCGTCGTTCTAGGCTCTCTCGGTCTATGGGCCCTGCTAGCGCCGAGCCTCAACAGTGCGCCTCGCGCTGCGGGCCCAAGCCGCACCTTATGACGACAGCATGTTGACTTCGCTTGTCGACTTCTATCGTCGTTACGGGATTTCTCCAGTACGCCAGGACATCTCGAATCTCGACGCACATTTCACGCGGCGCGCGGGCCTGTACCGGCACCTGGCGCTGCTGCCGTCGTTCTTTCGTGGACGCCATGTCCTCGAGATCGGTCCGGGCGGCGGGTTCAACTCGCTCTACACGGCAACGCTGCAGCCCTCGCGCTACGTGCTGCTCGAGCCCAATCCCGCCGGCGTCGAGGGTATTGCGCGGCTGTTCGATGAGTTCCCGCCGCTCGCCGACCGGATTGAAATCGTCTCGTCGCTGATCGAGGAGTACGACACGGACGAGCGTTTCGACTTCGTGCTGTGCGAGGGCGTGCTGGGGCTCGCCGGTGTGCCGGATCCGACGGTGCTCCTGCGCGCGGCCGCCAGGTTCGTCGCGCCGGGCGGCGTGCTGGTGATTACCTGCAACGACGCGATCTCGGATTTTCCAGAAACGCTGCGCCGTCTGCTCGGCCAGCTGTTGATCGCGCCGGACGACCCGCTCGATGTCCAGGCGGCGACGCTGACCCCGGTGTTCGGACCGCATCTCTCGAGCCTTTCGGGCATGAGCCGGCGGCACGACGACTGGGTGATCGACAACCTGCTCAGCCCCGCGTCCATCGGCCCGTACCTGTCGATTCCGGAAGCGATCGACGCCATCGCGGGAGATTTCGATCTCTTCTCGACGTCCCCGCACTACGGGACCGACTGGCGCTGGTACAAGTCGTTGACGGCGTCGAACCTGCACTACAACGAGCGAGCGGTCCAGCAGTACTGGGAGAACGCGCATTCGCTGTTCGACTACCGGCGGCTCTTCCCCCCGCGCGAGGCGGCTGCCAACGTCGACCTCTATCGGCAGTGCATTCGCGCGCGCGATCTGGTCCGCGCATACGAAGAGCGGCGCGACGTCGCCGTCGTGCCGG